>JAQUYX010000105.1 GCA_028691615.1 Victivallaceae bacterium
CTTCCCCGTGCGTTCTCTCGCGATTCTGGGTCTCCCGTTCGCTTAACGCAGAGTCCTCCGATGAAACTGTTTTCCGCCCGGACGGGGCATCGACCGCGCCCGCCAGCGGGAAAACGGCCAGCAACAGCAACAATGCCGGCGAAATCGCTGCCGAGGAAATTTTCGTCATGCTCATCTTGACACCACCAACGTTATGTTTGAAGGAATAATTGTTCATAAACCAATCACCGAACCGGTATCCGGGAAGTACGCCCCGGCATCGGAGGCATCCCGGGAAGCCCATCGTTCGCCCCCCCCGGCATGCCTTCCTCCGCGGAAGGAGGCGGCGCCACAACCACTCGATACTTTTCTGGAACAATCGGAGCTTGCCCCACTTGGAACTTGCGCTTCTCCGGTTTAACCGCGCCGTCGATCACCACGCCTGACACCACCATCTTCACCGGATCAATCGCGGTAATCCGATAAGTCTCATACCCGGATATCGCTGCCCCCAGTTTGACTTCGGCGCCAACGTCCACCAAGTAAGTTTTGTTCCCGTCCCGCAAATCCATCAGCACAGCCTTCGAGCGGGGAGCGAAAACCTTTTCATTGACCGTCAGCTTAATCAAGTCTCCGTTGCTCCGATCTTCGAGCACCACCACCGAGGTATCGTCGTTCACACTGGAGGCCTCTCCGATCGCGCGTGCTTTTTTGCGAGGCTCGATCTTCCGCAACACATATTCCCGACTGCCGACCTTGAGCGTATCCCCGATATAATAGGAATTATCCTTGCGCCGGCTCGGGCTATAGAAATTGCCATACCAGAATTTCTGATTTCCTGCGTTCGCCACCACACCGCGCAGCATAATATCCAACTCATCCCGCTGCAATTTTTCCAGAACCAAAAGCTCATAATAAGGCGGATGGCTCATCGGTTTGCTCATATCCGTTCCGGACAGATGTTCATACACATTGCTGAAGCCATCCTTGTCCAAATCATAAATTCCATCCGCAGCATCGTCGATCTTCAAGCCGTAACGCTCCTCGACCGCATCGGGAATCCCGTCCTTGTCGCTGTCAAATCCCTGAAGAACAGTCTCCGCACTCTTTTCCGGCTTCTGCGGTTTCAGCAGCTCCTTCTTGCAAAGCGGGCAGGGAAGTTTGTTGAGGAAAAAATCGGGGATCAATTTCCCGCAATGAGGACAGCGCACAATCTTGAAAACGGTAACCAAATCGCTGAAAAATCCAGCGTTCGCCTGATTGCGAGGGGTCGCCGCCGCCCAATCAGAGCCGTCGGCGAACAATGCTTTGAAATCAAACTTCGGGTTGGTCTCCGCAATCGTCTGGTAGTCCGCTTCCCGGGTGGGAATGCGCAAATCCGAATCCTTGACTTCGCCGGTCGACTGAATGATATTGACCAAATACAAAAGCAATAATGCAAACAGCACCAGCAACAAAAGCAGAATCAGTTTTTCGAAATGTCGTTTCAGGAAATCCACGATATAACCCCTCTGTTGCCCGCCTTATTTGGCAATATCATTTGTCGTTGGCATAATGTATTCAATCAGGAATTTTGCCCGAATCTTATTGTCCGCTCCGATCAGCGGCACACCATAGGAAGAGCGTTTGTTGTAAGGGAGCGCAGCTTCCGCTTTCTTCCGCTCCGCCTCCATCTGCGCCTCCCGCTCCGCTTCAGCCTTGGCTCGCGCGGCAGCCGCAATCTTTGCCTGATCCCGGGAAGAATTTGGATCGTCCATGCGCACAGCCTCGCTCGGAGAGGGCATCGCCGCTACGCGACTCTTCTCCGCCGTCTCCCCCGCGCCAGTGAAAATTGCAGCAGCCTGATTGCTGTTGCGCAAAAAGACAACGGACTGAACAATATAGATCCGATTCTGACGAAATGCTTCGTTTAAAATCTTAACTAAGGAGCGGATTCCGGCAATGTCTCCCCGCACACCGACGGCAAAGCAGTAACTTTGGAATTGTCCAATATTCCGGGGCGTCAGCGACAACAGCTGAAATGTTTCCAACGCGTCCACCTTCGCAGATGCAACCCGACGCCCAAGATCCCCCGCAACCTCCAGCGCCTTCAGCGTGGGAACGATCTCGGCAAATGCCGGCGGCGTCGAGCGACTGAACCCGAACCCCTCCGCGGCATTGTTCAAAATCACTTTGTTCTGCCGGTAGATCCGGTCCAGTTCATTCTGCACACTGCGGATCCGCGCCAGAGCCTGATTTCCATCCCCGTCCATATCCCGGGGAACCCCCATTTGCGCCAGCAAAAACGCGTCCGACTGCGTTCCCAATGGCTCCACTGCATTCGGTTGTGCAAAGTGCAGAAAAGACTGCAACGCGTTTTTCCACTTTCCCGTATACTGATTCTTATTTTTGAAATCGTCAAGGATAAAACTTTTTCCCGCCGGATTGTTCTTGTTCTTGCTCCAAAAATCCTGAAATTTCTTCACAAAAGCATCACAGTCCTTTTCGCCCAGAGCCGTGGCAAAACTCTCCAACGCACGCCGGTATGGAGAAACAAAATACGAAGACAACTCCCGAGTCTTTGCCTCATACAACTGCTGATCCTTCTGAAGCAACTGCATGTTGCCTTCCACCGCGGCAGGCTTCTCGTTGATCAACGACTGAATCTCCCCGCGCATCTGCTCGGTCTGCTGAATATAATCTTTCATCTCACTGTGCTGCAGCGCAGCCAGAATCAAGAGAAAAATCGCCAGAACCAGCGAAATCCCCATCATCAAAATAAGGATCAAATTGTTCTTAATAAAGCGTTTCATGCCCCGACCGCCAGCTTCAATGGATTTTTCAGTTTCAGTTTAATCTCGAATGTCGTCAGATTGTTCTCTCCCGACGCATTCCGATACGTCCCGATATCCGTATTCTCCAACTTCTGAAAGTACGGGGAACTCTCCAGATTCCGATTGAGCTTCTCATGAAACATCCCCGGCTCTAAATTCAGAGAATATCCCATCAGAATCAGTTCCTTCACTTCAATCACCGCCGCAGGTTTGCTGGCCTCCGCTACCGGACCGGCCATCCCATCCCCCATCGGGCCACCGCCCATTGGACCAGCACCCATGGGTCCGCCGCCCATCGGGCCATCCCCCATCGGGCCACCGCCCATTGGACCAGCGCCCATCTGCCCTTCTCCGCCACCTCTGGACATATCGCCTTCTCCCGCCTGAGCATCTAGGGTCGACTTGCGACGGGGCTGAACAATCATCCCCACCGGGTCTTCGTAGCTCAAAGACACCAGAAACGTCGTATCCGGCAACCGCTGCTGCAAATCTTCCATCAGGTGCACCCAGCGTCCGCGCGAATTGAGAATGTTGTGATAATAAGCATAACCATTCTGCGCATTGGTCACTGCGCGATAAGCATCTTTAACCCGAGAGGAAAGCGCCTGCGTTTCGGATACAATATTCTTAGTCATTCCAACCCGGTTCCGGTCGAATGCCAAACGGCGATTCACACCGAAAAAGAAAAAGCAAAGACAAACCAGAACCGTTCCCATACTGGCGTAAAAGAATGGAACCTTCTTCTGAATGACTTTCTGCAGTCGGATCGTCTCCGGGATCAACTCAATATCAACCGGACACGGGGCAACCTCATGCAGCGCCATCCCGATCAGCTCAGGGAACATCGGCGCAACCGCCAGAAGTTCCTCGCGCTCCACCGAAGGAGAAATCGAAATTGCGGAGAATACATTCAAGTAGTCTACTGGCAAGTGCAGCTTCTCATTGAAGAACTCCGACACATAAATCATCAGCGAACCGCCGCCGGAAATAAATACCCGCTGCGGTTTCCCGCCCCCGTGCATGGATCGCCATACATTGATCGACCGAGAAACCTCGCCATGCAAGCGGGTCATCACATTACGCGCAACCTTGGAGATGGTCGCGGCCACCTCGGAATCCGGCTCCTCGTATGCGCCGCCCAGCGCGACAAAACCATGACGCCGCTTCATTTCATCCGCCTCGCTCAAACCGATGGCAAACTCCTTGGCAATCTGCTGGGTGATGGAGTCGCCGGCAATCGGAATCGTCCGGACAAAAATCCGGTTGCGCTCGGTGATAATCAAACTGGTGGATTTTCCTCCGATATTCAGCAGAATATCACAACCGCTCCCGCGGCTTTGCGTGGCTCGTGCGGCGTTGAAAAGAGCCACCGGCGCGATTTCCACAGAAACCACTTCCTTGCCCGCGTCCAACAAAATATCCGTATAGGCGGAGACCACCTCTTTTTTGACCGCCACAAACAGCGCTTCAAATTCGCTGTCGTCATCGCCCGTGGGAACGACATCGGCTCCGCTCTGTTGCGCATCCTCGTCAGTCTTAGAAGCGCTGTTGCGAATCAACTGGTAATCCCACAGGACTTCGTCCATCGGATATGGAACAGTCTGTTTCGCCTCAAACTCGACGATCTTTTCGACCTTACCACCATCTCCGCCCAGCGGGGGCAATTTACTCAAACGGGAAAAAGAAGCTGCACCGGAGATCGTCAGACGTACCCGCTTTGACACAAAATGTTTCTCGCGGATCAGGCGCAATAACGCCTCGCGAAACAACACCATCGGATCGGCGTTCGCATCTTCAGGATTCTCCAAAGAGGCAAACCCAAACTTCTCCAACAGCAGTACGCCGGCTCCGTTGATATTGAACTCCGCCATTTTCAGAGTATCGCCGCCAACGTCGATCACCAGGATTTTTTCGTCTTTCGCCATAACTCCCAACCGTTTATTTGTCCGAGGCGGAATCCGCACCGATCCGTTCCTGCACATATGTATCATCATTGAGCATCGCCCACGGCGTTTGTGTCCGCGCCAAAACCGCGCCGGGAACATCCAACACCCCATTCTGAGCAGACGCAACCTGTCGGAAAAACATCTCCGTTTCGCGTTCCTTCCGCGTACGATCCGTACATGCGACAACCGACCCGATTGTCTTTCCTCCTGCCGTCAACACGACTTTTGCAAAAAACACCGTCCCGCGCCCGCCGCGATTGACAGCTCCGTAACGATTCAACAACTGGGCTGGAACCGCCATAAGCATATGCTGTTCGGCCCCATTGATCTCCACCGTCCAATATTTGCTTTTGCCGGTCAGAGCCACAATTGATTTGCGTTGATTTTCACTGGTCAGGAAACAAACTGTGGATTCCATTTCGACCTGATCCATAAAGAGCTTCCCGGCTCCTTTCGACGGCATTTTCGTGCGAAACGTCAAATCCAGAAGCAACCAGGAATTGGCTTTTTTGTTCCGCACCACGCTGGTCGCATTGGAAAAGGAAATAACCGGAGGCAGCACATACTGCAACTTCAAATCCATCCGCTCAATCGGACTGCCCGAAACAGCCTGCTGCCGGTTGGATGCGACAGGCAAAGGCGCGGCAAAAAGCACCGAACCCGCACTGAGTATCCCCAGCGACAATGCCATTACGAATCCGCGCAGTTGCATTCCTGTCTCTCGCCTCCCGCTTCCTCTAAATTCACTTTGCCGCAGGCTTCTCCGCAGCCGGCGCCGGCACGGAGGCCGCTGCCTCCACTGCGACCGGAGTAGCTAACTCCTTTTCCAAGCGCGATTTTGATTGCTTCGACCAAGTTCCGCCCACAATGACTGCCAAGAGCAATGCAAGCAGAAAAAATGCCGAAGTCATATAAACAGTAAGCTTCGTCAGACGACTGCCTGCCTCGGCGCCGAATACGGATTCGCCCACGCCGCCGAATGTCCCGCCCAGACCGCCGGACTTCGACGGTTGAATCAGGATCAGTCCAATCAAAAACAGAGCCAGTACAATCACCAGCCCATACAACATCACCGTCCATGCCGTCATAGAACACCTCTCTCCAACTAAAGAACAGCAGTAATATTAGTCCGACAACATAAAAAAGTCAAGGCAACTTTCTATGCTTTCCGAAACAAAATGCCACATTTTTCACCGGCCCAACAAGAATATGCTCCTTGTTGCACCGGTTTTTTCTGATTTTTTCGAAAAAAACAGAAATTAAAGGGCATTCCCGATCGCATTCTTCACCAATGCGGCAAAGCTGTCCGCCTTCAACGCCGCACCGCCGATCAGTCCGCCATCGATGTCCTTCTCCGCGACCAGCTCCGCCGCATTCTCGGCCTTCATGCTGCCGCCGTACTGAATACGAATCGTCTCGCCGACTTCCGTGCCGAAGGTCCGGTTGAGAAACGAACGAATGAAAGCATGCGTCTCCTGCGCCATCGCGGGGGTCGCGGTTTTTCCCGTGCCAATCGCCCAGACAGGCTCGTAAGCCAGCACGATTTTCGCGGCGTCCGCCTTGGTCACTCCGGCCAGTCCGCCAGCCAGCTGCTGTTCCAGAACCTGTTCGGTTTTTCCGCCTTCCCGGTCGGCAAGCATCTCTCCGATGCAAACAATCGGCTTAAAGCCTTCCGCCAGCGCCGTCTTGAGGCGCTTATTGACACTCTCGTCGGTCTCCCCAAAATACTGGCGACGCTCACTGTGTCCGATAATCACATACTCAACCCCGATCTCCTTGAGCATCGCGGCGGAAATTTCACCGGTAAACGCACCGGAAGCAGCCCAATGGATATTCTGGCATCCGAGCTTAATATTGCTTCCCTTGACCGCATCGGCCACCGCCGCCAGCGAAGTGAACGTCGGGCAAACGACAATATCCGCCTTGTTCGGGCAAACATCCGCGACCAAAGGCTTGAGCGCCTCGACCAAGGACTTCGCCTCCGCCGCGGTTTTGTTCATCTTCCAATTTCCTGCGATAATCACTTTCCTGGACATAGTCTTTGTTCTCCTCTATGGTTTTCTTGATGAGTAAAGTTTTTCCAATCCGGTGCACTTCCGCGACAAACCGCGGTCGCACAAAAGGCAAAACATATTTTTCAATCTATAAAGATAGCACCAAACCGTTTTTTTTTCAACTTCCCCCGGCATTGTTTTGAAGAAAAAGCATGGAAAAAAGCCGGACAAAACTCCCGTCGATCGATTCCGGGAGGGGATTGAAATAGGAATGGGATGACTGTTTTGAGCCAAAGCGACTCGAAGAGTCGCGCCCCAGAAGCCACCGTTTCTAACCGAAAAGCTAGGTCGAGGGGCTTTTTTATTCCAACAGAAGATTTCTCCGCTGCCATGTCGGAGTATCAAGATCCACGCCATCGATAATCACCGGCGTCGTCTTTTCCATGATTCCTTTGGAAACCGTATTCAGATTGGTGAATGTCAACTGCTCCGCCCGCACTTCCGGCACCGCCGTGCGTCCGACCGCAGTTTCCACAGTCTCCGCCGAAAAATTCACCGCCAGAACCGTCAAAAGCACTTCGCCCTCCGGCATGGTTTCCGATACGGAAGCACTGACGATCAAATGAGCCTGCGCCCCGAAAAGCCGTCCGACATCCTCCAAAATGCTGCGGGTTTCGCCGATCGCCAGAGATTCATCTCCGGTCAATGCCACAAAAACCGCATCCGCCTCACGTAATTTTTCCGGGGAACCAAGCAGCGGAGACTGCAGCAATCGTTCCAACGCGACCTGACAGCGCTCCTCCCCGGACTCTTTGCGCGAAGCACGCCCGGTTCCAATCCGACAAAGACTCTTCCGCCGCGTCAGCACCTCACGCAATTTTTCAAAATCAGCAGGCAATAAGGACTGTTGGTCCGCAAGAGAACTGAGCGCCAACAGGATTCGCGCCAACTGCGTATCGGCGAGATCAAACGCCTTTTTCAACGGCGTCGTACTCTCCAGCACCGTCGAATATAACAGATCGTTCGGCAATGCAATCACAGGACTGCCTCTGGCGATCAACTCCAACTCCAGCGCATCTTCCGCAATCTTCAGACAGTTATGCCCCTCAACCGAAAACGGCAAAGTACAGAAAAAGAGGCAGGGAATCTTCAATTTATCCAGCACACTGGCAATCACCGGCATCCCGCCGGAAGCGGTTCCGCCCCCCAGCCCGCCGACGACAATCACCATGCCGCTGCCGGAGAGCAAATGGGTCAACGCCTCCCGTTCCCGTGCAATGGAACGCTGCCCGTTGAGCACGCTGCCGCCACAACCGCGCCCACCGCGCCAGGAATACGCCGCCAGAAGTCTGTTTTCCTCTGGAAGCTCGGTAGCTACCAGATCCGCTTCATCGGTATCCACGGCAGCCAGAATCAAATGGGCTCCGCCAGACAACACACGAAGCCGGGCGACCGCATGACAGCCGGCGCGACCGATTCCGAGAATCAAAGTTTTCCCATCCGGCATAAGGCTGCCGTACTCCTCTCTTGGAGACTATTTTTCATCAAGCATGTCCTCGTCGAAGTCACCAAACTCCTCGTCCTCGAAAAGTTCATCGTCGAACTCACCGGAGTTCTCAAAATCATCATCATCATCGTCATCGAAACTGTTGAAATCATCCCCTTCGTCGTAACGATCCCCACGGTCTTCCGGTTCGATGGAAGATCCGACCCCAAGCATGGCGCCACACTCTGGGCAGCAACCGTCTTCGGCCTCAATCTGACTCTCGCTGACTTCAATGTTGCAATAAGGACAAACCGTAGCCATGATTTCACCTCCCGAATCAAAAAAAGATCTTTATCGCTGCTGAATCGCTTTCCCGGAAACAACGCAATCCCGGATTCAAGGGGTACTATATTAGACTCCGCGATTTTTTCAAATGTTTTTCACGATTTTTTTTCACTCTTTCCTCAAGCCCCCCCAAAAGACGGTGCTGACAAAAGTCCCGTCGATGGATTTCGGATGGATTCGGGAAAGGGATGGAACGGTGGATTTGAGCGGAGCTACTCGGAGAGTAGCTACCCGAAAAGCCACCGTTTCAGGCTTTTTCCGAGCCGCCGAAAGACGCGGCGCGAGTTTTGGCAGTGCCGTCAAAAAAGACGGTGCTGACAAAAGTCCCGTCGATGGATTTCGGATGGATTCGGGAAAGGGATGGAACGGTGGATTTGAGCGGAGCTACTCGGAGAGTAACTCCTGAAAAAGCGGTTTTTCAGGCCGTTTTCGAGACACCGAAAGGCACGACGCGACTTTTGGCAGTCTCGTCAAAAAACTCCGCCGTCAGAACAACGAGTCCTCCGTTTCTCGGATCGCATAGACCGCCAACATCGTCGCGGCCTTTTCTCCCCCCTCCGGCGCATGTGGAATCCGACTGTCAAAGCACAGCGTATCTCCTTCGGAAAGCGACAAAAGTTCTTCTCCGATCCGATAACCGCATTCGCCCCGCAGAAGATAAAGCAGTTCGACGCCCTCCCCGGTGATTTTCTTTCGCCTCGCTCCGGGGCGAATCTCCACAAGCATGGCCTGAATGCGATCCGCCCGCAGCGGCGCCTCAAGCAGCATCCGATAATCAATTCCGCAGCTCTGCTCTCGTTCCACCGCCTCGCCCTGCCCCGCGCGAACCAACCGGTAACGACGTCCCGGTGATCGATCTTTGTCCGACGCGGCGAAGAGCACCGAGAGATCCGCCCCCAGTGCACCGGAAACTGCGAACAACACCGGCAGCGACGGAACCGTCCGGAAATTTTCAATTCTGGAAATCAGACCGGCACTGAGTCCGGTTTTCCCGGCGACCTCCTGCAATGTCATCTTCCGCTCTTTCCGAATCCGTTTGAGCTGTGCGCCCAGACCGGCCAGCAATGCTTCCCCCATCCGAAGAATCCTCCTTTATGCAATCCGATCAACACCTGACAGATTATGCCGCGCATACAAAAAGACGTTCTTTCCCCGACATCGACGCGGAGAAAGAACGTCTGCATGGTCAAATCTGCCGCCGTTCACCGAACATAAATGAACAGCTTCGCTTCTTTGTAATTTTTCGCGTTCTGCGAAAACGTCCAGTCGGTATTCTGCCCCGGCGCATTGCCGAGTCCCAAATCGGCTGCGTTGCCGGAGGTGAACCGGTTATACGCAAACACCGTC
>JAQUYX010000106.1:0-6173 GCA_028691615.1 Victivallaceae bacterium
ACCCGTCGGGTGGAGTTTATCCATGTCTCGAAACAAATACATAATATACTGCGACTCAACATCTTTTTCGTCTATTTTATCGTCGATTTCACCAATTATTTCACGGATTCAGGAAGGAATCCACGGTATCGATTTCAAGGCTACGTTAGCCCGCTCAATCAAGCGCCGGCCTCTGGGGTCAATCTTTGGCGCAATAGCTCTGAATGATTTTTTCGATGAGGGCATGGCGCATCACGTCCTGGGTCTGAAAGAAGGTAAACCCGATTTGATCGATTTTGCCCAGTGTATTGATCGCATGTTCGAGCCCGGAAGGTTCATTTGTACGCAAATCGCTCTGGGACGGATCGCCGGTAATGATGCATTTTGACCGGTAGCCCATGCGGGTGAGGAACATCAGCATCTGATCGACCGTGGTGTTCTGCGCCTCGTCGAGAATGATGCAGCTCTCGTTGAGGGTTCTTCCGCGCATGAATGCCAGCGGAGCCAGTTCAATGGTTCCCCGGGCGATCAGCCCTTCGACCTCTTCGGGGGAAAGCATGTCGTACAACGCGTCATAAAGAGGACGCAAATAGGGCATGATCTTCTCGGCGAGACTCCCGGGCAGGAAGCCGAGGTTTTCGCCGGACTCCCGCGCGGGGCGGGTCAGAATAATGCGCGAAAAATCCCCCTGCATCAGCCCGGAGACAGCCATCGCCATCGCCAGATAGGTTTTGCCGGTGCCGGCGGGACCGACGCCGAAAACGACATCCTTCCCGCGCATTTTGCGCACATAATCGAGCTGGCGAAGCGTGCGGGGAAGCACCAGCGCGCGTTTGGGGCTGACGACAATCTTCTGTGCGGAAAGCTCGGACAAACGTTCGCGGGTGTCAGCAACAACCATCCGCAGAAGCATTTCGAAATCGCGTCCGTCGATTTTCCGACCGTTGTCCTCAAAGAACTTCGACAGTTCCTCGAAGAAGGCCGATGCGCGAAGCACCGCTGCATCTTCCCCGGATATTTTGACCCAAGCGTCGCGAGAAATGATCTCGACGCCAAGTCGCTCGGCCGCAAGTTTCAGATTTCCCGGCAGGTCTCCGGCGCAAGCAGCGTCCAGCACCGCGCCGCTCTCAAAAAAACAAGTCTTCTCCATAACGCATTAAAATCCGGAGCAGAGCAAATTCCGCTGCATCATGGCATCGGGATCTTCAAAGTCATACCGGGAATCAGGCGATTCGGGTTCGGAAGTTTTTCCTTGTTGGCGTCGAGAATCCGGGGAAATTTGCGTCCGTCGTGGTAATACTTTTTGGCGATCGTCGAAAGCGAATCATTGGCGCGCACCACGTGCTCCACATAATCCTTGCCACTCTTGTCGAGCACCGGTTCATCCCCGATGCCGGACGCGGTTTCCGCGCCCGTCTCCGCCTTTGCGGCGGGAGCCGGAGCAGCGGATTTGTCCGCGGCAGGCTCGAGGGCGGAAGTTTTGTCGCCGGTGGCGGCGACAGGCGGCACAGCGGAGGGATTTTCTGCGGCGGGCGCAGTCGATTCCACAGGAGCTTCGGTCACTTCGACGACCTCGGTTGCCGTCTTGTCGGACTCGGTGGCCTCGGCGGTAGGCGGAACCCGGCGCGGGGAGACCCAGCCGGAATAACTGCGTTGGATCTGCTGCTCCCAACGCTCCTCGTCACTGCCCAGATTGCGCTGCGCCAGTTGCGGCGCGCATCCGGTCAGAGCACAAATCGCAGTCAAAGCCATAAGATGCGTCATGCGGATAACCATTACCAAGTCCTCCTGAACTATCGATTGCAAGTCGGATCATCGCGTTTCATTGCAGAATATAATAGCGGAGCAAAGAAAAAACAAGTGCGATTTTGCTTTTCCGCGAGGAAAAAAATAGGTTTTCAACGCTTCTCCGAGGCGCGGGAAGAGATGCCGCAGGATTTGCCGGGTGCCGATGGCTGCGGCGTCCACGATCGGCGCGGTTCAAAAACACGAAGAAAAGTTGAACAATCTTGCGAAAAAATCAAAAAAAACACAAAAAAAGTGAAAAAAATGCATTTCGACAGGAAAAACATGTGGCAAAGTTGTTTTTTCGTAATATATTCACTATTGGATTCTTAGAATATGGGTCGGAATAACTGCTCTGTTTTTCCGAACCAAAGCACAACAATGACAGGTGATGAAAATGGCGGTCAATCCCAAACTAACCGTTCTGAAGCATCCGGGCAAAACCTTCGAGCTGGACAAAGATATGCTGACGGCCGGACGCAACGACAATATGGATCTTTGTATCAAGGACGCGACCATGAGCGGTCACCACTGCGATTTTATCCGCGCCGAATCCGGCGACTACGTAGTGCGCGACAACAACAGTACCAACGGCACCAAGGTCAACAACCTGCCGGTGACGGAGGTGGAATTGAAAAATTCCGATATTGTGCAGCTCGGCGGAGTGGAAATGCTCTATGACGCCCCCGGCGGTACACGCACGGTCACGGATATCACACATACCATCGAGATCAACGGCAACGAGTTGACCAATCTCTCCACCGTGCGGGAACTGGACAACTTTTCTCCGTTTCTCCGCGAGCAGGAACGCAAGCAGGCCACCGCAAATAAAGTGATCTTTGCCGTGGTCGGCGCATTGATTCTGGTCGTCGCAGGGCTGTTGGTGTGGCTGGTCTGGATGATTCTCAGCAAGATGGGAACCCCCGCCAGCTAAATTTTCGCAGAGTGTCTGTGAGAGAGTGTGTTGTGCTCTTCCAGCGGCGAGCGAAAATTTTTCTAAACCACGTTCTTTCTTCGACAGCACCCCGCTCGGGCGTTTGGCGTCCGTCGGAATTTTGTATAATATTTTGCAACAACCGGAACGAAAATAGGATAAAGACAAAACTATGGCCGAACCCAATCATCCCTCCACCGGACAGGGACCGCGCAGATCGTCCCGGGCCGCCTTCGTCTGGCTGGCGGTTTTTATTGTCATCGGAATCATGGCGCTCATGCGCATGCCCGCCGAAAACAAGACCGCCGAGCTAACCCAGTCGGAATTTGAAAACGCACTGGCAGCCGGAAAAATCGCCACCGCCAAGATCGTCCCGGAAAACGACCGGGTGTTGAGCATCAGCGGCGTTTTCCGCAGCACCGAGCCGGTCATGGCCACCGGAGCCGTCGTCAAAAACGACGCCAAGGCCGGAAGCTACAAAGTCCGGGTTCTCTTCTCCAACGAGCTGGACAGTCTCTTGCGCGGCAAGGCCAACGTCACCGTGGAAAACGACACATCAGGGTGGTGGTGGAATCTCTTGGGAGCGATGCTGCCGTTTCTATTGATTATCGGTGCAATCTATTTCATCTCCGCCCGTCAGATGCGCGCCTCGGGGCGCGGCGCAATGGATTTCGGACGCAGCCGCGCACGGATGATTCCTGCGGATGAGTTGAACATTCATTTCGACGACATCGCCGGTGCGGACGAGGCCAAGGAAGAGATCAAGGAGATCGTCGATTTTCTGAAAGATCCGTTGAAATTCCAACTGGTCGGCGGACATATTCCCAAAGGCTGCCTTCTGGTCGGCTCGCCGGGAACCGGCAAGACGCTGATGGCCAAAGCGGTCGCCTGCGAAGCGGGAGTGCCTTTCTTTTCGATCTCGGGATCGGATTTTGTGGAAATGTTCGTCGGCGTCGGCGCCAGCCGGGTGCGCGACATGTTCGACGAGGCGCGCAAGCATGTGCCATGTTTGATTTTCATTGACGAAATCGACGCGGTGGGGCGTTCAAGGTTCTCCGGCTTGGGCGGCGGACATGACGAACGCGAACAGACGCTCAACGCCATGCTGGTGGAGATGGACGGATTGGAAAGCCGCAGCGGAGTGATCGTGCTGGCGGCGACCAACCGGCCCGACGTGCTGGACCCGGCGTTGCTGCGGCCGGGGCGTTTTGACCGGCAGATCGTGATGGATCTGCCCGACATTGCCGGACGGCGCAAAATTCTGGACGTGCATATCAAGAAGATCAAGACGGAGAAAAACATCTCTCTGGATGTCATTGCACGCACGACTCCGGGCTTCTCCGGAGCCGATCTGGCAAACCTCTGCAACGAAGCAGCGCTGCTGGCCGCCCGTTTCGACCGGGAAGCAGTGACGCAGCAGGATCTCGAAGAAGCGCGCGACAAGGTCAGCTACGGACGCGAACGCCGCAGCCGCAAAATCAGTGATCATGAACGCAAGCTGACCGCCTACCACGAAGCGGGACACGCTTTGGTGGCGTTGCACTGCAAATATGCCACACCGGTTCACAAAGTGACCATCATTCCGCGCGGGCAATCCTACCTCGGGGCAACCTTCACGATGCCGAAGGAGGATGTCTACACCCGCAGCTACCTCGAATTGCTCGACGAGATGGCTATGACCACCGGCGGACGCGCCGCCGAATCCTTGACGATGGGCGACATCACCACTGGAGCCTCCGCGGACATTGAACACCTGACCCATCTGGCGCGCCTGATGGTTTGCGCCTACGGAATGAGCGATAAGATCGGACTGGTTCACTACGGCGATTTCGGTCCGTTGCGCGTCCGGGCGGACGCGCCGCAGCCGGAGAGTCTCTCGCCGGAGACGGCCCGGGAGATTGATTTGGAAATCCGCCGCTTCTCCGAAGAAGCGTTCAACCGGGCCAAGGAACTTTTGATCGAACACCGCGATGAGCTGGAAAAACTGGCCGCTGCGCTGTTGGAAAAAGAGACTTTGGATATTGCCGAGATCAACGTGCTGCTGGGACGCACCCCGGAACCGGTCGCAGAACCAGTCGAGGCCAGTCGGGAAATCTCTCCTGACGCGGAGATTGCCTCCGCGGCGGAGACCGATGCCAGCGCCGATGCCGGACAGGAAAAGCCCGATGGCATCTGAGCCGGGACGGCTGCTGCTGGACTGTCATGTTCAGCCGGGGGCCAAGACAAGCCGGATAGTGGGGATGCACGCGCAGCGGGTGAAGATTGCAATCGCGGCGCCTCCGGTGGACGGCAAAGCGAACAAGGCGCTTGCAAAATTTCTTGCCCAAGCATTTCAAGTTTCTCCGGGCAATGTCCGGCTGATTTCCGGGGTATCGTCCCGGGACAAGCGCTTTGAGATCATCGGGGAAGATTTGGCAGCCAAACGGGACGAGCTGCTGAAGGGAAGCGATTCACAGTCGTAGAAAAAAGACGCTCAGCAGAATACCGGTTCGACAACAGAACGACACGGGCGAACAAAAAGTGGAGAATCAATGATGAGTGATGCGGTCGATCTGGTACTGCCTTTGTACCGCCCGCGGGGGGAATGGGCCGAGCGAATTGCCGAATCCATCCGGGCGCTGAAAAATTCGGACGCGATGAAGGAGTGCGTACTGACGGTTTTTGTCGTCAATGACGGCTCGGACCCGGGGCTTTTTCCCGAGGAAAAATTGGAATTGATCGGAAAAGAGGCGGACTCTTTTGAATTTCTCAGTTATCAGCGCAATCGCGGCAAAGGATATTCCCTGCGGTTCGGCGTAGCCGCCGCACACGGCGATTATCAGATTTATACCGACGGCGACTTCCCTTTTTCCGAGCAGGGGGTCATCGACGCCTATCTCGCATTGAAGCAGGGGTCCGACGTCGTCATGGGAACCCGGGGAAGCGACTATGCGACGGCGCTGCCGCCGATTCGGAAGATGCTCTCGCGCAATGTCAAACGCATGAACCGGATGTTGCTCAAGCTCCCGATGGAATACATCGACACGCAGGCGGGGCTCAAGGGATTCAACCGGCGCGGCAGAGTGGTCTTTCTCAACACCCGGGTGGAAACGTTTCTTTTTGATACGGAATTCATCCTTTTGGCCTGGCGAAACCGGCTCAAGATCGGCACAATTCCGCTGTCGCTGCGTCCGGGACTGCACTTTTCCAAAATGGGATTGAAGGTTATGCTCCGGGAGTTGCGGCATTTCGCCGTGATTCTGATGCAGCAGCACTTCTCGGCACGGCGCAAACCCAAGAAAAAGGGTTGCGAAGAGTCGCTCTACTGATGCCTTGCCTGCGCCGTCCGGCGCAAAAGTGCGGACACGCCGCCGGAAGACGCGGCGCGAATCTTGTCAGTGCCGTCCCAAGACGATGCTGGCAAGAGTCCCGTCGATGGATTCCGGATGGATCGAAAAAGGAATAAAATGGTGGTTTTGAGCGGAGCTACTCGGAG
>JAQUYX010000106.1:6273-9909 GCA_028691615.1 Victivallaceae bacterium
GCGCGAATCTTGTCAGTGCCGTCCCAAGACGATGCTGGCAAGAGTCCCGTCGATGGATTCCGGATGGATCGAAAAAGGAATAAAATGGTGGTTTTGAGCGGAGCTACTCGGAGAGTAACTCCCGAAAGCCACCGTTTCAGGCCTTTTCCGAGGCGCCGGAAGACGCGGCGCGAATCTTGTCAGTGCCGTCGCTTATAAATCAATCGTGCGGTAATGAAATTCGGCACCATCCCAAAGAATTTCACGGATCGTTCCGTTGCGGGTCACGCTTCCGGCACACTCCTCGCCGCGCCCGGTCGAATCAATCTCCAGATACGGACGATGCACATGGCCGCAGAGCGAAAGATCAATCGCACCGCTTCGCAGAAGCGACAAAGCCTCCTTGCCGCCAAACAACCGGTGACGCGTTCGCAGAATCGGATGGTGTTCGATCAACGGATAATGCGCGACCAGAATGCGCGGTCCGAGTTTCGGCTTCGCACATTCCCGCTCCAGAAACTCCGTATCCCCGCGCGACAGAAATCCCCAGGAACAGAGCAGATTCGAAGGGCGGCTGGTGTTGACCAGCAGGAATTGGGCATCCCCGTACCGGCGGACCACCGGCAGATCGTCGAAAACAAACGCCCCCTGATTTAGATACGCGACGGCGTCGCGCATGGCCGAAACGCATTTTGGTCTGCGGACATAACAGTCGTGATTGCCGGGCAGATAGATCAGCGGAATCTTGGAGTCGCGCAGAACTTTGAGATATTCCAGAACCCGCTGAAATTCTCCGGGCTGTCCGGTGCTGGTCAGATCGCCGGTACAGACGGCCACGTCCGGCTTGGTATCGAGGATATAATCGACCGCACGCCCCAGCCGCGCCAGATCATGTTTGAACCGCCGGCGAAAGGTGTAATTGAATACCCCGACCCAGCGTTTGTCAAAATATGCCAGAAAGTCCTCTGCGCCACCGCCACCATGCGGGTCGGAAAAATGTACGATCTTCATGAAAGCCGATTCCGTTATGTTTGCATTGCTGCGAGAATATAACACCTTTAAGGTTTTTTTCAATGTGTCCCGTGGGAAAGCGCGGGGAAACCGCGTTTCCGGCGCTCCTCGGAAACCACCTGCCACAAACGCGGATCACGCGCCAGAAGCGTCACCAGATGCGACGGGGTCATTCCCAGGAGCTGCGCTCCGGCCCGGTGATCGTATCCGGCACACGCAAGCGCGTCGAGAAGCCCCGCGGCAAAACGCGGATAATCTTCGTGCGTAAGCGCACACTCCGCCCTCGGCAGCGCAACAACTTCGCCCCGCGCCGAAAGAGCCAAAAGCATCCGAAGTTTGGCCAACGCATTCGCGCGGTTTCGATGCTGACTGCGTTCGGTGCAGTCCTCGGCGGAGAGTTGCCATTGCTCTAAAGTGACGCGGACTGCGCTGGAACTCTTGTTGCGCTTCTGGCCGCCTTTGCCGGTCGACTTAAAAAAATCGAGTCGGCAGCGGGCGGCAAGCGCCACATCGTCAAGCGCAAGCAAAGCGTCGCGCACTTCCTGACTGATTTCCATAAGGCAGATCCTCTGACGATTCCTTTTTTTGCCGACGGGATTGACAAAAGCCCCGTCGATGGATTGCGGCGCGAGTTTTGTCATTGTCGCCAATATACTGCGGCAATGGAGGTTTGGCAATCGGGTCGTTTTGTTTTTTCGGAGGAAAAACCATCGCTTCAGACCATTTTCAAGACACAAAAGGCATGGCGCGAGGTTGGACAATGCCAAGGAACCACCGAAAAGCAATCGTTTTCGTTATTTTTCATTTGCATTTTTTCTCTTGCGGTGTAAATTATGCTCCAAGCGGAAAAATATGCAACCGAAGCGGCCAATCGGGCCTTTTCGATGAAAACCGCATATTTTTTTAAGTTGAATGCACTGGCATCGGTAGAAATTGCTTACAGCAATACAGTTTGAATCATTTTCTTGATCGTTTTGGTGGAGCCGACAGGTTCCTACTTTCCTTCCGGCAAAATCTCAGATTGCAAATCCGAATGTGACAGTACTAGCTTGAACTGAAAACGACGCGATTGAAAATCGTCGGAATGAGATCGGAATGAGCGCTTGCGCAGGGTCGTTGTGACAATGAAACACAATCAGATCCGGCAAGAATGCGCAATTCCCGATTCCTCCGTCCTCTTTGAATCAGCACAGCGACGGTTCCGGTGAAGATGTCGATTGCATTCGTACCGCTTGAATTATGCGGCATTGCCGCGGAAGGAAAAACCACAATGAAGCTCTATGTGGGAAATCTGTCGTTCTCGAGTACTGAAGCTGACCTCAAAGATGCGTTCTCCGCATTCGGCACGGTTGACTCCGCCAGCGTCATCAGCGATCGCGACACCGGTCGTTCGAAGGGATTCGGTTTCGTCGAGATGAACAACAATGACGAAGCCAAGGCCGCAATCGCCGGCATGGACGGAAAAGAACTCGACGGCCGCAATCTGCGCGTCAGCGAAGCTCGCCCGAAGGAAGATCGTCCGCGCGGCGGATTCGGTGGCGGACGCGGAAACTTCAATCGCTAAGCGATTCTTGCGTTCCACAAAAAAGCATGGATGCACTCAGTGCCATCCATGCTTTTTTTTGCCTTCCCGGAAAAAGTTAAGAAGTCCCGTCGAGGAAAGATATGGCGCGAGCTTTGCCAGGTGCCGCCAAGTTATACGCTTTCTTGAATGAGATGTCATAAATGCGTAATTTTTGCAAAAGTCGCGTGGTTTTGCAAGTGTCTGGCTACCAGAGGTAATCAGACGCGCGCAAGGCCGCGCGAATGAAGCAAAAATACAGGATTTATGATTTATCATGATAGAAAGCGTATTAGAGCATCTCGGAGTCAATCACCCGCAGATCCAGCGGCAATTCCACCGACGACGGTTTCCCTCCGTGAAACTGGGAGAGCAAATCATCAATCATCCGTTCCGCCTGAAGATCAAGATCGCTGACCGCCTCAATCCGGGGCGCGGGCAAAAGCTGCTCGACCCCCTTGTTGACATGGACAAGCAGCGGTGCCGGCAGCAACGTATTGTCCCGCATTGCCGCCAACGCCCCCTCGTTGAAGACGTCGGCAAAGACAAACCATCCATCCGGCGGCTCCGCCAGCGACGCCATTCTCTGAACCGCCTGATAGGCGGCCTTCGCATATTCGATCTCCGGAATCGGCCAGAACGAGCCGAACGAGAAGATGCGTTCCGGCTCAGGCGACATACCGCTTTGCGCCATCGCCTCCCATAAGCGCTCCCGCACCCGCAGACAGTAGCGGATAAACGAATCGCCGTGCCGGTCCAAATGCTCGGGCAGCGAGAGCAGCACGCCGGGCCGACGGCAGCCGGCCTCGGCCAGATACGCCGGGGCGCGCGCCGCGAAATCCAGCCAGTCAAACGTGACGCGCCCGCACCATGTGGTCGCACTGTCGGAGACCGCCGGCAGATTGAACTGCTTCAACAGCCCCATGAACTCCTTGGGCGCGGAAAGCGCAATAATCCCTTCCTGAATCCGTGAATTTTTGTTGATGTATTTTTCATTCGGATTCACATGTTGATTTTTGCCGGATTTCCCGGTGTTTTTTGTTCTGATTTCCGATCCTGATTCCGCTGATTTTCCGATTCATCGC
>JAQUYX010000107.1 GCA_028691615.1 Victivallaceae bacterium
CAAATTGAACGATTCCTTGACCACCCATTGCTTCAGCGCCCTGCCGGATTCCTTGAAAACCTTGATAAAACTACGCAGATCAATCTGATCCGAATCCTCTGCCGGAGAATCCTTATCGGCAATCTTGACGTCTTTGCTCCCCGCTGCCGCAACCAGCTGATTCGCGAGGCGGACATCGTTGACGACGATAACCACTTTGCCGGCCTCCAGCACGGCGCGCTCCAACGCGCTCCGGTCGATTGCAGAAGGTTCCGCCGCACCGGTTGCGTTCCCGCAGACGGCGGTCAAGAAGACCGCAACACAGACAAAACGTCGCAAAAATCGTTCAACATTCTTGATCGCGCGGTGAAAACAACTCATCTTTCCCCGGTTCCATTCCGATTGAATTTGATTTTCCATTCCAGACACAATATAGTAATATAACACCACATTGACAATCCCGCAAGCGAAAGAGTCAGGACAAAACACGATGACGCGCGACTTTTTTGAAACAATGATCCAGACGATCGAATCCGCCCCCGACGCCGAAGACGGAATGCTTCCTCCGAAAGATTCTCCTGTCCTCGCCGCGCTTCCGACCCAAAATCCGCCCGATCCGGTTAGGGAGCCGTCGCAAAAAACCGCTCCCACGCCCCGCGAAACGCCAGAGACCAAGCCGCAGCAGCCGACAGCGGACACATCGGTTGTACCCGCCGCGCCCAATCGCGTTTCCGCGTCCGACCCGTGGGAAGCGCTGCGTCAGGAAGCCTTGCAGTGCAAAAACTGTTTTCTCGCCCAGGCACGGCACAATGTTGTCTTCGGCGAAGGCGATCCGAACGCGGATTTAATGTTCATCGGCGAAGGTCCCGGCGCAGAAGAAGACCGCACCGGGCGTCCGTTCGTCGGCGAAGCCGGACAGCTCTTGGACAAAATGATTCTCGCCATGCAATTCCGCCGGGAAGAGGTGTATATCGGCAACATTGTCAAATGCCGCCCCCCGGGCAATCGCACGCCGCTCCCCGAAGAAGCAGGCAAGTGTATCGGATTTCTCCGCCGCCAGCTGGCGCTGATCCGCCCGAAGGTGATCGTGCTGCTCGGCAAAACCGCCTACCAGTTTCTGATGGACAAAAATAATCCGATCACGCGTGTGCGCGGGCACTGGGACTCTTTTGAAGGAATTCCGGTGATGCCGACGTATCATCCGGCGTATCTCTTGCGCAATCCCGCGGCAAAAAAAGAGGTATGGAGCGATCTGCAGCAGGTTATGAAATGCTTCGGGAAAGTTCCGCCGCCGCGCCCCCGCCGGTAAAAGCCAAGGCTATCATTTGACGATCAGCATGCAATCGCCGTAGCTGTAAAAGCGCATTTTTTCCTCCACCGCCTTTGCATACGCCGCCAGCAGATTTTCGCGCCCGGTAAGGCAGGCGACCAGCATCATCAGCGTGCTCTTCGGCAGGTGAAAATTGGTCAGCAGCATGTCGCAGCACAAGATTTCGCGCGGCGGATAGAGAAAAATTTCGGTATCCCCACCGCCGGAGGTTACATTTCCGTCCGGCAGAATCCGGCTTTCCAGCGAGCGCACCGTCGTCGTCCCCACCGCGAGCACCTTGTGCCCTGCGCGACGGGTTGCGGCGATTCGATCGGCGGTTTCCTGCGGGATAAAAAAGCTTTCTTTGTGCATGTGATGCTGCGAAATATCCTCCACTTCGACCGGTTTGAACGTCCCCGGTCCCACATGCAATGTGACATGCGCGGTTTCCACCCCCTTCGCCGCCAGATGCGCCATGACTTCGGGCGAAAAATGCAGTCCCGCCGTCGGCGCCGCCACCGCACCGGGCGCTTCGGCGAAGATCGTCTGATAGCGCTCCGCGTCGGACTTCGCGTCCGCCCGCCGGATATACGGCGGCAATGGAATATGCCCGTAGGTCTGCTGAATGCGTTCCCAGTCCGGGGAGGAAAATTCAATCTGAAACGCCTCCTCCTCCAGCCGTCCAAGCACCGTGAAAAAATCCCCGCGCGCATTGACCGCTCCGGTATCGTCGGTCAAAAACACCCGCGTTCCCGGAAGCGCCCGTTTGCCGGGACGCAGCAGCGCCTTCCAGATCCGGCCGTCGCCGGAGAGAACCGACACCAGCAGGATCTCAAACTTCGCGCCGTCCGGAAGACCGTTTTTGCGTCCGAAAAGACGGCAGCGCATGACTTTGGTGTTGTTGCAAACCAAGAGATCTGCGCGTTCCAGATAATCCGCGATCCGGGGAAACGGCAGAATTTGCGTCGCGCCGCTCTTGGCGTCCAGCACCATCATGCGCGAACCATCCCGTCGTTCCGCGGGATTTTGTGCGATCAACTCCGGGGGGAGCACATAGTCGAAATCACTGCATTTGAGCATCGGAGTATCCGTCACTTTCCGGATTCCGCATTGGTAACAAGACTGGCATTCTCAAATCCGGAATCCTTAATCAGTTTCAACAGCGTCATCACTTCGCTGTAATTGACCTTGCCGTCCGCCATGACCAGAACTGTGGTTTTCGGCGCATTTTTCATCAACAGCTGCAACGTTTCCTGCAATTCTCCTGCGGTCATGGTCCGATCATTGTATTTATACTCGCGCTTGGAAGTCAACGTGACCGTCTTGAAATTCTCCTCAGGCAACTTCCCGGCATTGAGTTCCGGCAGCTCCACGCCCGTGCCGTATTGCAGAAGCGGCATGGTGATCATAAAGACAATCAACAAAAGAAAGGTCAGATCCAGAAGCGGAGTCATATTAATCTGATCAATCGCCGTCATCTGGGCGCGCTGTCGTCTGGTTCTCCGGCTCATGCTTCCCGTCCTCCCTTGCGCAACATTACTTCAGCGTAATCTGATTGACGCTGAAACAAGGCGAAGACGAAGGCGAAGGAGCAGGCGTAAAAGTCTGCGGCCCCGGCGCGGACGACTCCTTCTCCCGGCAGGAGAGGTTGTCCAGCTTGATTCGCACCACCAGCTCCTCGGAGAAGTTGTCCATGTAGACAGTGACTTTCCGAATGGCGGCGGTGAGCATGTTGTACCCGACCAGAGACGGAATTGCCACAAGCATACCGCACACCGTAGTGAGCAATGCGCCGGAGACGCCGGGCGCGAGCGCCGCGAAATCCGGCCGGCCCGCCACTGCGATTCCGCAGAAGGCCAGCATCACCCCCCACACCGTACCGAACAATCCCAGAAACGGGCTGACGCTGACCAGAGTGGCCAGCAACCCGATTCGAGTCTCCAATCCCATGACCTGCGAACTGGTTTCGCGCTCCAGCACCGCTTCAATGGCGTTGAGCTGGGCATCGGTGACGCCGTGCGCGTCGGGATTGGCGTCGACAAATTCCCGATACTTGGCGATCCCCGCCAGATAAACCTGATTGACCGGAGACGGATCGTCGCCGTCGCCGCAGGTCAGCGGCACCCCCCGCAGACAGCGAAACCGCGCCATGAACGACTCGGAGAGCTTTTGCGCCCGATAAACGCTGATGAACTTGTCGATCATGACCGTCCAGGTGATGACCGAGCCGACCAGAAGCAGCCAGACGATGGCTTTGCCCATGGCGTCGCTGTTGGCATAAGCATAGTAGACACCGGGCGTCGAAACTGCGGAAAACAGGAAAGGATACATGGATTCCCTCTTGATAAATTGTACTTGGGGGATTATATTCCACAATCGTGTTTTTTTCAAGTGAAAATGATAATTTTTATGGAGAAAATGCCCTATGAATCGGGACAGAATCGTCGTCGGATATGATATTGGCGGAACTAAGATCGGAGTCGGGCTTGCCGATTCCAACGGAAAACTTCTGGGCAAAGCCAGAATCGAGAACAAAGACACCCGCCCCGAAGAGATTCTGCCGCTGATGGCGGAAACCGCGCGCAAACTTGCGGCGGAAGCGAATCTGCCTTTCGGCGCGATTTCGATGTTTGGTGTTTCCGCCCCCGGTCCGGCGGACATTCCCAACGGCATTCTGACCGCGCCGCCCAACAACAAACACTGGCGCAACGTCCCGGTCAAACAATATCTGATCGACGCGCTCAAACTCCCCGGCGTATTCGAGAACGACGCCAATTGCGGCGCGCTGGCGGAGTGGTATTTCGGCGCGGGACGCAACTGCGACGATTTCATTTATCTGACCATGAGCACCGGCATCGGCGGCGGAATCGTCGCCGGCGGCCACTTGATCCGCGGACGGGGCTATTACGCCGGAGAAGTCGGACATACGGTCATCGAATTGAACGGCCGCCAGTGCAACTGCGGACTCAAAGGCTGCTACGAAGCATATGCGGGAGGCCGCGCGATCGCCCAGCACGTTCAGGCACTGCTCAAAGACCGCCCCGACCATCCGATTGTCGCCTTCGCCGGCGGGAAATTGGATGACGTGGATATGAGCGCGATTGAAAAGGCGGTTCGCGCAGGCGACCCGCTGGCGCTGGAGATCTGGGATGAGATGAGTCTGCGCAACGCGCAAGGCATGGGAATTTTGATCAACACGTTCAATCCGGCGAAACTCATTCTCGGCACGCTGGCCTGGGCCGTGGGCGCTCTATACCTTGATCCGATCCGGAAATATCTGCCGCAATTCGCATGGCCGCAGACCCTTGCGCAATGCGAACTTGTGCCCAGCGAACTGCGGCGGGACATCGGCTATTACGCCGGATGCGCGGCGGCGCTTTACGAATTGAAAGAACGCGGCGAACTTTAATAAGGTTCGTCTTCGGCGCCGTCAGAAGGTACTGCGGCGCCGAAAGTCTTCCGACAGGCGGCAGGTGACAATCCGAGCAGCAATTTGAACCGGCGGGAGAAGTGAAACGGGTCCCGATATCCGAGCGAAGCGGCGATTTCGCTGACGCTGCACGCGGAGCCCATCAAAAGTTCCGAAGCCAGATGCAGCTTGGTGCGTTCCATATACTCTTTGGGGCGCATATGCGTGCGCTTATAAAAATTGCGGCGAAACTGGTCGCAGGAGAGATTGACCCGTTCGGCAAGTTCGGCGACTTGATACCATTTGTGCGGATGTTCGCGGATCAAAGAGAGAATGCCGTCAATCGGATCGTCCGCGACGGCGCCAGCGCCGGAGTCGGACAGTTCCAACAGCAAACGTTCCAGTGCGATATTCGCGCGGATCTGTCCGTGGTCGGAGGGATCGCGCGCCAGATCAATGATCTCTGGAAGTTTGCGCACCACCCCGGCCCGGTAAACCCCGTCGTGCAGCACCCCCGCGCGAAACAGCCGATCGACCGTCGGTCCGATAAAGCGGATCGCGTCTTCAATATAAGGTTTCGTCCGGCTTCCGCCATAGCGGTTGACAGCGTGCGGTGAGATCAGCACGCAGTCGCCGGGAAAAAGTTCCTGCTCCGGCTGTCCCGGCAGCTTCAGCACGCCGCCGCCGTCGTGCATGTGGGAGAGACTGTAAAATTCGAAGAAGCGTTCTGCGCACCGGGCATAAGAATCTCTCGGGGATTCGATGGAATTTCCGCCGATGATCCAAAGCCCGTAAAGCCGATGAACCTCACGCATTCCGCCGGAGATCCGATGGATCTCGTAAGGAAGCTTTTTTTTGTCATTGACGATGCTGTTTTTATCCATGTTAAATCCTGTTGTCCGATGTATAATATAGAAGATTTTTCAAATTACGCAAATTGTAGACGCGTGAAAAATTCATAAAAAGAGACAACAGTTCGGTCAGAAAACAAAGGAGAACAAAGGAAAATGGGAAAAGAAATCAAAATCGCATTGATCGGCGCGGGACAGCGACCGACCGTGTTGAACCAGCTTTTTGAGCAATCCGGCCCCGAAGTGCAGATTGCATCCGTCTACGAGCCGGACGCGAAATTGGCTGCGGAAGTGGCGACGCGCTGGCCGAAAAATGCCGCCGGAGTCAAAATTGCCGCGTCTTATGAGGAGGCCATCGCGACCGAGGGCGTAACCTGGGTTGCCATTTTTTCCCCGAACTGCAATCACAAGGAACATATTCTTGCGGCATTCAAGGCGGGCAAAAACGTCTTCAGCGAGAAACCATTGGCCACGACCATCGAAGACTGTCAGGCCATCTATGAGGCGCACAAGAAAACGTCGGTGATTTTTGCCACCGGCTTCGTGCTGCGCTACGCCAAGATCTACGAAAAAGCCAAGGAGATTCTGGATTCCGGAATCCTCGGGAGGATCCGCGCAATCAATGCCGATGAAAACATCCCCCCCGACCATGGCGGCTATATCATGCGCAATTGGCGCAGACTGAGCAAATTCGCCGGTCCGCACATTCTGGAAAAGTGCTGTCACGATCTGGATTTAATCAACTGGTTCTGCGGATCGCTCCCGAGCAAAGTAGCCTCCTTCGGATGCCGCGACTTCTTTGTGCCGGCCAACGACGGCCTGATGCAAAAATACGGCCGCGAAACTTTCTGCCGTTGGGAAGATCCCCATGCAGAGCAATCTCCCTTCACCAGCGACAAGGATCTGATGGACAACCAAACCTCCATTGCGCAGTACCGCAATGGAATTCTGGTGACATTCCAGTGCACGATGAACAATCTGCTTCCGGAGCGGCGGATGTATTTCACCTGCTCGGAAGGCTCGCTTTGCCTGGAAATTTATGAAGGCCGGCTCACATGGCGTAAGATGGGCGACCCCTGCACGCATGAAATCCGGTTCACCGGCGATGGGCATGCGGGCGGCGATTTTTACATTATGCAATCTCTTCTGGAAACCATGCGCGGCAAAGCCGAACCTCGCTGCAGCGGCAACGAAGGTCTTCAGAGCGCGGTCTTCGCGCTCGGGCTGGACAAAGCGGCCGCCACAGGGAAAGTTGTGGACATGGAAGAAATCTGGCACAGGCTCGGTCGTTGAGCGCTTCCTAAAAAAAAAGTCATGCCCCCCCCCGGGCATGACAATCCAGCCCAAAGTCCGTCTGACTTTGGGCTGTTCCGTCTTATCCGATGGATTGAGTCAGTGTCCCCTTTGCGCATTTGCGGCATGCGACAAAGAGATCGATCGCCTCTCGGCGCGGAATGGGAGACAAGGGAAACGCCCAGCGAAAGAGTGCCGGCGGATTATGCAGCCGGCTCATATAGTTTGCCATTCCGGGAAGTTTGCAGGTAATTCCGTAGCGTTCCGGTTCGGAGAAGAACAATCCGACGGAGAATTTTCCGTCATATCCGCACGCCACCACAAATTCTCCGTGACGCGCTCTTCGATTCCCGTCCGCCAGCAGGATGCGGCGTTCCGGCTCGATATTGCCTTCCAGAAGAATCAGACTGGTTCCGCTCTTCGTCACGCAAGGAGAAGAGAGCCGGGCCACGGCGTGTTCCCGGGCGAAATCCGCCAGCGTCGAACGAACCGGATCGAAGGTCGCCAGGTCGCCGAGCCGGATCACCGGACAAGTCTGCGGGACATGGTTCCAGTCGTCATCGATATGATCGGGGAGAGATTGATCCGCGAAAAAACGCGCCCGCACAATCTCCCTGTAAAAAGCGGAAATCTTGGATTCATCGGCTTGAAAAAAATTGAGGAGCCGACGGATTTGCCTGCCGCTGAGCAGATATTTTCCTCTTTTGATCTGAGTGATTGCCGGTTCTGAAATCTCCAGAGCGGCGGCCAGATCTTTCTGCCGTCGACCGGTATCGTCGAGCCATACGGAGATGATATTCCATCCATTGACATGTGCCGTGGCTTTTTCTCCCATCCCCCAAATCCTCCTGCTCGAAGCGCCCCAGTCCGGCGCAATATGCCGTGTTTCGGTATGATTTTATCGTTCTTTTCCCCAAAATACATGCGATTTCAGCAAAATCAAGAAAATAATTAATATTTTATAAAAATAACAGCTTGACTTTTCTTTTATTTGATATATAATTAAGCAATTTATTAATTAACCCCTCGCTTTGAGAGTGGACGAAGCGATACAAAGAACACAGGAAAGAGCGCAAAAAATGCAGTGTTATTCGCATTATCGCCCGGAGAACGGGCGGTGCCGTCAGTGCCGGGAAAGACGCTGGTGCGAAACGGCGGGAGATCCGCCGTTGATCAATGACCGACAGCAGGAGGAACTGCGTACACCGGGGAATTTGGAGATGCCGGAGAATCCGCCGTCCATCGCCGGGGAGAAGCTCCGATACAGCCGGTCGGACATGATGGAGTTGATTGGATTTCTGCTTTCGCTGGATTACAGCACGTTGGAATTTCTGGATGAGAAACTTCGCAATCCGGATGTAAGTTTTGAATCCATGGGCAAAGATCGCCGGATCACCAAGCAGGCGGTTCACAAATTCATCAAACAGCGGTGCGAACGGATTCCGGAATTGGCCGTCGTACTGCAAAATCGCCGCCAACGGAACCGTGCGGCAAAAACAACAACCTTTGGAGAAGAAGTATGGAAAATCAGAAAAGAAACACAAGAGATGCGATTGAAAACACAAGAAAACACCTTGCCGCGCTCGAAGAACTTGACCTGCTTGAGTCGGAGTTTAGACTTATCCAGGATGAGTATCTTCAAAGGCGGGAGGATTTGCTTGCCAAACTGACGACGACGCCGGAGCCAATGCTTCTGCCCGTCTAGAGTGACGGCACTGACAAATGTCGCGCCGGGTCTTCCGGCGGCTCCCCTAAAGGCCTGCAACGATGGCTTTTCGGTTCGTTACTCTCCGAGCAGTTCCGGTCAAATCCACCATTGCATCCCTTTCCCGATTCCCTCGGAATCCAACGCCGGGACGTTTGCCGAGTGCCGTCCAGTGTCCAGTCAATCCTATTTTTTTGAAATTTTTTTAAAATCCCGATTTGCTTTTTTCAGCGAAAGCATTATATTAGGGGACATTGCTTGAGTGCAGGGCGTATAGCTCAGTTGGTTAGAGCGCTACGTTGACATCGTAGAGGTCGCAGATTCGAGTTCTGCTACGCCCACCATTTTTTGTCCTCAAATCCTCGGTTTCAGCTCAAACCGGGGATTTTTTGTTTCTGCATGCTCCCCCGTTTCCCCCTTGAAAATGGCGCAACAGGGATTGCGGAACAATAAAAACATTTGCACGAATATATTATATAGGATCGCTTGGGGGAAAACCGATTGCACCCCGAAAGTATGCAAAGCAAGAGATAATGCGTTTTACGGACATTAAACAAAAGATGCCGTTCTTGAAACCAGCGACGGAAGCAGGTGGATTGTATGAATCAGGAAAAACTGGAACAACGGTTGAAACAAATCCGAAATGTCGCAGTCTACTGTGGTTCGCATGATGGATCCGATCCAGAAATCAACGCGGCGGTGGTTGCGTTCGGACAATTCCTTGCCGCGCACAAGATGACCCTCATTTTCGGAGGAAGCAATGTCGGGACAATGAAACTCCTCGCCGATACGGTTTTAGAAAACGGCGGACGCGTTATCGGAATTTTCACAAAAAATTTTCCAGCAAAGCAGCTTCACTCCGGCTTAACGGAAAATTTTGTCGCAGCAAATCTTGCCGAACGCAAAGCCGAAATGCTAAAACGCGCCGATGTCGTCGTCGCGTTGCCGGGAAGCTACGGAACTTGGGATGAACTCTTTGACGCGCTTGCGTTACGCAAAATCAGTTCCGGCGGACACAAACGCCCGGTCGGAATACTGAACGTCAACGGCTATTTTGACGACCTCTTGAAATTCATCCATCACAGTGTCGAAGTCGGCTTCACCGCACCCAGATATGCCGGCCTCCTGAAATCCGGGAAAACACCGGACGAACTCTTTGGCAAACTGACAGGTGCGTTGCCCCCGCCCCTTCAATAAAAGAGGAGTTATCATGGAGCCAATTTCAAAAGTATTGGCTTTTTTCTGTCAATAACTCGTTTCCTTGTGCGTCAAAACCATTTTGACGC
>JAQUYX010000108.1 GCA_028691615.1 Victivallaceae bacterium
GTATATAATATAATACGTGCACTAAAAAAAGCAAATAAAAAACACTGGGTTGGTGCGAGAAATATGCAAAATCTCGCAATTCCAGCGTCCCTTAACAAAATTGTGGCTGTATTGGGCGACTTTCAGGATGACTATGACAATCAGGCATTCTGGGCGGGAAAATGAGATCTTGGATCATTCTGATCGCCCTCTGGCAGGGGCTTCTCCTTGCGGATGACACGGTAATCCGGATTTATCCCGATCGCGTGCGCGGCAAAGCCAATATTCTGGTCGCCGGACACAACATCGAAGCAGGGGACACGCGCGGCCTCGACCATGCCGGTACGCTGCAGTGGCCGAAGCCCTCCGCGGACATGGTTCATTTCGGACAGGGCAACTGGGACCCCGCCAAAGGCCGGCCGGATGCGGACGCGCTCCGCGAATATCGGGAGGTTCGCTGTCGAATGCTGCGCTATCCCGGGGGATGCATCGCGCATAACTTCGACTGGCGCAAGACGATCGGACGCCCCGAAGAACGCCCGGACTGGAAATTCGGAATCAACGAATTCCTTCTGCTCTGCAAACAGCTCCGTGTCGAGCCGATGATCACCTTGACCGATTACGCTCTTCCCGCAGAGGAACTTCCCGCTCATTGCGCCCGGCTGGTCGAATATCTGAATCTGCCGGCCGTTCCCGAATATCCGATGGCGATGCAGAGAGCAAGAGACGGCTATCCAGAACCATGGAATGTCAAATATTTTGAATTTGGAAATGAGAGTTTCCATCCCAATCATTCGGTTTTGCCGTTCCGTTCCTTCTCGGCGCAAAGCTATGCGCAGTGTGCGAAGAAGGTCTTTGCCGCGATCAGAGCGATCGATCCCAAGGTAAAATTGGGGGCGGTCGCACTCAACGGCATGAATTTTGCATCCGCAAAAAATCCTTGGGTGGAGACAATTTTCCGGGAACTGATCGGCGTCGCCGATTTCATTGTCATACACTACTACGGACCGCGATTCGAACGGCTCAACAAGGAGGAGGCGTTGGAATCTTTTCTGACCGGGCAAAGTATGTTCCGGTTCCAGTTGCAGGCGACCAGGGCGCTGATGCGTAAATATGCGGGCAAAACACTCCCCATCGCCTTCAGCGAGTACAACATCAAAGCCATTGAGAATGCGCAACCGCATTGGCGGCACACTTTTCTTGCCGGACTTGCGGTTTCCGATCTGCTCATGGCAATGCGAAACGCCGGCCCGGAGGTTCACAGCGCCGCCTATTGGGAACTGATCGGCGGATATTTTGGTGCGGTGCAGAGAAAGAATGGGGCGCGGACATACAGCGCAGTCTATCCTTTCTGGCGGGAGTATATGGGAACATGCGCCGACACCCTTCTGGAAGTCGCCACGCAGAACAATCCGAAACAATCCCAGTTCGCCAAAAAACTCGGCACGGTACGCGCCGCGGGCGATCGATTCCTCCCTCCGAAACAACTGGGCTCTGTGAAAAACTTCCGATTTTTTGATCCCGCCCTCCGAGATCAGAAGATTCAGAGCAAGCTCAATCAAAAGGCCAACTACTATGCGTTCCGCTTTCGCGACCGGCAGAAAGACGCTTATCCCGCCTTCCTGGGCATCCGTCGCATTGCCGGTGTCCCGCAGGGAAGCGGCTATTCGCTTCTGCTGCGCTTTGAATCCCGATACACCCCGGACCCGCAGAAGGCGGATACCGGAACGTTTGTATTGGGTTTGGGGCTGATGGACGCGCGCGGCTGGAACGCCACACAGTGCGCGTCGGCGGAAACCGGATTGCAGAACGACGCCGCTTGGACAGAGCGTTCGATTTCTCTTTCGGTCGGAGCGGATTGCAAGGATATTTTCGGGCTGCTGCGATTGAGCGATTTCAAGGGAAGTTGCAACGGGTTGCTTGAAATTCGCAACCTACGGGGGGAAATCATCGCCGATTGCACGGTTCCGGCAGTCGAGCTCCTCTCGATCGAGGCAAGCAAAGATGCGCAGGGAGATGTCGTGCTCGTGGGAATCAACCGCTCCGCCGGGAAAACCATCTCCGCGATCATTGAATTTGACGGAGAGAAAATCCACAGTGCGACCGTCCGGCAGCTCTATCAGGAGGACGTCACAATGCGCAACGAATTTGAAGTCCCGCAGGAGCAAAAAGTTGTCGTCAAAGGAAAGATCACACATTCTTTTCCGCCGCACTCCATGAGTGTTTTCCGGTTGAAACGCACCTTGCCGGTTTCAAATGGATTCGGAAACGGCGTGCAAAGCCCGGAAAAAGTCCCCGCAGGCAATTTCGCAAGGAAAAAATCAAAGAAAGAAGGAGTTATGAAAATCATTCTTTTCGGAACCGGACACGGAGATCCGACGCTGACGCGCAATCAATCCTTCGCGCTGCTGGTAACACGCGGTCGTTATTATCTGATCGATTGCGGAGAACCGGCGAATACCACGTTGGTCCGCAATCATCTGTGCGCATCGGAATTGTCCGGCGTCTTCATCACGCACATGCATGGCGATCACGTGGGGGGGGCTGCCGATGCTCCTGGAACAAGCCCAAAAGCATCGGAAACGATTCCCGGACGGGCATCTGAACATCTTTCTCCCGGAAGAGAAAGCACTGAAACCGCTGCGCGACTGGTGCAAAGTGCTTCAGATTCGATCACGAGACGCCGCGGGAGACTGTCTGCACAGTTATTCAAGCGGGGATTTCTTTGATGATGGTTTTTTGAAGGTCCGCGCGTTCAAGAACCGGCATTTGGAAAAGATCAAAGGGAACAGTTATTCCTTTTTGTTGGAGGCGGAGGGTAAAAAAATCTTCTTTTCGGGCGACCTGAGCGCGGAATTCTCCGACTTTCCGGTGGCGGCGTTTCAGGGGGAAACTCCGGTGGATCTGGCATTCTGCGAGTTGACGCATTATCCGTTGGCCAAGGCCGAAAAAATCTTGAAATCGATTCGAGTCAAGCAATTATACTTCAGTCATATCGGCGACTGGTATGAATCGGAGGCGGGCGTGATTCAGCGGGAACAATTCATCCGCGAATTGCCTTATCCGGCGGCAGTCGCATTTGACGCAATGGTTGTCGAATTGCACTAGAAAAATACAAAATTATTAGGGTTGGATCGGAAGAAGCACGATGAAAAAATTATTGCTCTTATCTTTGGCTCATTGTATTGTCATGATTTCCGCAGTCGCAGGAGAAGCAAATGGCAACGTGCTGTTTGCCCCGGATTTCCTGCGCGACGTCAAGCAGAACGCCCATCTGAGCGTAGCGGAGTCGGACGGGATTCCCGAGTTGATTGTCACGCGCAAAGAGGCCGGCAGCGTATATGCGGATTTTCCGGTGGACACCGAGTTGATCGCCGGCAAAAAAATCGTGCTCTCCGGGGATGTCGCCTATGAAAATATATCCAAAGTCCCGCATTCCTGGCAAGGGGTGAAGCTGATGCTGGTCTTGACCAAAGCCAATGGCCAACTGGATTATCTTCAGCCGATCGCAGGAACCGGCAGTGCGCCGTATCATCGCCTGGGGCGGGAAATTGTCGTGCCGCCGGACATCCGCAAAGCAAATATCGCTTTGGGGCTCAAGGATGCTTCCGGAATTGTCCGTTTCCGCAATGTGCGGCTGACCGGGCCAAGCGGCGTTGTCGTGCGCAATTGGGTTCTTGACGGATATATCGACCGGGAAAATGCGATCTATCGGCCGGAAGAGACGATGCAGTTTTTCTTCCGGCTTTCCGGCAAGGGCAACGCGCCGGCTGGAACTTTGCGGATTACCCGCAGGGGGGAAGACCGGCGGCAGGAGACCAAGCATATTCCCATTCGATGCTCGGAGACGGTCGCTTACCGGACCTCTCTGGCGCAGCCGGGATTTGTGATGGTCCGGGCCGAGCTGTTGGACGGCAACGGCATTCCGATGAAAAATATCGAATATGGGCTGGGCGCGGGCGTGCTCCCGGAACGCTTGCAGCAAGCAGTGGCGGAACCGGAGGATTTCGACGCCTTCTGGGCGGAAAAACTTGCCGATCTTGCGAAAACACCTGTCAAGGTTTTGGAGAAAAAACCAGTCCGGAAAAATTCATTCGCCGATCTTTTCGATGTCAAAATTGCTTGCACCGGCGGACGGCCTGTCTCCGGATATTTGTCAATTCCCCGCAATGCAAAAGCAAAATCCCTGCCGCTTGAAGTTTGTTTCGACGGATATTCCGTTCAAAGCGCGACCGAGGTGAGCAGACCCGGAATGTTGATTCTTTCGATCAATCCGCACGGGATTGAAAATGGAAGGGAAAAAAGTTATTATCAGGCGCTTGCGCAAGGAGAGCTGAAACACTACGGTTTTCGTGACGCGGAGAATCAATCGCGGGACACAAGTTATTTTCTGGGAATGCTTCTGCGGTCGGTGCGCGCGGTGGAATTTGCCACGACCCTTCCCGAATGGAATGGCAAGGATTTGACCCTTTCCGGCAGCAGTCAAGGCGGATTGCAGGCGATCGCGGCAACCGCGCTCACGCAGAAGGCCACGTCCTGTCAAGTCAAAATTCCCTGGTTCTGTGATCTGGGCATGACGCAACCGGGGCGCGTTCGCGGATGGCTTCCGAAATACACCCCCGCGCTCGGATATTTTGATACCGTCAACTTTGCCTCGCGGATTCATTGTCCGGTCTCGGTCATGGGCGGATTGTCCGACTACGTCTGCCCGCCGTCCGGGGTGCAGGTGCTGTACAATCATCTCAAAGGGCCTGCGGAATTGAAAATGGTGCAAGGGCTGAATCATGCGTTCTATGCCGGGTTTCGCGGCAGAAAAAACAATGCGGTTGGAATCTTTCACAAATAAATTTCTGCTGCAAAGATCGCTTGCAGAATGCCGGGCGGATCGGGAAAGGAATCGTCAGCAATGAAAACGGAACTTTGGAAAAAACAGAAAGCCTGTTACCAGCGGGAACTCTCTCTGGAGGATCTGCCGCTGGAAAGCAACGTCATATACTGTGCGGCAAACAATATGTCTCCGCTGCATGGAGGCTCGGTCTTTTTCACCGCCGGAGCGGGGGACGGGGATTATTCTTCCGATGATGTGGTCGTCGTCGGAGATGAGGCATCGCAATGTTTTCTCCTGGCCGGAGCCATATCCTGCCGGCGTTCGATGAGCTATTTCACAGTCGTCAGACGCAACAACCGAACGCAGTCACTGCTGGTGAAACAGCCCGATATCGCTCCGGACGAGGAACCGGAAAAGGTGGTAATTCTGCGCGGGAATCACTGGGGAACCCTTTTGGAACAGTACGCTTGCATGACGGCAAAAGAGAGCAATGCGCCGGAAAAAATTCCGACGACGCCGCTGCGGGGATATTGTTCTTGGTATTATCACTTCAGTTCGATCACGGAAGAGATCTTTCTGCAAAGCGTCGCTGCGTCGGGAGCCGACGGCAGTGCAATTGCCGGAGGAATTGCCCAGATCGACAGCGGATATCAGAAATTTCACGGGGATTGGTTCAGCCGGAAGGATTCCTGGCCGCATCCGCTCGACGAGGTCGCAGAGAAGATCAGAGCGCGCGGGATGACACCGGGCATCTGGCTGGCGCCTCTGATCGCATCGGAGGGAAGCAATCTCTTCCGGGCACATCCCGGCTGGTTTGTGTCCGACCGAAACGGAAATCCGGTTGCGCATGCCGGATGGGACGGGGGGCTGAATCATTTGTGGTATTGTCTTGACGGAAGCTGTCCGGAGGTGCTTGATCACTTGCGTTTTGTTTTTCGCAAGATGTGGAAATGCGGGTTTCGCTATTTCAAGCTCGATGCTTTGGGATATGGTCTGGCGGTCGGCGTCCGGCAGGACCGGAAAGCGACGGCGGTCAGCGCATTCCGTGCGATGCTTGGAGCCATTCGTGAAGCCGTGCCGGAAGCATACCTGCTCGGCTGCAGTGCGCCGTTCCTGCCGTTGATCGGGCTGGTGAATGGATGCCGGGTGGGCTGTGACACCGGTTTGAATTGGGACTTGGACAAAAAAATCCCCAAGAATGCGGAGCGGCATCCCGGTAGGCCGGGAATCCGCAATGCCTGGCATGATCTGATCGCCAACTGGTGGATGATTGACCGTTATTTCCGTTGTGATCCAGATTGCGTGATGTTGCGCGACAAGTCGATTGAAACGACGGAGGGGGAAGCGCGTATTTCGGCATTGGGGGCGATTTTCACCGGAGTATGTATTACCAGCGACCACGTTGCGGAGATGTCGGAACCCCGGAGGAACCTGCTGAATTTCGCTGCGAAGTTTCGCATATATGAAGTGCACCCGGAGGATTGGCATGCGGATATCTGGCCGCATGTTTTTTCCGGAAAACAGTCGGATGGACGAAAGGCGCTGGCCTTTGTCAACGACTGCGAAGAACCCTTGCTGTTCCGTCCCGGCGATTACGGTTTATCGGAGTGGGAGGAAGTGCTTGCCGGCATCGGACAATGCGGGAATTTGACCGTTCCGCCGCACGACGCACGGATTGTAGTACAGAAAGCTTGAAGGTTCCGCTTGTACGCCGCAATGGCGACAACACAGTTCGGAGAGCGTTCCGTGGTGTCGGGGAACCAATCCAGCATGCCGTCGTCGGCAAAACTGTCGAGGGCGGATGTTTGCAAAATCAGACTTGAAAATACACCCGCAGAGGATATCTTATTGGATCGGTTCAATGCATCTAATCCAAAAGAGTCTGAATACACATGAAGAACGATTGGGAAAATCTCTCTCTAACGAATTACGGACGCCTCGAAGCGAGAACTCTTCTGACGCCATACCCCAATCAGGAGGCCGCTTTTCAAGGAAATTCGGACGTATCGCCATATTATAAAACCCTCAACGGAGCATGGAAATTCAAGTTCTTTGACAATCCGCAGTCGGTAGAAGATCTTTTTTACACAGAAGATGCCGACCACTCCAGCTGGGATGAGATCGTCGTCCCGTCCAACTGGCAGATGGAAGGCTACGGAAGGCCGCATTATACGAATATAAACTATCCGTTTCCGGTCGAACCGCCCTTCGTCCCCTCCGAAAACCCGACCGGATGCTATGTGCGTCAATTTGAAATCCCCAACGATTGGGATTCCCGCCGCATCCTTCTCACCTTCCGGGGAGTCGACTCCTTCTTTTTTGTCTGGATCAACGGACAGAAAGTCGGCATGAGCAAGGGCAGCAGGTTGATTTCGGAATTCGACATCACCGATGCAATCAAGACCGGCGTCAATGTCATTGCCGTGCAAGTACTTCAGTGGTCAGATGGCAGTTATCTTGAAGATCAGGACATGTGGTGGCTCAGTGGAATTTTCCGCGAAGTCTCCCTGATGGCATTGCCGGAAACGTCCGTATACGATGTCGTGACTTCCGCGGTGCTGGATTCCTCCTTTGCAAGCGGGACACTTTCCGTTGATGCGCTCGTCGCGAACCGCAAAAGTCGCCCCGTCAAGGATTTCACGCTGGAAATGCAGCTCTTCGAAGCGAACAACATTCCTGTATTCGAAACAGCGCAAACCGGATCGGTTTCCTTGCCGGAATCTTCCAATGGCACATTCCAGGTGGTTTTCCCGAACATCACCGGGGTAAAAGCGTGGACGGCCGAAACACCGTATCTTTACACGCTTGTCTTGTCCTTTTATGACGATCAGCAGAAACTTCTTGAGTCAAAATCATTGAAAATCGGGTTCCGCAACGTCGAACTGAAAAACGGCAATTTACTGGTCAACGGCAAAGCCGTCATGATCCGCGGCGTAAACCGACACGAATTCAATCCCGATCTGGGGCGCGCGCTTTCCTATGACGCCATCCTCGAAGATATTCTTCAGATGAAGCGTCACAACATCAATGCCGTGCGCACCTCGCATTACTCCAACGCCCCCCGCTTCTATCAGTTATGCGACCGCTACGGATTGTATGTCATGGCCGAGGCGGATCTTGAAACCCACGGATTCTCCTATGATGAAGATCGCAATCCTTCCATGTGGAAGGAATGGGAGAACGCGATCGTCGAACGCGGCGTGCGGATGGTCAAAAGTTTCCGCAACCATGCGTGCATCATCTCATGGTCGATGGGCAATGAATCCGGGTGGGGGATCAATATCGCCAAAATGATGAAAGCGATCCGCGCGCTGGATTCCAGTCGGCTGATCCATTATGAACGCGATCAGACAATGGAGAGCGCCGACATTTACAGTCAAATGTATCCCTCCGTTGCGGACTGGAAGAAGAATTCCAAAAAGTACGCCGGAAAATATCCCGCCATTCTTTGTGAATACGCTCACGCAATGGGAAACGGCCCCGGCGGTCTTGAGGATTATTATCAGCTCTTTTACGCCAATAAGAACATGCAGGGCGGTTTCATCTGGGAATGGTGCGACCACGGAATTCGTACCACCGACGAGCATGGACAGGAATATTTTGCCTATGGCGGCGATTTCGGTGAATTTCCTCATGACGGCAATTTTGTGGCGGATGGTTTGTGTTTCCCGGACAAAACGGCCACGCCGGGTCTGGTGGAATACAAAAAGGTCATTGCCCCGGTGCGTGTGGCGCCGGGCGATCTCCATGCGGGCGAGGTCAAGGTTACGAACCATTACGATTTTCTTTCAACCGAACACCTCAGCGTGATATGGAGTGTCAGTGAAAACGGCACCCCCATTCAATCCGGGATGATCCCGCCGCTGTCGATCCCCGCCGGAGAAACGCAAATTGTCAAGTTGCCGTTTGACATGCCGAGGCCGAAGCCGGGGGCGGAGTATTTTCTAAATATCACGTTCCAGCTGGCCTGCGATACACTATGGGCGCGCTGCGGCTACGAAATCGCATGGACGCAGCTGCCGCTGCCGGTGTCCTGCCCCGCGGCGGCGCCAATCATGCCGCATTCCATTTTTTCCATTCAGGAGGATTCTCGTCTGATCGAAGTCAGAAGCAATGACAATCTCTTCCAATTCGACAAGATCGGAGGAACCTTGTCCGCATGGGAGTGCAACGGTGTGCCGCTTCTTCTCGAAGGACCGAAACTGAATCTCTGGCGTGCCCCGACGGATAATGATGGACATGAGGGGGTGCCCGGAAGAATTGCCGATCAATGGTGTCGTTTCGGATACGACCACATGAGACACCGCACCGTCAGCACGTCTGTCGCCACGGCAAAAAACGGCAGTGTCCAAGTCAAAATAACCTCCCGCACGGCGCCTCCTGCGCTGAGGTGGGGGATTGTGGTCGACTATTTGTATTCGTTTGCAAAAGACGGGTCCTTCCGGCTGGATGTGAAAGGCAAGTTCGACCGAGATCCGATTGGGGGAGATTTGCCGTATCTGCCGCGGCTGGGAATTGAATTCCAGACACCGGGGGAACTGATCAATGCCGCATGGTTCGGGCTTGGCCCCGGCGAAGCTTATTCCGATTCGAAGGAAGCACAGCGCGTCGGATACTATAAAATGCCGGTCGATCAGCTGTTCACAAATTACGTTTATCCACAGGAAAACGGGAACCGTCACATGGTTCGACGCGCCGCCTTTTATGACCAAAAAATGTGCGGAATTCTTGTAGCCGGCGCCCCCTTGTTTGACTTTTCCGCACGGCATTGCACGACCGCCGCGCTCACGAAGGCGAGACATCCTCATGAGATCGAAAAGTGCGAGGCGCTGGTGGTCAATGTCGACTGGAAGCAGAGCGGAATCGGCTCCAATTCCTGCGGACCGGCACTCCCCGAACAATATCGTGTCCAGCCGAAAGACTTCAAGTTCACCCTTCATTTCCGCGGGCTTGCGCC
>JAQUYX010000109.1 GCA_028691615.1 Victivallaceae bacterium
AATGCCCAGCAGAATCCCCACGCGGTTGCACCAGACGCTGCCCTCCGGCTTCTTGACCATCGTACAATAAAGGTCATGACCGAGGGAACTGCCGGTCACGTGAAAGAGCGAACTCATCGTGGACATCGCCGCCGAGAGCAGCGTAATCGAGAAGATGTAGAGAAACGCCACCGGCAGCGCCCTGCTGATGAACATGGGCATGATCAAATCCGGGTTGCCCCCGGCGACCTGAATCGAAAGCATGTGGTCTTGGCGCATGAAATAAACATTGGAAAGTGCGCCGACCACATACGCGACCGTGGCCGTGGCCAGAATGAAAAGCGCCCCGATCAGCACTGCGCGATTCAGCTCCCGGTCGCTCTTGACCGTCATGAAGCGCACCGCCAGCTGCGGCTGCGCAAGCGCGCCGATTCCGACGCCCAGCATCAGACTGGTCACCAGCGTCCACCACCATTGGGAATGAAAGCGTGGCATCACCGTCCATCCCGCATGTCCCAGTGCTTTGAGTTTTTCGGGCACCAGCGGCGCCATCGCGGCCAGCTCCTGATGGGTGGAAACAACCCCGCCGGTCGAATAATAGGCCATAATCAGCAGCGACAGCATGCCGATGACCATGATGCTGCCCATAAGCGCATCCACATACATGACCCCTTTGAGTCCCCCCATGACCACATAAACCGCCACCACCGCAGCGAACGAGAAGAGCGCCGCATGAAAGGAGATGTTGACCGCCTTCTCCAGAAAACGCGCTCCGCCGATCAGCACCACGCTCGAATACAGCTGCATGAAAAGCACGATAATCAGCGAACTGGCCACTTTGATGCCGTCGGACTGAAACCGCCGCCCGAGAAAATCCGGGAAGGTTTGCGCCCCGAGCGCCTTGCCGATCCTGCGGGTCGGACGCCCGAAGAAGACGAACGCCACAAAGATTCCGAAGACGATGTTCATGAAGGGCAGCCAGAGCAATCCCAGCCCGAAAAGCCCGGCGATGCCGCCGAACCCGACGATTGCCGAGGTGCTGATGAACGCCGCACCGTAACTCATGGCCATCACAAAAGGATGTGCACTGCGTCCTGCGACCAGATAATCCTGACTGTTGACGTTTTTACGATATCCGCGATACCCGAGATAACCGATTGCGGCCAGATAGAGGCACGCGACTGCGCCGAAAAGATACATGTTCATGGGAAGCAATTAATCCTTTGCGTTGCCGCCGCGGTGCCAGTTGCGAGCGCCGTAACAAACGCAGACGGCTGTCGCCGCAAGATTGCCCCAATAGGCCGCTGCTACGACCCAATCGCCCAAACCAAGTTCCATTGCCGCCTCCGGAAGATCCGTGATCTGCATTGTGTGATTGATCTAAAAAAAGAGAGAAACGATTCGCAAATATAGCACTGGAAACAGTTTTTTGCAAGTCCGTCCCGGCGGGAATCCGTTGCGACCTTCAGTGTTTGATTGCCAGCAGCAGCACACCCAGCAGAATCAGCAGCAGCGCGACGGATTTCTTCCAGACGTTTTTCTCGTGGAAAATCGCTGCGCCGGCGGCGAAGGTGACGATGCAGCCGCTGCGCCGCACCAGCGACAGAATTGAGATTTGCGCGCCCGGCTCCTGCAATGCGGCGAAGTAGAGGTAATCGGCCAGAATCAGTAAAACACCGGTGGCGGGAATGCTCCAGCGCCATTGAAACGCATGGTGCTGTCCGAAGAATTTCCCCCGGATCAGGCAGACGGTCAGCAAAATCACCGTCAGATCCAGCGAGAAATACAGCTGCAATGTCGTACGGGGAATCTGCAGCACCCCCAGCAGATATTTGTCGTAAAGCGCCGAAGCGGCCCCCAGCAGCGTTCCGACGATCACCAGATGGATGCCTTTGCTGCGGACAAAACTGATGTTTTCCAGCTTGCCGAGCACCGAAAAGAGATAATAGCCGGCAAAAATCAGAATCATCGCGCCGAGTTGAAGTTTCGTCGGCGTCTCCCCGTAGAGAACAATCGCTCCACACACGGTCCAAAGCGGCGCCGACGAACGGATTGGCGAGGCGATGGAGATCGGCAGCTCGCGTATTGCATAGTAGACGCAGATCCAGCTGGCCGCCACCAGCAACGCCTTGAGAAGCAGTAGAAAGAACGTCCGTCCGTCACAGATGAACGCTGTCGCCAGCGAGCCTGTCGCCGCCGTCATTCCCAGATAGAAAACCGTTCCGCAGAGCGTGGCCAAAAAGAGCACCGGCATGACGGAATTTTCCCGAACCGCCGCTTTTTTGCAGATGTCATAAAATCCAAGCCCCAATGCGGAGGCGACGATCAGAAACCACCAGTGCGCAATCTCAAAAAACATGCGGAACCTTCCCGGAAACATCATTGTTGGCCAGATCCCCCCGGAAGCGGAATCAACCCTCTTCTTCTCCGGCGGACGATCCGGGTAATATACTCCCGGAGCGCATGTTTTTCAAGCAAAGATTCCGGAATGGGGCGACTTAGAGGAAGCCGAAGGAGATGACCGTGCAGCGATTGTTCTCATCGACCCCGGAGGTCAGCTGGAACAGCAATTCCCGGTGGATCGGCTGATTCTTCGAACCGATCTTCTCAAAACGGACTTTCCAGACCAGCACTTTCAGCAGCGGATTGGCCAAATCACCGAGATAGGTGAACCCGAGCGGCTTTCCGTATTCCCGCACCATGCGTTCCCGCGACAGCTTGAATTCCGATTGGGAGAACTTCTCCGCGGTGGTTTTGTCCAGACCTGCGCAAAACCCTTTGGCGTTGTCGTCCAGAAAGGCCTGAAGCATCTGCCTGCCGGTATGCTGCGCGGCGGCCAGTTCCCGCGACTGCGTCTCCGGTGATTTGGTCCCGACCGGATCTTCCGGCGGAATTACCGTGCATCCGGTCAGCGCCAGAAGCGCCGCCGCCAACATCGCCAGCTTGTGTTTCATCCGAAATGTCTCCTCCCTGAGATGAAGATTTTTTCCCGTGGTTGACGGGGCTTGCTGTCCCCCCAACCCGCGGCGAATATACTCCGGGAAGTCTTTTTGTCAAGAGCGACTTGACTTTTTTAAAATTGGTATTATTATATAGTACCAATAGGCAGGAAAGGGAAAAATTTATGGCAATCTTACTGGGAATTGATCTGGGAACCACCAAGAGTGCCGCGGTTCTTCTTGACGCAAAGACGCGGGAGCTGCTTGCCGCCGCGAGCCTTGACCATCATGCGGCGGTCGCACCGGGAATCCAATCGGTTCATAAACATATCGAATGTGTAAAGTCGCTATTGGCGGAACTCCCCGCGGCATTATGCCGGCAGGTCGGAGCGGTCGGGATCACCGGCCAGATGCATGGCGTGCTTTTGGTGCACGCGGATCAATCGGTGTCGGCGTTGCACACATGGCAGAGTATCGCGCCGCATCTGGAGGAGTTTTGTTCGGTTTTGCCGGAGCTTCGGCACGGTTACGGCTGCGCCTCGCTGGCGGAATTTTCCCGCGCGGGAAAGCTTAAGGACTGCGTCAAGGCGTTGACGATTCATGACTATCTTGGATTTCTTCTGACCGGTCGCGCGGTGACGGATGCCGCCGACGCCGCCAGCTGGGGCGGGTTCGATCTTGCGAAGGGGCAATTCAAATTAGCGGCGTATGAACGTCTGGAGATCCCCGCATCCATTCTTCCCGAGGTGCTTCCGGTTGGAGCCGTCGCAGGAAAGCTGATGGACGGTTCGCAGTGGAATTTGCCCTCCGGCATCCCGGTGATGGTGGCCACAGGGGACAATCAGGCCAGTGTCTATGCCACGGCTGGCGAGGAGGATTCGTCCGAGATCTATCTCACGCTCGGAACCGGTTCTCAGCTTTCGACCATTCTCGCGGCGCCGGACAGCCGGGTGGAGTGCCGCCCCTATGTCGGAGGGCGTTTTCTGGCGGTGGCCTCCCCGCTCTGCGGGGGCGCGGCGTGGGCGGTCTATGAAAAATTCGCCAAATCGCTGTTAACTCTGGCGGGGGTCGAACGGGAGGATTCGGCGATTTACGATCTTCTCGACCATGCGGGGATTGCGGAACTGGATGCGCCGGATCTGCCGGTGGCATTGCCGCACTTCTCCGGGGAGCGGCAGGATCCGACGCTGCGAGGGGAATTTAAGGGGCTTACGCTGGAAAACTTCACGCCGGGCAAACTTGCTGCCGCATTGGCGCTGGGGATCTTGCGTAATCTGCATGACAATCTCCCTCTGGAATTTCTCACGGGCAAGAAACGTCTTGTCGTTTCCGGCAATGCGATCCGGCGGACGGAACTTCTGCGGGAAGCCGCACGGCGTGTGTTTGGCTTGGCACCTTTCCCGTCGCAGATGCGTGAAGAGGCCGCCTGTGGCGCGGCGCTGCTGGCCGGGAAGATGCCAGTGGCAAAATAGAGTGGCAAAAAAGGGGGATCCTATGCGTATTTTTGCCTCAGGATGGAGTGAAAATTTCGACGGGCCGGGCCGCCGTCTTGTCTTTTATTGCAAGGGCTGTGTGCTCGACTGCGTCTATTGCGGCAATCCCGAAAGCATCTCGCCGCGTCCGGAAATCCTCTATCACGAGGAGCGTGTCCGGGCGGTGCCGCCGGAATCGATCTGTTCGAAGTTTCCCGACGGATGCCGGGGATGCCGGTCGTTCGCCTGCGTCAAGGTTCATCATCACGGCGCGTTCGAGATTGCCGGGGAAACGCTTGGGATTGCGCAACTGCTCCGCCGTGTCCGTCAGGCGCGTCCCTTTCTGGACGGCGTGACCTTTGGCGGCGGAGAACCGACGATGCAGGCCGACGAGGTGTCCGAGGCGGTGCGTCTGCTGCGGGAGGAGGAGAAGATTCCGGTCGCAATGGAGAGCAATGCGGCGACCTTGGCGTTCCGGGAGTTCCCGGGGAAGCTGGATTTGTTGATCTGCGATCTCAAGGCGGGGACGCGCGAAGGGTATCGGGCGATTACGCGGCGCGATGTGGGGGAATTGGTTTTTGAGAATCTGCGCGATGCCGCGTTGCGTCAGGAGGCTTTTTTGATCCGTATTCCGCTGATTCCCGGGTACAACACCGATGATGGCGAACGGAGGGCGATGATTGGATTTTTGCGTTCGCTCAATGCCGCGCGGAAGGGCGGACCGCTGCGGGTCGAGGTTTTGAAATTTCATCACATGGGCGACTCCAAATACCGTGCGCTCGGCCGCCGGAACCCATTGGAATTGGTGGAGCCGCCCGCCGAAGAGTTTGTCGAAGCGTTCCGGAACGATCTCCGGAAAGAACAAATTTGCGTTTTATAAAAAAGGAAAGGGTTTTCCATCATGGCAAACGAAAAAGATCTGGAAAACGGCGTCGAGCTGCTGCGTGCGGACAAGCACAAGGAAGTGGTCGTCAACGACTGGTTTTTTGTGCAGGAGGAGAAAATGCGCATTCTTCAGGCGCGCAAAAAGGCGCGTTTGGAGTGCGATTCAAACGAGGCGCAGGCGCAGATTCTGCTGGAACTGGCCCGATTTGTGCCGGTGCGGCTGCCGCGCGGAAGTGTTTTTGCGGGAACGCAGAACATTGCGTTTTCGCCCTCCTACGCATTGATTAATCCGGCGTTCAAGGTGGAATCCTTCGGCGGCTACTGTGATCTGACGGCGATCTATGACGACGCCGTGCCGGAGAACGACCTTACGCAGGATCGGATTCAGAAGCTCAAAAATGCCTGGAAACGCGACGAGTATATCCGCGCGCTCGCCGGACATTACAAAAAGTTCCAGCGCGAGACTTCGGAAGTCGCCTTCTTTATGGAGCCTGTCACCGGGCACACCATTCCCGACGTCCGCCCGTTTCTTGCGCTGGGCGCCGAGGGGATGGCCAAACGCTGTCCCGACACTGCCTTCGGGCGGGCGATGCGTACCACCATCGACGCCGTGCTCTGCCTTGCGGAGCGTTATCGTCAGGCCGCGCTTGCCCGCGCAAAGGAGGAGCCGTCCGGCTCGGAGGAGCGCCGCCGCCTCACGGGGATGGCGGAGCGTTTGGAGCATGTGCCGCGCATGGGGGCGCGTAATCTGGCGGAGGCCATGCAGAGCTTCCTGCTTCTCTGGGAGGTCATGGTGCTGGAACAGGCGCCCAATCCGTATGCGTTTTCGGTCGGCAATATCGACCGGATTTTCCAGCCGTATTATCGCGAGGAGTCGTTTGAAGAGGCGGTGTCGCTCTTCCGGCATGTGCTGAACTTCTTCATGGTCGGCAGCCGCGGCTGGGCAATTTCGCAGAATATCATGGTTGGCGGGCGTGACGAAACGGGAAAAGATCTGACCGTTCCGATGAGTGAAGTGGTGCTGGAAGGGTTCTTCCGGAGCAACGATCCGCAGCCGGCCTTGTCGGTCAAGATTCATTCCGGGACGCCGGAGCGTCTTTATCAGAGCATCGGAAGGTTTTTCGCCGCGCCGGGGCATTCGACGCCGTCATTGTTCAACGACGACGCGCTCTTCCCGATTCTGGCCGCGGGCAAAGTTGCGCCGGAGGATTTGCCCGACTACTCGATCGCGGGGTGTCAGGAGCCGTTGATTATGGGCAAAAGCTCGCTCAACACGACCAACAGCTGGCTCAACCTCGGAAAGATTCTCGAGCTTGCGCTCAACGACGGCAAGAGCATGCTCACGGGAAAACGCATCGGTCCCGGATGGCGCGAGCTTGGATTTGCAAACCAAAAGGCGGCATACGCGAATCTGGAGAAGGTGTTTTTCGCTATGCTCGACTGGTTTTTGCCCCGGATGGAGGAGGCGGCCAACGGCTGCACATCGCTGCTCGGGACGTATCGGAAGGTTCCGTTCACTTCGCTTCTGCACGACGGGATTGCCTCCGGGCGGGACATGCGCGATCCCAAACACCCCGGCGCGCGGTATTCCGGCAGCGGCTGTTTGATTCACGGGCTTGCCGTGGTGGCGGATTCGATCAACGCGGTTCGTGCGGCGCTCCCGCTGCATGACGCGGGGACGCTGCGTGCGGCGCTGTGCGATGACTTCCAGAAGGAACCGGCCTTGCGCGAATACTTGCTGGGGCTGCCCAAATATGGAAATAATTGCGCTGCCGCCGACAAGACGGTGTGCCGCATTGTCCGCGAAGTCAGCAAGCGGGTTCGCAAATTGCGCAATCCGGCGGGGAAACACTTTCTGGCCGACTGGTCCACGCCCAGCACGCATTTGCTGTACGGCCATTGGGTCGCGGCCACGCCGGACGGCCGCAAGGCGCGCGAGATGCTCAACTACGGTGTGGATCCGCGGCCGGAAGGGTGCCGCAGCGAGATCTGGACGCGGCTTCTCTCCGAACGGAAACTGCCGTTTGATCGGATGAATGGCGGCTACGCCTCCCACCTCGGGATTCCCGTGCCGGGCAGCGGACTTGAGGATGCGGGAAAGTTCATGCGTGACAAGATTATCCGTCCGCTTTTCACTCCCCGTTCCGACGACGGCGGCGCGCCGTTTTATGTCTACTTCAATCTCGACAGTGCCGAGCATCTGCGCAAGATTCTGGCCAATCCGCACAAATATGTGCCCGGCGGAATTTACATCATGCGCATTCACGGCACCTTCGTGAACTTTCTGGATCTCTCGCCGGCCATTCAGGAGGACATCATCCGCCGTTTGGAAGCCAATCATTTATGAAACGGCACTGTCAAAACTTGCGTCGCGCCTTCCGGGGGCTCGATAACGGTCTGAACCGGCGGCTTTTCGGCGGGACTTTGGAAAGAGCCGTCTTATGAGAGAGAATCCCGATAAAACCAACGCGCTGCGCAACGCTTTGTTCAGCGCGATTCTTCAGGGCGTCTATCCGCCCGGGTGCCGCCTGCCCTCCGAACGGGATCTGGCCGAACAGCAATCGGTCAGCCGCATCACGGTCCGGCGCGCCATTGAAGAGCTGGTTCATTCCGATGTTCTGTGCCGGAAGCAGGGGTGCGGCACCTTCGTCTCCGAACGCTGCCGGGCAAATGCCGACGCCGGGAAACTGGTTGCTTTGCTCAGCAGTGTGGACGAGGCGTTTGCGCTGGACTTTGTCCGTTCCTTCGAGCGGGAGGTGGTTCGTTCCGGGCGGCTGCTGGTGTTGCGCCTGACCGACGACGATCCGGAGTCCGAAGAGCATGCGGCGATTGAGTTGGCGGCGGCGGGCGTGCGCAATCTGGTGCTGTGGGCCAGCGGAAAGGATTTCCGGGAGGAGACCTTCCGGCGGCTTCGGGTGCTGGGGGTCAATCTGGTGCTGTTCGACCGGGTGCTGCCGCGCGGAAGTTACGCCGATTACGTCGGCGTGGACAATGCCGACGCGGTGCGCTCGCTCTTCGATCGGGTTCCCGGCATCCGCCGCGCCGTTTTTCTGGCGCACCCGAGTTCGCGGTATGACACCGACACGCTGCGCGAAGGGGCGTTCCGTCTGGAGTGTTCCAAGCGCCGGATTCACGGGGAGGTGATTCCCGTTGACGCCAGTAGCGGTGTGGATTCATCGCTTTGGGCGGATGCGGACGCGATTTTTTGTGTCAACGATTCGCTTGCGGAGAAGATTCTGCCTTTTGCCGGGGGAAAGCCATTGTTCGGCATCGACGGACTCTCCCGGAAGTTTCCGACCTATGTGCAGCCGATGGCGCAGATGGCGCGCCGGGTGGTTGATCTGCTGGAACGGCAGCAGTCGCTTGGTGAACGCTGGAAAGAGCAACAGATTTTTATGAAAGGAATTTCCCGTGACAAACAGCAATGAATTGATTTTTTTCCGTCCCAACCGCGTCTGGCGCTGCTATCTGGGCGGCAAACTTCTGGACGAGATGCATGGAAAGATGCCCGGAAGTGACACGCTTTACCCGGAAGACTGGCTTGGTTCCACCACGCGCGCGAGCAATGGCGAACACCAGTCGTCACCCGACGAAGGCTTGGCGAAGCTGCCGGACGGCGAACTCTTCACGGATCTTCTGGCGCGGCAGGGAAAACAGCTGCTTGGCGAAGACAAACGCGATCTGGGGGTGTTGTGCAAATTTCTGGATTCGGCCGTGCGGCTTCCGATTCAGTGCCACCCGGACAAACCGTTTGCCAAAACCTTTTTTCACAGCGATCACGGCAAGACGGAGAGCTGGTTCATTCTGGAGACGCGCAAAATTGACGGGGAGGAGCCTTATCTGCTGATGGGCTTCAACGACCGGGCCACGCCGGAGCGCTTTGCCTCCGCCGTCGCGCGGCAGGATCTCCCGGCGATTCTGGCGATGATGAACAAAGTTCCGGTATCGCGCGGCGACTCCTTCCTCATTCCGGGACGTTTTCCCCATGCGATCGGGCCGGGCGTGCTGATGCTCGAAGTGCAGGAGCCGAGCGACTGGGTGATTCAGCCGGAGGAAAAAATCGGCGACGTCACCTTGTCGCACACGGATATGTGGAGCATTCTCGACGAAAAAACCGGTCTGGCGTGTTTTGATTATACGGCGTACACCCCTGAAACGGCGGCGGCCAGATGCCGTTTGCGTCCGCGCGGCGACGGTTTCTGCAAAATGCTGGTTGGCCCGTCCGACACCGACTGTTTTTGCGTCGAACGCCTGAACCTTGCGGAACGCAAATTTGCCGTCATCACCCCCGGCTCCTGGCGTCTGTCCATTGTGACGGAAGGCAATGGCATTGTCAAAACATCCTCCGGTCAGGTGGAAGTCCATCGGGGCGAGGTGTTTTTGATTCCGCATGGAATTGGCGAAGTTCGCTTTGAGGCTCAAACAAACCTGACCGTTTACCTGGTGACGGACGGACG
>JAQUYX010000110.1 GCA_028691615.1 Victivallaceae bacterium
CGATGGGCTTCTTTCAGATTCCACCTCGCGATGGACACCCTTGCTATTGGCTGACAGTTCCCGCTACCAAGTCTGTAACGGACTTTCACCGTCGAGTTATTGCCCCTGCCGGGCATACCAAAAAAAAGCGAAGGACACAAAAATCCTTCGCTTCTTCAACCGGCGCAGAGTCAACCACACCGGAAAAACTTCTGTTTCAATGAAATGATTTACAGAAGTTCCGCGATCTGAACCGCATTGAGCGCCGCGCCCTTGAGCAGCTGGTCGCCGGACACAAAAATGTCCAGACCCTTGCCGTCGTTGCGCGAAATATCCTGCCGGATGCGGCCGACCAGCACATCGTATTTCTCCGTGGCGTCCACGGGCATCGGATACACCTTGTTCGCCGGATCATCCGCCAGCTGCACACCGGGAGCCTTGGACAGAATCGCACGTGCCTCCTCGGGCGTAATCGGCTGTTCAAATTCCAGATTCAACGCTTCAGAATGCGCACGCAGTGCCGGAATGCGCACGCTGGTGCAGCTGAGCATAAGATCCGGCAGATGCAGCATCTTGCGCGATTCATTGAGCATCTTGAGCTCTTCCTTCGTGTACCCGTTGGGCATAAAGGAATCAATGTGCGGAATCAGATTGAACGCAATCCGATGCGCGAACGCCTTCGGTTCAATCGCTTCCCCGTTCAGAATCTGACGCGTCTGCAACACCAGCTCGTCCATGCCTTTGGCTCCCGCGCCCGATGCGGCCTGATAGGTCGATGCGATCAAGCGCTTGAGTCCCTTGGCACGATGCAGCGGCGCAACCGCCACCAGCATAATCGCCGTGGTGCAGTTCGGATTGGCAATCACACCCTTATTCCACTTGACATCCTCGGGATTGACCTCCGGGACGACCAACGGCACATCGTCATCCATGCGGAACGCGCTCGAATTGTCGATCATGACCGCCCCCGCGCGAACCACGGCAGGACGAAACGCCTTGGAAATCTCCCCGCCCGCGCTGAACAATGCAATATCCACGCCCTGAAAAGACGCTTCAGTCATCTCTTCGATGACCACATCCGCGCCTTTGAATTTCATGGTTTTCCCTGCCGAACGCGCAGAAGCAAGCAATTTCAACTTTGACACCGGAAAATTCCGCTTCTCCAGCGTCTTGACCATCTCCACACCGACCGCGCCCGTGGCGCCGGCCACCGCGACCACAAATTCTTTGGCCATATTTTCCTCCTTCTCGGATTTGGCAAAAAAAAATTTTCGCAAAGTAAATTTCGGTAATATAGCATATTGTATTGATTTTTCCACAGAGCGGCGCTATATTTATCCAAAATATCGGAGTTTTCTTCATGATTGATTTCATTGATTTCGACCTGGCAACCTGCACCATTCCCGAGTTGGAAGCACTCGTGCTGCATCACAACCAATGCTACTGGGACGACAACACCCCGCAAATTTCCGACGACCGCTACGACCAGCTCATCCGCAGACTCTCCGAACTTGCCCCCGCGAGCCCCCTGCTGGAACAGGTCAACGCCCCCGCCGTCGCCGGAACCGGAAAGGTTCATCACCTCGCCCCGATGCTTTCCCTCGACAAAGCATACAGCCTCGAAGAAGTCCTCGATTGGGCGACAAAGGTCGCTCGCGGCAAAGAGGAACCGCTGCTCGTGCAACCCAAATACGACGGCATCTCCGCCCATTGGGACGGCCGCATTCTCGCCACCCGCGGCGACGGTCAATGGGGCGAAAATATCACCGACAAACTTCCGCTGATCGAACTGGAAAGCCCCGGGTACACCGGCCCGGTCAAAGGCGAAGTGCTCGGGGAAATCGTCATCCGTTCCGACGATTTCGCCTCCTTATATTCCAAGATCGTCAAAAAAGGCGGCGGCCATTACAAAAATTCCCGCAACGCCGTCGCCGGAATCATGGGACTCAAAGATCCCGCCGACATGATCCGCCAGCACGCAAAGCTCACCCTCGTCGATTATGAATTGATTTCCCGCACGCTGGCATTGCGCGATCTCGAGAACGAATGGAGCGTCATCATCGAGTTTATGGAGAAACTGCCCTATCCGCTCGACGGCATCGTCCTCAAGCTCGCCGACAAAGAGTATCGGGAATCCCTCGGCTCCACCGCGCATCATCCGCGCGGCGCAATCGCATTCAAATTCAGCGGCATCCGACAGACCAGCCGCCTCGCCGACATCTTATGGAGCTTCGGCAAAAACTGCCTGACCCCCGTGGCGGTCATCGATCCCCCCGTAGAAATCGGATCGACCACCATCCGGCGGGCCAGCCTCCACAACGTCCAGAACCTGATCGAGATGGATTTGCAGATCGGCGACGAAATTACCGTGGAACGCGCCGGAGATGTCATTCCGCACATCGTCGATTCCACCCCCGGGGAGCACCGCAAAAGCCCGATGATCCACAACTGTCCGGGCTGCGGCGCCCTCCTCGTCCGGCGCGGCCCGGAACTGACCTGTCCCAATCCCGATTGCCGGGAAACTCGCATCATGAACCTTCTCGCCGCGGTCCGAAGCATCGGCATTGAGCGCCTCGGAGAACCGAACATCCGCAAGATGTACGACAATCTCGAGGTTCGCACCTTGGGCGACATTCTGCGGCTCTCGCGGGAACGCATCCTGACCTTGGACAACTTCAAGGATAAATCCGCAGACAATCTCCTTGCCGAACTCGAGAACGCCAAAACCGTCCCCGAATATCGTCTCCTCGCCGCGCTGAACATCCCCCATGTCGGGTTGAACATGGCTCGTCAGATTCTGGAAACGAAAACCTTTGCGCAGCTGCGCGGCATGACCCAGGATTCTCTGGCGGAACTGCGCGGAGTCGGACCGGAACGCGCGGGGGCGATCGTCGAAACATTATCGGAAAACCGCGATTTCATCGACGAGCTTTTGCGCGACGTCACCTTGACGCGGGACGACACCGAAAATTCCGCCGTCGCACGACCCAAGATCTGTTTCACCGGAAAAATGCCGGAGAAGCGTAATTTCTATGCAAAACTCGCGGAAAAACGCGGTTATCTCTTCACCGACGATGTGACCAGCGACCTCAAAATCCTTGTCGCCGCAGATCCCGAGGCAACCGGAGGGAAATTGGCCAAAGCCAGAAAAATGGGGATTGAAATTGCCTCTCTGGCGCAATGGCTTGCAGACGACAAAGCGCCGGAGGAAAAGTCCGCTGAGCCGTCCGCGCCGCAACCATCGGAGAAAACCGAGCCGGAACAGCTTTCGCTCTTCCAGTGACCGTCACAACGCGATTCGCACTTGCCCCTGACGCAAAATCTTCAACGTCGTCCCCGTGGCATCCACCACCGTCGACGCTAATGCATCAGGAGAAATTGCGCCGCCATCCACCGCCAGATCGACCTCGCCGCTCAACATGGACAAGGCCTCCTCGCAGGACAGCGCATTGGGCATCCCCGAACGGTTCGCGCTGGTCTGCGCCAGCGGAAAATCAATTTGCGCAAGCAATGCGGAAACAAACGCATGGTCCGGAATCCGAAAGCCCAATGTGCTCTTGTCGGCACACGGCGCAATAATCGTCACCGCCCCGGGACAATATTTGCGGATCAGGCGCTCCGGCAATCCCGTCAGGGAAACACCATGCGCCAGAAGCATCGATTCGTCCCGGACAAACCAGCCAAGCCGCTTCTGCGCATCCCGATGTTTCAATTGGAAAATCCGGGACACGGCCGCCAGATCGTCCGCACGGGCGACCAACCCGTAAACCGTTTCCGTCGGCAGCAGCACAACCCCGCCGCCGGAGAGGATCTTCGCTGCGACCGCAACTGCGTCAGGCTCATTCACCACACGACGGATCATAAAAAATTACTCCTCCGACCCCGGCAGGTCTTCAAGCATCCGCTCCGGCAGACGCTCCCCCCAATAGGTCAACAGAAACGCCGACATCCCGGCAAAGAACCCATAAACCGCGCCGCAGGTCAGAATCCGGTCGAACTGGTCGCTGTTGAGCATCTCGACAAACGGCATTTCAATCCCGATCGCCCCGATGAAGACGTAGGTCATCCACACCATCGTCGAAACCATCATGCACGCCCATGCGCAATTCGACGACGCTTTCCGAAAATACAATGCCCCGATCACCGGCATGAAGACAATCACCAGCTGCGACGCCCACGAATTGACCAGCAGCCGGTAAATACTCGTCACCTTGAGCGCAAGGAATGTCGCGATCACCGTCAGCAGCACGGTAATGATCCGGGTCAAAAGCAGCATATTGCGGTCCGACACACGCGGCCAAATCGCTTTGACAATGTTATTGGAAATCAACGACGCGCCCGCCAGCAACGAACTATCCGCAGAACTCATGATCGCGGAAATCAGCGCGCTCAGGAAAAGCGTCAGCAAAACCGGACTTAAATTCCCCAACACAATAATCGCCATCCGCGGCAGCACCTGATTCTCCAGATCGCTTCCCATGGCGGCCTCCGTGACGCCGTGCTTGGCCAGCACAAAACGCGCGGCAAACCCGATCGTAATCGGAACCATGGCAATCGCCACATAAAAGAATCCGCTGATCATCGCGCTGGATACCGCCACCTTCTCGGTTTTACTGGCCAGCGAGCGCTGAATCAGATCCTGCCCCACCGCGCATCCAAGCCCCATGACAATCCACTGCCCCGCATAATAAACATAGTCGGTAAAACTTCCCGCGGCAGGCGGCGCCAGCGAGATGCTCTCCGCCGGAATCCGCGCAAAGAGCGTATTCCATCCCCCCGCGTCCTGCACCGCTCCGGGGACAATGATGAACAGCCCCAGCACAATCAACGCCACCTGCACCACATCGGTGAGCGTGACCGCCCACATTCCCCCGGCCACCGTGTAAATCAGCACCACGACAGCGCCCAGCACAGTTCCCCAAGTCCGGTCCATCCCGGTGAGTACGTGCATGATTGTCCCCAGTCCGAGCATCTGTGCGCCGAGCCAGCCGACATACACCGGCACCATCCATGCGGAGGCGTAAATGCCCGCCCATTTTCCGTAGCGGCGCTCAATGATGTCCGTCACGGTCAGGCATTTGAGTTTCCGCAGCATTCCGACGATGAATACACCGGCGAAAAGCAAGCTGAAGGAGGCCGCGAAAGGATCCGCGATCACCGCGCCAAGCCCGCTGGAATAGACAGTGGCGGCCACCCCCATGCTCGATCCCGCGCCAAACCACGTCGCCAGCAACGTCGCAGAGGTCATCCACAGCGGCAACCTCCGCCCGGCAACCAGAAAATCACCCAGCCCTTTGACTTTGCCGGACGCGAACCATCCGATCAAAAGGATGCAAAAAATATAAAAGATGATCCCACCATACAGCATCATGCGCCCGGAGTCCGTAAGCCCCAACGCGCCGGAAGATGCCGCGCCCAACAATCCAGACGGAAAGAAATTCATTCCGATTTCCTTATTTTCTGATCGTTCGCATCCTTCAAACAAAGCACCCGGAGGGCCAAGCGACTCTGCAGCCGGTCCCGGACAGGAACCGCCCCATATTACTGCCGACACTCCGAACAACGGAAGTTGCGCGCAGCCGCACAGCCGGTTTTTTTCTCAATCGCCTCGTCCTGAAAAACAGTTTTTAAAGTACCAGTCAAATCCTCCTTTTTCAACCTTTCTCCCGATTTTTTTAGACAAAAAACTTTTCCCCCGATTTGCAATCCCTTGAAAAATGGATTATTTTCTTTCGAGAATTTTTGATTCCGGGTAGATCGAAAAAGGAATGATGTGCCATTCATTTGGAGTGTTTATGAAAATCATCGTATGCATTAAACAAGTTCCGGGCACTGCGGAGGTCGAGATCGACCCGGTCACGGGCGTTCTCAAGCGCGACGGCGTGGCCTCCAAGATGAACCCGTACGATCTCTACGCAATGGAAACCGCGCTTCAACTTCAATGCGCTCTCGACGCCGAGATTGTCGCTCTGACCATGGGCCCGCCGCAGGCGGCCAAAATCATCCGTGAAGCCTACATGATGGGCGCCGATTCCGGCGCGCTCGTCTCCGATCGCAGATTCGGCGGCGCCGATGTGCTGGCAACCTCCCGCACGCTCGCAGAGGCAATCCGGGCAATCTGCCCGTCCGACCTCGGAGTCGTCATCTGCGGCAAACAAACCACCGACGGCGACACCGCCCAAGTCGGCGCGGAGCTGGCTGAATTTCTCAAAATTCCGCACGTCGCCAATGTCACCAAGATCCACAAGGCGGACTGCCATGCGCTCGAATTGGAGACCGATCTGCCGCTCCACCGCGCACATTTGAAGATCGCCCTTCCCTGCCTTGTCACCGTGGACAAGGGGATTTTCGAGCCGCGCCTCCCGTCCTACAAGAAGATGCTCGCCACTTCCGATCGACCGATCCGCACGATCACGCTGGATGATTTCGACGACCGCGATCCATTGCATTACGGCCTGAACGGTTCCCCGACCAAGGTCAAACGGATCTTCCCGCCGGAACACAAAGTCGTCCGGGAGAGCTGGCAGGGCTCGGGCACGGAGCTGGCCGGAAAACTTCTGAACTATCTGGATCAAAATAAATTCCTGCAAAATGCCGGAGAGACCAATGCCTGAAATCATCATTCATCAGGAACGCGCGGCCCAAGGCGACAAAAGCAAGCTTGTCAATCTCTGTCCCTTCGGCGCAATCGAAGAGAACGCCCAAGGCGCTCTGGAGATCAATTCCAACTGCAAAGCATGCCAAATATGCGTCAAAAAAGGCGGCGGCGTCTTCGAATTTGTGGAGACCAACTCCTCCGCCCGTCCGAAGATCGACCGTTCAAAATTCCACGGGGTCGCCGTCGTCGGGGAAATCGCCGGCGGCAAAATTCACCCGGTGACGCTGGAGTTGCTCGGAAAAGCCGCGGAGCTGGCCGGGAAACTAAACGAAAAAGTCCTGCTTCTCCTGATCGGACATCATACCCGGCCGCTGGCGGAACCGATGCTCGATTACGCCGTCGACACCTGCGTGTTTTTCGATCAAAAGGAGCTGGAGGATTTCCGGATTGAACCATACACCGCCGCGCTGGAGAAATTCATTCGCACCTACCACCCCGGCATCGTGCTGGTCGGAGGAACCACCGTCGGACGCAGTCTGGCCCCCCGGACTGCGGCGCGATTCGGCACCGGATTGACGGCGGACTGCACCAGTTTGGATGTGCAGCCCAACGGCAACCTCGACCAGATCCGGCCCGCCTACGGCGGCAACATCATGGCGCATATCAACACCCCAGATCACCGGCCCCAGTTCGCCACGGTGCGCTACAAAATTTTCTCAATCCCGCAAAAAAGTCTCCGGCATGGAAAAATTGAATCGCTGACGCTGTCTCCAGCCGAACTGGTTTCCGGCATTGAGATTCTGCAAATGCACCCCAAGCGCGGCGACCGCGGCATCGAAGAAGCCGAAGTTTTGATCGCCGCCGGACGCGCATTTCAAAAAAAAGAGGATCTCGCCCTTGTCGAAAAACTTGCGGAACTGCTCCACGGGGAAGTTGCCTCCAGCCGGGCGCTGGTGGAGGCCGGCTGGATGGATCCGCGGCGGCAGATCGGACTTTCCGGGCGGACAGTCAAGCCGAAACTTCTGATTACCTGCGGCATTTCCGGGGCAATTCAATTTGTCGCGGGCATGTCCGGCGCGGAGAAAATCGTCGCCATCAACAGCGACCCGGATGCCGCGATTTTCAAAGTCGCCCATATCGGCATTGTCGGCAATCTCTATGAAATTCTTCCCAGTCTCATCGCGGACATTCAAGCGAAGAAAACCCCAAAGGCAATATGATGATCAGTCATCCTTATAAAACGATTACCCCCAAGGACGTTGCCGCGCTTCAGGAACTTGCGCCGAAGGCATTGGTTCTTGACGGCGAGAAACTTCCGGACGACCTGTGCCACGACGAACTCTCCCGCGAACGGCGACATCCGGGGGTATTGGTCAAACCCGCCTCCGTCGAGGACGTGAGCAAAACCATGCGTTATGCGTTCGAGCAGCAAATTGCGGTAACGCCGCGCGGACAGGGGACGGGACTGGTCGGCGGAGCGGTTCCGCTTTTCGGCGGGATTCTCCTCGACCTCTCGGGGATGAACCGGATTGTCGAACTGGATGAAGAGAATCTGCTCGTCACCGTGGAACCGGGAGTCTTGCTGATGGAATTGGCGAAATTCGTCGAGTCGCGGGGCTTTTTCTATCCCCCCGATCCCGGCGAAAAAACCGCGACTATCGGCGGCAACATCAGCACCAACGCCGGCGGCATGCGGGCCGTCAAATATGGAGTCACCCGGGATTATGTGCGTGCGCTGGAAGTCGTGCTGGCCGACGGCACGATCACCGAATTCGGCGGCGCCGTCGTCAAAAACAGCTCCGGCTACGACCTCAAGGATCTGGCCGTCGGCTCGGAAGGAACGTTGTGCGTGGTGACCAAGGCCGTACTGCGGCTGCTGCCGCTGCCGAAATTCAAACTCAGTTTGCTGGTCCCCTTCCCCGATATTTCCGGAGCGATCGAAACCGTGCCGAAACTGATTGCTTCGAGCGCGGCGCCGACGGCGGTCGAATTTATGGAACGGGAAGTGATTCTCGCTTCGGAAGAGTTTCTGGGGCGCAGTTTCCCGGACAAAAGCGCAAACGCCTATTTGCTGCTGACCTTCGACGGCCCGGAGGAGAACGCAGTGCATCTGGCGGCGAAAACCGCCGCCGAAGTGTGCTTATCCAAAGGCGCAATCGACGCATTGATCGCCGACACGCCGGAACGCAGTGAATCGGTATGGGCGAGCCGGGGAGCCTTTCTCGAAGCGCTCAAGGCGTCCACGACGGAAATTGACGAATGCGACGTGGTGGTGCCGCGAAAGTCGGTGGCGGAATTTGTCCTTTTTTCGCACAAACTTGAGGCGAAATACCATGTGCGAATTCGCTCCTTCGGACACGCCGGAGACGGGAATTTGCATATCTATGCGCTTCGCGATGCGCTGGACGATCGCCAGTGGCAGGAGGCGCTCGAAGGAGTGTTCTCGGAGCTTTATGCCAAAGCCGATCTGCTCGGCGGCAAAGTCTCCGGCGAACACGGCATCGGGTTTGCCAAAGTCCCGTACCTCGCCCGCACGCAGCCGACGGCGGTCAACATGCTCTCACACGGCATCAAAGATGCCTTCGATCCCAGACACATTCTCAACCCAGGAAAAGTGCTTGTCTCGTTAAAATGAATATTTTTTCTGATTCCGTACTCAAAACCTTCCGCGCATGTCCGAAAGCATATCCGGCAGAAGTCACCTGCTGGCCAACCGTACAGGAAGGGTTTCTCGACGGCGTTCCCTGGCGGGGACGGCCGACACGTTTTTACGCCTGCTGGAGCCTCCCGCAAGGGGCTTCGCCGGAGAATCCGGCGCCGGGAATCGTGCTGGTTCACGGCGGCGGAAGCTCGGCGCTTCCGGATTGGGTTGATCTATGGAGCAAACGCGGCTATGCCGCCATCTCCATGGACAACTGCGGCGGCGTTCCCGCATGGGCGGCCTGCAAATGTTATCGCACCAACTGGCCCCGCCATGAATATTCCGGTCCGGCAGGATGGGGG
>JAQUYX010000111.1 GCA_028691615.1 Victivallaceae bacterium
CCGAGCTTTCAGCTCCGTCAAAATCGCGTCGGGCTTGATGCGCACGGAATCCTTTTCGCCCCGGAGTTTGAGCTCCACTTCCCCGTCGGCCAGCGTTTTGGGCGATACGATCACCCGCAGCGGGATTCCCAGCAGATCCGCGTCGCTGAACATAAAGCCCGGCTTTTCGCCCCGGTCGTCATAAAGCACTTCCACGCCCGCGGCATTCAGATCGCCGTAGAGCTTTTCCGAAAACTCGACAACCCCCTCCGCCTTCGGGGAAATCGCGCAGATCTGCACCTGCCACGGAGCAATCGACATCGGCCAGATCGGGCCGTAGTCATCATGGGACTGTTCGACCACCGCCGCCATCGCCCGGCCAACCCCGATGCCGTAGCACCCCATGACCATCGTCTGGCTTTTGCCGTTGGCGTCCAGATACGAACAATTCATCGCGCTGGTGTACTTGGTGCCCAGCTGGAAAATATTGCCAACTTCAATGCCCCGCACCATCTGCAGAGGCTCCCCGGTCAGCGCGCAGATATCCCCTTCCCGCACCGTGGCAATGTCCCCGACCGTCACGGATTCAGCGGCGAGATCCCGCATAAAATTGAAGTTTTTGCAATGATAGTTTTCCTCATTCGCGCCGACAACCAAGTTGTTCGACTCCGCCACGGAGCGGTCCAGAATGATCTTCACCTTCGCCGGATCAATGTTCAACGGCGAGGCATAGCCGGGAACGCACCCGGCCTTGCGAATTGCTTCGTCATCGGCAAATTTCAGCTCCGGCGCCATCGCCAGATTCGCCAATTTGCTCTCGTTGACCTCAAAATCCCCCCGGATCATCGCAAAAATCAACTCCCCGGTGATCGCATTCTGATAAAACACCGCCTTGCCCGTGTGCGCCGCATCCACCTGAAGAAACGCCGCGACTTCCTCAATGGTTTTGCTGTGCGGCGTCGCCACCTTCTCAAGCGGCAGCATCGGTTCCTTGTGATACTCCCACTTTGCCGTGGCCACTTCCCGGTTCGCGCGGTACTTGCGGTCCGGCGAGACGAAAATCGTGTCCTCTCCGCAGTCGCACAACGCCATGAACTCATGCGACACCTTGCCGCCCATCATCCCGGAATTCGCCTCGATGGAAATGACATCAGGCATGCCGATGCGACGGAAAATACGCACATAGGATTCATGCAGTCTGGCATAATACTGCTGCAAATCCGCCTGATCGGTATGAAAACTGTAAGCGTCCTTCATGGTAAATTCGCGCACCCGGATCAATCCGGCGCGCGGACGCGCTTCGTCGCGGTATTTCGTCTGAATCTGATAAAGCATCACCGGAAGCTGCTTGTAGCTGGTTACTTCCGTGCGCACCAGATGGCAAATGCCCTCCTCATGGGTCATTGCCAGAATCATATCTTTCCCGTTCCGGTCCTTGAACCGCAACAATTCGGAGCCGACCGAATCGTAACGCCCGGATTCCCGCCAAAGATCCGCGGGCAGCACCACGGGCATCAGGACCTCCTGTCCGTCGACGCGGTTCATCTCGTCCCGGATGATCTGCTCGATTTTGGCGATAATGCGTTTGCCGACCGGCAGCAGAGAATAAATCCCCGCGGAAACATTGCGGATGTAGCCGCCGCGAACCAGAAACTGGTGGCTGACGGTTTTGGCGTCTTTGGGAGCCTCTTTGATACGGCGGCCGACAAGCTGACTCATTCTCATGATAAAAAAGATCCTCTCTCTATGAAATCATCGAAAAAATACTTCCGATTACTATACTCCCGCGCACACACTTTTTCAAGCAGCGACCACCCCCGCGCGCGAACTACTTTCCGGGGATCCGTCCCATCAAAAACGCTCCGGCAGCTTCGATCGCATCCCCGGAGGATCCCGGCACGACCTCGATCCCGCGCGCGGCAAACGACGCACTTGTTTGCGCTTCGATTGATCCGCACAGGAGATGAGTGACCTCTTCCCCCGCAAGCTGACCGGCCGGGTCATCCCCATTCGAGGGAACCATGCGAAGCCCGTTGAGCCGCTCATCGTCGGAGATCTCGAACACGGCAAATTCCGACGTTTGTGCAAAGGATTCCAAAACCTCCATCGCCTCATTGCAGGCAACCGCAATTCTCATGATAAAAAGCCCCTTTCCTTTTCCTGTCCTTGTCCGCATCAATCCATCAAGAGCGCCAGAAGGTTCCAGTTGATGAAACGCGGACCGCAAATCCCGCGCCCGGAGGCGGGGCTGTAATATTCATGCAGATACTTATTTTTCTGATAATCCCGACTCAACAGATTGAGCGTATTTTCGGACAATTCGCGCGCCTCCGCCGTGAAGTGATACTGCTTGAGCGCACGCCAGACCATGTAGTTGCTGATAATCCAGATCGGCCCGAGCCAGTTGGACGGATTGCCGCGCCGGACTTCCGGAGAATACATCACTTCATCCGCCGCCAGTGTCCGCACGCCGTAGGGCGACCAGAACCGCTCCGGATTGGTCAGATGCCCGGAAACCATCGCCTTGGCCTCTGCAGGAGTGGCCACCTTCGCCCACATCGGCAGCAGAGAACACCAGGAACCGACCTTCAGCGGAAGCACATGCCAGAAGGCGTCCAGATTGGCGTTCAGAATGAGATCCCCGAGATGCGGGCGGTCGACTTTGCAGTTGACGTCCACACTATAATACAGTTGATCGCGCCGGTCGAAGCAGTATTTGCGGATCGCTTTTTTCAACGCCGCGGCCTGCTCGGAAAACCACTTCTGATTTGCCGGATCGCCCCACTGGCCGGCCAACAGCGCCGCCGCGGAAAAATCGGCGTAGATCAGCGAATTCAAATAGATATTCGCGCTGGAATTGTGCGGACGCCCCCAAGTGGACGGATCGTCGTCGACGCCGATCGCCGCATCGGTATTCCATACGAAAAGTCCGGTCGGCATAGATTGCGACCGCCGGATCCGGCAATCGGCCAGACGGCGCAGCCCGGAAAGAATCATCGTTTTTTCCGCCTCGTCGAAGACGCCGTAAGGCGCCAGCAGCGCGGCGAACTGGGCATGCACGGGTTTTCCGATATTCTGCCGGGGATCGCGCGTCTCAAAAAAATCCGGGAAACGGTTGATGATCAGAATGGGCATACTGCCGTCTTCGGCCTGATGGTCGAAAAAATTCAGCAGCGAACCCTTGGCATAGCGCAGCGTTTCGGCCTCGGAGTCCGCGCGTTCCCGGCCGCGCAGATAACGCCGGGCGATTCCCAGCAGCGCGACGGTGGCCCAGTAGGAATCCCAATCCCAAAGACTGCCGGAGTAGGCGCCGCCGGGATCCAGAAATTCGCGTTTCAAACAGCCCGACGGAGCATTGAACATGCGGCAGGTGTATTTTCGGAAGTATTCGAGCAACAGTTGCTTACGCATATCCAGCATAAAGATTGATCCTTTTTTTCTGATTGTTCGATTCATTTCAACTAGACGGCATTGGACAAGAGTCCCGTCGGCAGTGTTGTCAAAATACACCTTTCCGGCGGATTTTCAAGTGCTTTCCGCCCGTTGACAAGCGGCGCAGACGATTTCATCTTCTGATAACTATTTTCATTTTTTCATAAATCCCGCCGGAACGCAAGTGAAAATCTTGCATCCGCTTCGGAATCGCTTATTGGTAAGGCGGCGTCCATAGTCTTCATTTTTTTCAAGACGCCGGAAAACACGATGCGGATTCGGTACAGAATTGGCAAACAAAAAAAGGAGCGGGAAAAATGAAAGTGTTTCTGGTCTGTTACCATCCGGAGAAGGCAAGTTTCAATCATGCAATGTTCGAGAAAGCCCAGGAGGCGTTTGCGCGTCGCGGCGACCAGGTGCGCACATCCGATCTGGCGGCGATGAAATTCAATCCGGTCGCAGGCAGAGAGGCCTATCTCACAGAGAAAGATCCGGACGTGTTCAAGCAGCAGCTCGAGGAGCTCAATGCGACCGAGCACGATTCCTTCGCGCCGTTCATTGCCGAAGAGCAGGAGAAAATTCTCTGGTGCGATCTGATGATTCTGCAGTTTCCGTTGTGGTGGTTCGGGATGCCCGCGGTTCTGAAGGGCTGGGTCGACCGGGTTTATGCAATGGGTAAATTATATCGGGGCGACATGCTGTACTCCACCGGAGTGAAAAAAAATGCCAAGGCGCTGCTCTCGATCACCACCGGCGCACCGCGCGAAGCATATCTCCCGGGCGGAATGAATGGCGACATCCATGGAATCTTGCGTCCCATCCACCGCGGCCGTCTGGAATTTCTCGGGTTCGAGGTCCTTGCGCCCCAAATCGTTTACGCACCGGCGCATCTCTCAGCAGAGGATCGCAAACGCGCATTGGAGCAATACGCCAATCGGCTGCAATCCATTGAAAAAGAAAAGAAATGGATCGTCGGCGACCTCTAAAAATCCCCCCGTGTCCGGCGAACCGGCCGAAGCCGTTCCGCCTTTGGACAGGGGCAAAGATCAACGGTTATTGCAGGTGCAAAAACTTCTTTTTCATATACAGCTCTCCGGTCCGGTCCGGCGGCCAATGATCGCGCCACGGGCTGGTGAAGATCTGCTTATGAATGGATTGGGGAAGTTCATGATACGCTGCGAAAACCGTCGTGGGCGGGCATGTGCCGTCCACCAGATTCGTCGACAGAAACACTTCGGGCGCTTTCATGCGTTTTGCGAAGGAGGCGGTGTCATAATACCGGGCGCATTCGGCGATCTTGGCATTGCGCGAATCGAGCGAATGCCCCGGCCCGAACTGGATGAGCGCGGGCCATCCCGGCTGACGGTTTGCCAGCGGACCGAAATGGTCGCAGAGCGCCGGCACGTCGGCCAGCACGAAGGAGACGTCCTTGTCCATCGCTCCGGCGAAGATCGCCTGCGCGCCGCCCTGACTTGCGCCGATGACCAGAAGATCCTTGCCGTTCCACTGCGGAAGGGTTTTGGCAAATTCAAGAGCGCGCAGGACGCGCAGGTACATTCCCTTGAAATAAAAACGGTTGCGGTCGTCCCGGTTGATATGCCAGTAATTTTTAAGTTCGCCCTTGCGAAGCTGGTCGTAATAAGCTTTTTCCCGGAGGTTGTCGATGCCGTGCGCATTGACCTCGAACGAGATCGCCTTGTCCGCGTAAGAGGTGCGGATGTTCGCTCCGCATACGGAGGCGCTGTAATAGAAAACAACGACCGGCAGACTTTTCAATTTCGCCTGTTCGGGGATGGTCAGAAGCCCGGAGACACTTTTGCCGCCGGCGCAGTCGACGCGAACGTCATAGACCTTGAAATTCTTCCGGGCGTTTTTTCCGGTCAGCTCCTTGAGCGTCGATTTGAGCGGAACGGCGGCAAGTTCCTTGCGGCATTCGTTCCAGAACGCGTCAAAATCGGACGGCTCCGTCCCCGCCTGCCGGATTTTTCCGATGTCGTAAACGGCGCCGACGCGCATTTCCGCCAGAGGCCGTTTCTTCTCATTGCGCAATTTCTGGCCGTTGGCATCGACCAGATACGCCTTGAAGCGAAGATTTCCGGGCTTGTCCGGGGTGATTTCGACGCGAAGCAGGCCGTTCTCGTCGGCGGAAGCGATTTCTTTGCGGATCAGACCGCGGTTTTCCTCGATCTCATAGCCGATTTTAGCTTTGGGAACAATTCCGCCGTGGTTGGTGACTTTGGCAAGGAAAACGACCTTCTCCCCCGCTTGGAATTGACCGTTCGGATTGGCCGTGGTCGTCTCCAATTTGTATTGTGGCGCCAGCACCGGAGCATCGGCCCGGTCGAGCTTGCCGATGGTGAATTTCGTCATGTCGGAAGCATACTGGCTGTTGAGCACCAGCTGATAAAATTCCGGCTTGAACTCCGGATCGACGCTTCCGGTATAGATCTTTTTCCCGTTGATCGTGACGATGAGGCGGTTCTGCGCATCGATCCCGATTCCCGCCTTGACCGGATATTGCAGTTTGGCGACATTGCCGCCGATGGGCGCCCATTTGCCCAGATTGCGGGAAACAAAGACGTTTTTCGGTCCGATCTGCAGCGCGTAAAAGTGATTCTGCTTGTCGGCGATCTGAAAGGCCACGCTCACCCAGCCCTTCCGGGTCTTGCTCTCCGGATAACTGAGAATGTCAAAGACAATTAGTTTGCCCTTCTCGAATTTCATTTCATTGCGGAACACGCCGCCGCGCCCGGAAAAAACCGCCGTGAACGATTGATCGGGATGGGCTTGTCCCAGCGCGAAATTCTGTTTTTCCGCTTCGGCAGCAGCCTCCGGCTTCTGAAGCTGCGAATTTTGAACCGGAAGCCAGGCGCCCTGCAGAGGCAGAATGCCTCCGGCAAGCGCAAACAACAGCGTTGCAATCTTTTTTTTCATTCTTTGTCCCCCTATGGTTCTATTCCATGAATGTATCACTTCTTCCCCCCGTTTGCAACAGATGATTCGACAAATGAGAAGACTTTCAACTCGTCAAGTTTCCCCCGGAAATTCGCATATTTCGGGAAACCGCCGCCCAAATGCCAGAGGTTGTTCCCGTAAGAGCGCACAACGGGGATCTCCTTGCGGACATCCTCCTTGCCGTCCACCAGAATCCGAATGGCGCGCAGATCGTATTCCACGCGAATATGCGTCCATTTGCCGGGAAGAACCGGCGTCGTTCCGCGGACGACGGCCGCTTTCCCGGCGCCGTTGCGGACAACCTCCAAAATCCCGTCGGAGAGCACATTGATATTCAGCGCGTCGCTCCAGCCGGTGCGCGAAATCACGCTTTGCTTTTCCCCTTTTGCGGCCCAATTCATATAAAAATCATACGTGCATGCCCCCATCGGCGCCGTCCGCAGCCGCATCTTGAGCTTCTCTTTGCCGGTGAAACCAAGCCCGCGCCCCCGGAATCCGTCGGTAAAGAGCGATTCCGGGATCGGATCGACCGGCATGTCGCCGGCAAGATCGCGTCCGTCGCCGTCGAAAGGCCAGTCGCCGGCGCGATAAAGCAGCGGAGAGATTTCCGTATCGACCACTTCCGTGCGCGTCACCGGCAATGTCTTCGCAAAAAACTCCCGCGCCGTCGGCGGCGCATTGGCGCCTGACGGCGTTTCCAGATTGACTTCTGTGCGCAGAAGAGCGCCCCGCGCCGCCTTGAAGTCGCGTGCAAACGGATAATCGACCTCCGACCAGGCGAAGGAGCCGTCGGCAAAATCGTACCGCACGAGGAAGCGATCCGTCCGATGTGTTTTTCCGCAATAGATCCGCACGGTCAGATCGTCTTGAAGCGACGCGAGCGGACGGTCGTTCTGCGCCGTGGCCTCCGCCGGAGCCAGAGAAAGGAGCAGATTTCCAATTTTAACGCGCCCGGCTTTGGCGATTTCGGCAAAGGACAACACGGCGCTTTCCTCTCCGTGACGGACAGCCACGGCGGACGAATCACCGCCTTCCAGCAAAAGCGCAATGGGCATCCAAGAGAGATTGGCCTTGCTGGTCATCTTGGTGTCGTCGAAGTGAAACTCCTCGGAGAAGTTGTTGTGGAATTTGCGCACCGCCTGATGAATGCGCCCGTCAATCACATCCAGTTCGATGGATCCGTAGGGCGCTTCGAGCGTGAGCGGCAGCATGGTTTTGCCTTTGACCGGGACGGCCAGCGGGCGGTCATTGCGAAAGAGGGTGATCCGCCGAACCGGTTTTTTGGCGGCATAGGAAATTCTCGCTTCGATCAGACCGCCCGCCGGAGAGGTGATTTTTAAGGTGTTCTCCAGCTCGCCCAGATCGGAGAGCGCGCTCTTGACGGTGACGCCGTTCTGAAGCCAGCCGGTAAAAAAGAAGATGGCCGGAAGCCGGACAACGGTATGCTTTGGGCCGCAACGAACCTTCATTCTCGCCGTAAGATGCGGATATCTGGCAAAATCAGCCGAATCGAAAAGCCATTCCGCACGGTCGAAGGAGTCCGGGCGGAACACTTTTTGCTCCAATTTGCCCACCACGGTTTTGTCCGGGGCGACCAGTTCGCCGGAGACGAGAACCGGGGACCCGGATTTGCGCGGCAGATTCATCGCCTCAATGCGGAGGATCGTCCCGGCCAGAAGTTCCCGGTGTGCGGCGAAGACGACTTCCGGGGTTGTCCCGGACGGCGGAATTTTTTTGTAGGCGTCGGAATAGGCCTTGGTGATTTTGGTGTTTCCGGCGGTAAAGAGCATGGGCAGGTAGCTGGTTTCGTCGTGGTCATTCCACGTGGTGTACATGAGAAAATCGCCAGGATGCTTCATCGCGGAGACGAAGGTGTCATGCGCGGTGTCCAAATGCCGATGGGTCACGTAAAAATCGTTGCGCCCGTTGAGCCACGCCCCGTAATATCCCGGATAGATGCAGGGGAGAAACATTTTTCCCTGCGCCGCGAGCTTCTCCCGATAGAAGGAGTTTGTTTGGTCGAGATTCACCCCGTTGAGTCCGGGCAGACTGAAAAGATACACGCTGTCCAGATAAGGCAGATAGGAGTCGAACGAATCGAACCCTTTCCGGCTGTATCCGGTGGCGAAATTCGCCATCAGATGGATTTCGACGCCTTTGGCCTTGAGTTTCTCGCGAATCTGCTTCCACTCGTCAACAGTCCAGTCGAGAAAAGTGTACGTGCAGACGATCGGTTTTCCTTGGTATTGCGGATAGTTCGGGTGATTTCCATACTGCTTGAGCAGCCGGGCCAATTCGTTGACCTGATAATCGACATTGATCTTCACATCGAGACAGATGCCGATTTGAAAATCCGTTCCCTCGGCGGCGCGGAGCATCCCGTAAATGGTGTTGCCGAATACGGCGGGCTGATTCTTTTTGGCGACCACATCGCAGAAAAAACCGTCAATCCCCTGCGCTTTGGCCTGCTGGAACTCGTTGCGCCAGTCGGTGGGGGCGTCCCCGGAGACGTCGAGCAGAGGATAATTGTAATACCGTAGCGGCGTAAGCGAAGTATTCTGCGGGGCATGCCAGGGCACATGGTGCGCCCAAGCCATTTTTTTGCCGGCCAGTTCCGCGGAGACAAGCGGCGTCGCCGCAGCGAAGAGCGTTGCGCAGAGAAGCGTATTGGCGATTTTTTTCAGGGATGTCATGAAATCTTTATCCTCGATTGACGCAAAGGCGGAGCCACCTGTTATTTGCCGTAGAAGAAGGCTTTCCCTTCGGGACTGGTCTCGTTGTCGGCGGCGGTGATCTCCTTGCCGCGGCGCTCGACGTGACCGTCAAGGAAGGGAACGTTCATGCGATCGTCATGACTGAAGCGAAAGCTGTCGCGCGCACCGCCGTAAGTGATCACACCGAAAAGATCGGTGTGCGGTTTGTTGTGCTCGAGAAACGTCATCAGTTCCGAGGGCTTAAGGATTCTGGTGACCTTGGTCCATTTGGTATTGTGCGCCCAGGAGGCGCCGTGTGTGGAATAAGCGATTCTCAAATTGATGGCGTAATGGGTCCGGGAGGTCGCAGCCATCGCCGCATTGCTCGGGCATTGCAGATAGACGTAAGTTTTCGCGCCGACCACGTCATCGCCCTT
>JAQUYX010000112.1 GCA_028691615.1 Victivallaceae bacterium
CGATTGAACGCCGGAACTTGCGGCGACATGTTCGACAGATAAAAGGAGTCGGACATCGCTTTTGCGCTCCACGCCATATCCGCGGCGGGGGCAAGGTGTCCGCGGTCGTAGCCGGATTTACGGTAATCGGCTAACGCGGCACTCCCTGTGGGGATTTCGGGATCGGGTTTGAATTGGTTGGAACGTTTGGCAACTTTGTTCTGAACCTCTTCGGCGGTGAGCTTGTAAATCACCCATGCCGGCTGTTCGTGAAGTTCGATATAGCCCAGCGCGTACCCCTCGCGGTCAATGATCGCATCCGCCCTGCCAGGCACACCGAGCGCAAGATTGTCATAAACAACATCGCCGCCCAATACACTCAGCGCGGCGAACAGCAACAACAAAAACTTTTTCACGGGCGGCGCTCCGGTTCTCCGCCCCAAAAAGAGCGGCTCCAACTTGCCGCCGATCTGAGGCCCGCCAGAGCCCGTAAAAGACAACAAGCGGAGCCGCAAATATATGCAGAATCTCCGCTGTCTATGTCTTTTACTTTAGAAACTGGCGGTTTCAGATCGACACAAACACCGTTATTCGGTATTCAATTTTTCAAGTTGTTCAGTTCAAATCTACTTCTTAACGACCTCCATAGTTTGGTCACATGTTAAATCCACGCTCTCGCTATTAATGTACCACAATATCCGCAGAAATCAAATAAATCGGAATGATATGAGCATTCGCTTTCTTGAATAAAAATAAAATTATATCAATTTTTTTCATCGATACCCCAATTCTTCTCTAATATGAATATGTGCAACTTCAACCAAATCGGCAAGAATCTTCACCGCCTTGCGTCCATCGTATCCTTTAGTAGTAATTGTCGTAATAAACTCTTGATATAATTTCCATTCGTCTTCATAGGCAAAAAGTTGCATTGCTGATACGTCAATTTTTACATTTTTTAAATTCATGCCATTTTCCTTTATTGTAGAAGCCATATCCAAAACAGTCTTTAGTGCTTCAATGTGGTGTTTGGCTCGTTCTATCGCAATAGCATTTCGACGATCAAACCAAGCTACAACGCCCCACCCCAGAACGACAATAATTGCAGAAATAAGAGTCCCGTATTGTTCCAAATAAGTAATCTTTCTTACCTCCGTCCATTCTTTAATATTTTTAATTTTGTATTCATACCATTATCTTCTTTCATAAATACTGTTAATGTGGTTAGCAAGCTTTTTTAAACTTTCAGGTTCAACAATTTCCGCTTTGCCCATTTGGGCAGGAACCCATGGGAGGACGACTTCTTCACAACAGATGCTTGACCTGAATTTTCCTTGTTTTTTTTCAAAGCGGGTGACCGTCCAGACCGCAACGCCGCGCCAGTTCCGCTTGCGGCAGATAAGGAACGCGCCCGCTTTTCGCAATCAGCAGAAACACATCATGCGAAGTCCGTAAGGTGAGTTCGATTTTTTCGGTCACAACAGAAAACTTTATTCGTGCTTTATCCTACTTATAGACGAGCATACAACCCAATAAAGTTTAGCGAAAACGGATTCATCCGCTTTCACGGTTGCCAGAATAGAAAAATTTACTGCACGATCTTAACCGTCCCATTGACAGGAATTAACTGCCCCTTCAGGAACCAATAGCATTTGACCTGCATGGTGTTGAAATCAAGAACCTGAGCCACTTTCCATCCGGATTTTTCAATCCACGCGATAAAAAACACGTTATCAGAAACTTTCTGTATCGTGTAATTTTCTTCGGCTTGGTTCCCTTTGTCCCCACCGGCGATGCCCCGCCAATGCAAAACTTTGTCGGATTTGAAATGTACGATATAAGTATCAACTCCGTAATTGTACTCATATGTCTTTCCCACCAACTGACTGGCAACGTCAATGGAGTTTGGCAAAATGGATGCTTCAATTTTGTCAACCGTCGAACATCCAGTCATTGCAAGTGCCATGCCAACCCAAAGCCCAGCAAATAATAATGCCTTCATGTCACCCTCCCTTTTTTATTTTCCCATGCCGAACAGACATAGGCTTCCACTCTGCCGGTCATAAATACAAGGGTTTTGTTTTTTGTCAAGTGGCGTTTTACATTATACGAACGAGAATTATAAAAAAACTGTTTTTTTTCGATTTCTGCGACGAAACAGAAAATGCGCGTGGAATGACTCATGGAGCAACCGGATCAAATGCGAAAAAAAGAGCGTTCTGGGATGGGACGGGACTTGCATCTCGTGGTTATTATGTTATATTGCTAAATAACAAAAAAAGACTGGGGATGACGGAATGTTGATTTTTGACAAAAATAGTTGCAAACGGGAGGCCGACATGTTCAAAGCGCTCGGCCATCCGACACGGCTTTGGATTGTCAAACAGCTTGCGGACGGTCAGGAACACTGTGTGTGCGAATTTGTTGAAGCGGTCGGAGTCCAGTTCGCCACCATCAGCCAACACCTCACGATTCTCCGGCAGACCGGAATTTTGACCTGCGAGAAGCGGGGACAATCCGTTTTTTATCGCTTGAGCTGTCCCTGCATCCTCGATACTTTGGAGTGTTTGGCCAACGGAAATGCCAAGTGAACTATTTTTTTGAGAATCAAACTAAGGCATTCAACATAATAACATAGAAAGAGCAAAAAAAATGACGATCTGGAATTTCATCCAAAATCAACTTCTGGGCATGGAGTGGCTGAATCAACTCACCGGCATGCTGCTTACCCGCATGGGGGTGGATCTCACGTCCAAGGGGGGAAACAGCATTCAATTTTTTCTCTATGACACAATTAAAATCACGATTTTACTTTGTGTTCTGATTTATATCATCTCTTTTATCCAGAGCTACTTTCCACCGGAACGGAGTCGGGCGATCCTGGGGCGTTATCGCGGGATATGGGCCAATATGCTTGCCGCCCTGTTGGGGACTGTGACTCCGTTTTGTTCCTGCTCGTCGATTCCGTTGTTTATCGGGTTCACGCGTGCCGGATTGCCGCTGGGGGTGACCTTCTCGTTTCTGATCTCCTCGCCAATGGTGGATCTGGGAAGTTTGGTTCTGCTGACCAGTATCTTCGGCGCGAAGGTGGCGGTCGCCTATGTGGGAATCGGGCTGGTATTGGCGATTCTCGGCGGAACACTCATTGAGAAATTACACATGGAGCGTTTTGTGGAGGATTTTGTGCGGCAGGCGAAAACGGCGGCAACGGGGGCGGAATCGGAGAATCTCACGAGGAAGGAACGTTTTGTTTATGCCAGGGAACAGACGTGGTACACCTTTCGCAAGGTGTTTGCGTACATCCTGATCGGCGTGGGAATCGGGGCGTTCATTCACAACTGGATTCCTTCGGCGTGGGTGGAGGCAATTCTCGGCGGAAAAAATCCAATGGGCGTGATTGTCGCAGTCCTCGCCGGAACGCCAATGTATGCGGATATTTTCGGAACGATTCCGGTGGCGCAAGCGCTGCTTGGCAAAGGGGCGCAGTTGGGAACGGTTCTCGCCTTCATGATGGCGGTGACAACCTTGAGCCTGCCCTCCATGCTGATGCTTCGCAAAGCGGTGAAGCCGAGACTTCTGGCGCTGTTTTTCGGAATATGCGTCGGAGGAATCATCCTGATCGGATATCTTTTCAACGCATTGCAGAATTTTTTAATCTGAAATCGGCTCAACCGGCACTACCAGGCGCCGATCCCTTTATGCATTCCCAAACAGACACAGGAAAAAAAATGAAAATCCAAGTTTACGGAAGCGGTTGCGACAAATGCAAGAAACTCACGGCCAACGTGCAAACTGCGGCAAAACACCTCGGAGTGGAGATTGAACTTGAGAAGGTGACCCAGATCAATGCCATCACCGAGGCGGGAATCCTGATGACTCCCGCATTGGCCATTGACGGAAAATTGGTCAGTTCCGGCAAAGTTCTGAGCGAGGCGGAAGTGGCAAAAATCCTGACCGCGCCTCCGCCTTGTGCTTGCAACGGCGCTTGCGGCCCATCGGGGGAAAAAGCACCGTCGACGAAGACATGCTGCAGCGCTTCGGCTCCGGCGTCCGCCTGCGGATGCTCCGGCGGAGCATCCGCAGGCGCGTGTTGCGAGAAAGGGAATTCTCTCAAGAAAATTCTGACGTTCGCGCTGCTGGTCTTTGTCGCGGCAAGCATTGCGGTCATGATCATTCAGCAGAAAAAAGCCCAAAACTCCACCGCCGCCAACGGAAAAACACAAGTGGCCTCTTCCGATACGCCCAAGCACGACAATGAGATCCTTGTTTTCTACTTTCACGGCAATCAGCGCTGTTTCACCTGCAACAAAATCGAAACGCTGACGAAACAAGCGCTCGAAGAAAAATACAGCAAGGAGCTGGCCGACGGACGGATCGTCTTTCGGCCGGTAAATGTAGAAGATCCTGTCAACGAACATTTTGTCAATGATTTCCAACTTTCTTCCCGCAGCGTGGTAATGCAGAAAAATGGAAAGTATCAAAAGTTTGACGCAGTCTGGACGCTGGTACGCGAACCGCAAAAATTCACAGAATACATTCAGAATGGCGTGACGGAGATGCTCCAATGACGGAAGATTGGCTGGCGTTTGCAACCGCGGCATGGCTGGGATTCTTATGCTCCATCAGCCCATGCCCGCTGGCGACAAACATTGCCGCCATCAGTTTTGTTTCGCGCAAAGTTGGCAAAGTCGGTGTCGTTTTGAGCTCCGGGGTTCTTTATGCTCTGGGCCGAACAATCACCTATATGATTTTAGGCATGGTGCTGGTCGGTGGACTCTCCGCCGCCCCGGAGGTGTCCCATTTGCTTCAGAAATACATGAATCTTCTGATGGGACCGCTTCTCATCCTTGTGGCAATGGTGCTGTTGGATTTGCTCCCTCTAAAGATTCCCTCCGGTTCCGGGATCGGGGAAGCGATTCCCAAGCAGCTCGGAAAAGCCGTCGGGGGCGGAGCGTTTTTGCTCGGAGTTCTTTTCGCTCTGAGCTTCTGCCCGACCTCAGCCGCATTGTTTTTCGGCAGTTTGCTGCCGCTGGCAATCCGAATGCAGTCCGGGTTGGTTCTTCCGGGGATATTCGGCGTGGCCACAGGGCTTCCGGTGCTGCTCTTTGCGTTTCTTCTGGCATTCAGTGCCAACCGGGTCGGTCAGGCATACAACCAACTGGCGAAGTTTGAACTATGGGCGCAACGAATCACCGGCGCGATCTTTCTGATTGTCGGAATCGGCATGACAATCACCATTACACTGGGCGTGCATTTGTGGTGAGGAATCCGCCTGCGTCTTTTTGCGCAAAGACAGCCTTGCAGTTTCCAAGATCAGGATTTTTTCAACGCCTCCAAGTCGCCGGACTGGATGGCCGGAATCGCACGCCGGATCCGTTCTTTTGGCCAATTCCACCATTGAAGATTGCGCAGCTCGGCAATCGTGGCGTCGTCAAAACGTTTGCGGATTGCTTTTGCCGGCACGCCTCCGACAATCGTGTACGGCGGAACATCGCGCGTCACGACCGCCCGCGCGCCGATGATCGCGCCGTCGCCGATGGTGACGCCCGCCAGAATCAGCGCTTCAAAGCCGATCCAAACATCGTTGCCGACAAGGATATCGCCGTGATTGTCCCATGCGTCGGTGGTTTTCAGCCCGGGCACGTCCCATTGCGCATTCAATACCGGAAACGGATAGCTTGATAAAGAATGCATTGTGTGGTTCGCTGCATTAAAAAGGAACTTCGCGCCCGCCCCGATGGAACAGAATTTGCCGATTTTGAGGTGGTCTGCGTTGACTTTCGGATAATGGTAAAGGACGCTCGTCTTTTCCCATTCAAGCGGATCGTGTCGAAAATCGTGCAGGATGGTATCCTCGCCGATTTCGATGAAGGGATTTTTGACCACATTTTTCAGGTAAACGGTAAAGCGGTCGTATTGCGATGGATAAATTATGTCAGGATTCATCACTTTTTCCTCAAAATCGCAGCAATAAAGTTCAGGAATTGCCCGCCGCCGGCGTGGATGGATTTGCGGTCATTGACGGCATACGCGTTGTCACAGGCAATCCAGTCGCGCCAAACTTCATCATTGCTTTCCATTTCCGCGAGCGAAAGGATCTCCGCATCTTTTGACGCCGCGAACATCTTTTCCCAGAAGGTCAAATCATGCAGGTAATCCAACTGTTCCGGCGTCCATGACAAGAGCAGTTCTTCGGGAAGATGATCGTGCAAGTCCTTTTTCATGCCGGGAAACGACAGATAGAGCAAACCGCCCGATTTAACGCACGGCAGAAGCTTGTCGTCAAGGTAACTTTCCTTGCGTCCAAAGTAGTTATAGGAGTCAATGCTGACCACGGCATCAAAAAAATCCGGTTCAAACGGCGGATTTTCCGCATCGGCTTTGACCGCGGTGATTTGGGCTTTGCGCAACCCCATTCGGGAAAAGAACGCCTGGTTTTCTTCGGGATCGCTCCACAAATCTCCGGCGTAAACCCGAAAGTGATATTCTTTCACCAAAAAAACCGAGGTAAGTCCGAGACCGCTTCCCAGATCAAGCACGGTTGCACCAACTGGAATCCGGTGATTTTGCAACAGTTCTTCAGCGAGTTTGACCGGGTTCGGCCCCATGATCTTCGCATTGAGTTCCGGTGTGTTGTACTTTTGGCTTTTGGGATAGTTCATGATAAAATCCTTTCGAGACGGCAAGCGTATTCCGAGGGAGCGTCTGCAACGTCGTATTGGTTTAAGAACAGATAAAAAGGAGCATAAAATTGAAGTGCCGCAGATTCCGGATCGTCGCATCCGTTCTCGCGAAATAAATCCGTGAGATAACACAGCACGCCACGCCCGAAATACTGTTGATACAGCGCGCCCATTTCAGGCGAACGGTATTGTTCGAGCGTCAGCATCCGGCGAAACGCCGAGGCAAACTCGTTTTCCGTCCAGTGCCGGAACATCTCAATCGTGAAACGAACCAGCTCGGCGCGGGAAATTTCCCGGTAACTTTTCGGGGCGTCGGCATAACCGACCGTCGGAAGATGGCAGTGTTCGGCGTATTCGCGGTCATACTCCTCCATCCGCCGCAGAATACTTTCGAAAATATCCCGCTTCCCCGCATAATGCCGGTAAAGCGCGCCTTGCGTAATGCCAAGATTTCCGGCTATATCGCGCATGGAAACCGCTTCATACCCATTCTCGGAGAAGAGCTTCAGCGATTCCGACAAAATTTTTTCCTTGGTCTTTTCCATCCTGCTCCACAATGTAAACGAATGTTTCCCTATAATATAGTAAACGATCGTTTACTTTTCAAGCAAAAAAACCGCAAAAATCGTTTTTTTCCACCCAAAAGTCCCGTCGGCGGATTCCGAATGAATCGGGAGAGGAATGAAACGGCCAGTACGCAAAGTCGATCCGCGTAAAAGAATTTATCTTTGCCCTTCCAGGAAACGCATCATGCCGTTTTCCAGGAAAGCATTGGGCAGCGGCGCAAAACCGCATTCCCGATAGAACGAACTTCTGCCGGACGCGGCAAATAGTTCGCAACTGGCTTTCCAGCCCCTCGGCACGTCACGGGCGATCCACTGCTGGACGGCCAGCATCAGGAACGTTCCCGCGCCTTGCTTCTGAAATTCCAGCAGGACAACGACCTCCCGCACCATATACGCCATCGCGCGATCGCCGATCAGTCGAGCCATCCCGATCAATTGATCTTTGTTGTAAAGGGAAAAGGTTACCAGTGAATTCTGCAACGCCACGGCGCTTTGTGCTTCGGACGGCATCTCCCAGCCGACCGCACCTCCAAGCGTGTTGAATTCCGCCGCGGTCAACACATTGGTTTTAACGCAATAATTTTCCGTTCTAAGCTGTTTGACGGGAATCCAGATCCAACAGAGATAGTCGTCTTTTTGCGCGTCCTCCGGCGTTTTGCAATAACCGTACTGCTAGATATCCATGCCGCAGACGCGTTCCCACCCCTGCGGCCACTCTTTTTCGATCACAGGATAGGTGTTTTGAATCGATTTCGGCAGCGCACCGCGCGCTTCGACTTTCATCCACGTTTGCGCAGGAATGGTGCACACCTCAAAGCCATCCGGGATCTGCGTCCGATCCGGGCAGTTAAAGACGTGACAGACCGTTGCGCCGTCGGGCTTTTGTTCCACTTCGCAGCGATTTCCGATACCGTAAAGGAACAAGCCGTCCGGTTTTCCGCCGAAGCAGATGCCGAATTGTCCGCAGGCGATTTTGCCATTGCCGCGCTGATAATATTCCTGCCAGAACTTCGGAATTTCCGACTTGGCACTTTCCGCATGGAACGCGCGCACGCTCGCCAGAACGGTAAATTCCGGAAGAATTTCGATCTTATAGTTCATTTGTCCTCTCCTGCAAAAGAAATTCGTCCCGAAGAATCGCATATCCATAGGAATCCGCCCATCGCGGCGCACCTTGGGCGTCACGGGAAAAAAAGTGATCCTTGATGCCATGCCGCTCTCGACGCATCCCCAAGCGCTCCAAAAGTTTCCACGATCCCGGATTGGCCGGATCGCACTCGGCGATGATCCGCGGGCAATCCGAGGTTGCAAAACAAAATTGCATCAAAGCATGCGCCGCTTCCGTCGCATGCCCGCAGTGCCATGCGGTACGATGGAAGACATATCCCAACTCCATTGCCCCAAAATCACGGGCCGAAAAATAAAGGTTGCCGATCACTTGCCCGTCCGCCTTGCGCTCTACGGCGAAAAAATCTTTGTCGGTGCTCCGGCGAATCGCTTCCGCGTGCGCTTCTTCTTCGGTAAATGGTTCATAGGGTTCAAACTTCACGACTTCCGCGTCGGAAAGGAACTCATAGAGATCATGCCAGTCCGTTTCCCGGAAGCGCCGGATCAGCAGCCGTTCAGTGGGAAGTTCCAGATCGGGAGATTCCACTGTCTTGAAGAGTTGCCCAAGTTTTTTCATTTCCCGATATTCCGTCGTTTTTTCATGACGGATGACTATTTTTCAGCCATTATTGTTCTCTTCTTCAAAATGCCGAGTGCATGTTTTTCTCGACCTCGGCAATGGCGTCAAGCATTTTACGCATCGGGTTCGCCTGCGCTTGCGGAACATATTCGAGGAAGCCGGAAAGCATTTTGCAAGGATACTGCTCACATTCCGAACAGACGGCTACCTTTTTTTCGACTGCGCACTTGCGAATTTCACACTGGTGTTCACAGTGATAACATTTGCGACCGTTTTCCGTCATGCAGCCGTCGCATGAAATAAATTCGGCTTTGATGTCATCGCACTGATAAAGTCTGCGCCAGTCGGCGGCAACCAGTTCGAGTTTTTCCGGGCTGTTTTCCTGTGTGGCTCGATAAGCGTCGCAACGGGAGCAGACCAGGCCGCAGGGGGCAATTTTGATTTCCATGAGCACAATTCCTTGATGAGTGATTCAATGCAATAGAACCCCGGGTACTGTCATTGATGATAGAATATAAATCCGGATGGAATTTTTTGCCAGCAAATGACCTTCCGTCGCTGGAGTCCGACGG
>JAQUYX010000003.1 GCA_028691615.1 Victivallaceae bacterium
TCAGGATGTTCTGCGCGCGGCGGCCCATTTGGCGGAACTGATCGTCGAACGCCAGAACGGACGCGAGCAGTTGCTCGGCGCACTCAATCAGGCACAGTCGGCGGCCAAAGCCAAGAGTTACTTCCTCGCGTCGATGAGCCACGAAATCCGCACGCCTTTAAATGCCGTCATCGGCTTTGCCGAGCTCTTGCGTGATGGTTCGCTTCCGCCCGAAAAACAGCAAAGCTATCTAACCAGCATCTCCAATGCCGGCACCGCATTGCTGGCGCTGATCAATGACGTGCTGGATCTATCCAAACTGGAAGCCGAGCAGATGCTTTTCACCCCGGTGGAGACGAATTTCCCGCTTCTGGTGCAGGAAGTCGGAAGCATTTTTCAGGAAAAATGCGAGGAGAAAAAACTACAGTTGGTCATCGACATTCCGAATATGCCTCCGGTGATGCTGGACAAACTCCGGTTGCGGCAGATTCTCTTCAATCTGGTCGGCAACGCGGTCAAATTTACCGACCGGGGTTCGATCGTCGTCAAGGCCATGTTCAAAACCTTGACCGGTTCGGAGGGGACGCTCTGTTTTCTGGTGGCGGACACCGGCATGGGCATCTCCAAGGCGGATGCGCAGCGGCTCTTCCAGCCCTTTGTGCAGTCCAACGCCGTACGCGGAACCAGTGCGGCAAACAATGGAACCGGTCTGGGTCTGGCGATCACCCGGCGAATGCTTGAGCAGATGGACGGCCGGATCGAATTGGAGAGCATCCCGGGGAAAGGCTCGACCTTCACCGTGGTAATTAAACATGTTCCCTTTGTTGCGAACCGGCCCGAGGCGTCCCGCGTTGCCATGGAATCGCGTGCGGCCGCACCGGTTCCCGCGCCGGAGTTCCACGGCAAAGCGCTTCTGGTCGACGACGTACCGGTGAATTTGCAGGTATTGGAGGCGATGTTGCACAAGCTGAAGATCGAAACCTGCACCGCGGCGAACGGCGAAGAGGCGCTGAACCAGCTTGCGTCCCATGAAGACATCGCCATTGTCCTGACCGACATGTGGATGCCGGGAATGAACGGCGGCGAGCTGGCCGTCCAAGTGCGCAAACGCAATCAAAATCTGCCGATTGTGGCGGTGACGGCCGATGTGGAAGCGCATGAAAACTTTGAATTGGAGGCGTTTTCCGGGATTTTGCTCAAACCGGTGACGGTGGACAAACTGGCCCGGTTGCTTCATTCGATTCCAGGGCGGTGAAGTTGTCCGAAAGATGCGGCGTGAATTTTGTCCCGGTGCCGTCGGATTTCGCATTTTTTCTCGACGGAAGAGACAAAAATTCGGTCTTTGCCTTGCAATTCTCGTTAAATGAAAGTATATTACGAAAATCATCCCTGTGAATTTGGACGAAAGGATTTCATCGATTATGAACAAAGTCTCTGAATGTGCGGTTCTCGAGATCCGCGAAACGGGCAAGTGCAACCGCGAGGTGGACGTTACGTTTGCGGCTGCTGACGTGGCAAAAGCATCCCTCGCATCGATTCGCGAGATCGCCGGATATATCAACCTTCCGGGATTCCGCCGCGGCAAAGCGCCGGAGGCGGTGCTCCGCAAGAAGTTCGGCAAGGAGATCGAGGACGATCTCAAGAAGCGTCTGGTCGGCGCCGCCGTGGAAAAGCTCATGGAGGACAAAACCCTCGAAGTGGTCAACTGCGGTGTGGCCGAAGATCCCGTGCTGGCCGACAAAGCCGATTTCAAGTTCACGCTGAAGGTCGATCTGGCGCCCAAGTTTGACGTGGGCGATTACCGTTCGATCCGCGTGGACGTGCCGGAGAAGAAGCTGGACGACGCCGCGCTGGAAGAGCGCATCAAATTCTATCGCAACGCGTATGCCAAGTACGAAGACACCGAAGGCCCCGCCGCCGCCGGCGATATGCTCAAAGCCGATTACAAGAGCGACTTTGTGCTGCCCGAAAACGCGTCGGCCGGACTCAAGCGTCAGGCCGAAGCGACGGACGGTTTTCTGTGGCTGAGCGATCCGGAGATGATCCCCGGATCGATCCGCGAGCTTACCGGAGTGAAGACCGGCGACAGCAAGACTTTTAAGGCGGAATATCCGGCCGACTACCGGGAGAAGGAACTCGCGGGCAAGACCGTGGAATACACCGTGACGGTCAAAGGGATTCAGCGCCGCGCCGATCTCACCGACGAAGAGTTGTGCTCCCGCGTCGGAGTCAAGACCATTGAAGAGTTCAAGGCCCAGCTTGAGAAGATCATGCAGCAGGAGAGCGCCTCCGGCCGTCGTGCGGAGCTGGCGGACAAGCTCTTTGAAGCGATCGACAAGAGCATTGCCGACTTTGATCTGCCGCAGGGCGTTCTGGAGGCCGAGACCTCCGCCGAGCTGCGGAAAGTGGCGGAAAGCACCGTCAAGACCAAAGAGGACGCCGAGTCTTTCGAGAAGGATTTGGAGTCGCACCGCAACGCCGCGCGGGAAACCGCCCGGAAGAACTGCCGCAAGAACTTCATTCTGCGGAAGATCGCCGATGCGGAAGAGATCACGCTCAATGAGAACGAGGTCGACCAGCAGATTCAGGCGATGAGCAGCTATTACAATTATAAGAAGAACGAATTCCGCGCCATGCTGGAAAAATCCGGTCGTTTGGACGGGCTGTGTCTCCAGATGCTCAACGGCAAAGTGCTCGACACGCTGGTGGAGAGCCTGCTGAAAAACGAAACGGAAAAAACGAAATAGTCCGGATTTGATTTTTCGAAAAAAACGGATTATTTTGCTGCGGAACGGCGTTCTCCGACGGGCTTTTCCCGGCGGAATCGCCGTTTTTCGCCCCCAAACAACATGGTTCGGTAATGCGCAAGGAGAAGACACGATGACAACGAAAAGTTATATGGTTCCGATGGTGGTCGAGCAAACCGGCAGCGGAGAACGCGGGTACGACATCTATTCGCGGCTGCTCAAAGACCGGATCGTGCTTCTCGGCACGGAAATCAACGACGAGGTCGCCAATCTGATCGTGGCGCAGCTGCTTTTCCTTCAGGCGGAAGACCCGAAGAAGGACGTGGAGCTTTACATCAACAGCCCCGGCGGTTCCGTGACCGCCGGTCTGGCGATCTACGACACCATGCAGCTGATCTCCTGCGATGTCAAAACCTATTGCATCGGACAATGCGCCTCCATGGGCAGCGTGCTGCTTTGCGCCGGGACAAAAGGCAAGCGTTTCGCATTGCCGAACAGCCGGATCATGATTCACCAGCCTTGGGGCGGCGCGCAGGGAACCGCGGCCGACATCCACATTCAGGCGCAGGAGATTCTCCGGCTGCGCAGTATGCTCAACAACATTCTCGCCGGACATTCCGGAAAGGAACTCGCCCAGATCGAGAAGGATACCGAACGCGATTTCTTCATGTCCGCGGAAGAAGCCACCGCTTATGGCCTGGTGGACGGAATTATTTCGCCCAAGAATAAATGACCCTTCTGACAGGGTTCGGAAAGGATTTTGCTGAAAATGGCATCCACCCGCGAAACGAAAGAGAATATCTTCTGCAGCTTCTGCGGCAGACGCGCCGCCGATCATCCGACATTGAATTTTCTGGCCAGCGGATTCGGAAAGCTTTGGATCTGCGCGGATTGCGTCCAAAAAGGAAGCGAAGTGCTCAACCACGCCGCCCATGACGCGAAAGATTCCGCCCCCGACAGCAAAGAGGCTTTCGGCTCCGGCCGGGCGCCCCTCTCGCCGGAAGCGGCGCAGTTGATCTCGCAGCTGAAAGTCCCCACTCCCTCTGAAATCAAGCAGGAGCTGGACAATTACGTCATCGGACAGGAGCAGGCGAAAAAGATCTTTTCCGTAGCCGTGCACAACCACTATCGCCGGCTGAAAAGCCAGCTGGCCAACGGAGACGAAACGCCCGACGGGGAGTTTGCCGACGTCGAACTGGACAAAAGCAACGTGCTGCTGATCGGACCGACCGGTTCGGGCAAAACGCTGCTGGCGCGGACGCTGGCGCGAATGCTCAACGTCCCGTTCTGCATCTGCGACGCGACGACCATCACCGAGGCCGGGTACGTCGGAGAGGATGTGGAAAATATCCTCCTTCGACTGGTGCAGGCCGCGGATTACGATGTATCCCGTGCGGAGATCGGCATTGTCTATGTCGACGAGATCGACAAGATCGCGCGCAAGACCGAGAACGTCTCGATCACCCGCGACGTCTCCGGCGAAGGCGTCCAGCAGGCGCTGCTGAAAATTCTGGAAGGCACGGTATCCAACGTGCCGCCCAAAGGCGGCCGCAAGCATCCGCAGCAGGAGTTTTTGCAGGTCAAGACCGGCAATATCCTCTTCATCTGCGGCGGCGCATTCATCGGGTTGGACAAAATCATTCAGCGGCGCTGCGGCAAGCAGGTGCTCGGATTCCGGCGCGAACGCAGCGAAGCCGAGTCGGAAAATGCCGACGCACTGGAGCATCCGCTGCAATACTGCGAGCCGGAAGATCTGATTCATTTCGGGCTGATCCCGGAGTTCATCGGACGACTTCCGGTGATCTCGGTGCTCAATAAACTCAGCCGCGAAGACCTGATGAAGATTCTGACCGAACCGAAGAACGCCCTGCTCAAACAATTCCGGCGGCTCTTCGCGATGGAAGGGATCGATCTGCAGTTCACCCCCGACGCGGTCGGCGCACTGGCGGACCGGGCGGTCAGCAAGGGAACCGGAGCGCGCGGACTGCGGGCCATTCTCGAAGAGGTGATGCTTGACGTGATGTTTGACGCGCCCTCCGCGAAGGATGTGGTGCAGTGTGTCATCGATGCAAAGGTCATTCAGAAGGAGGCGCCGGCCCGGTTGATCCGCAAGGACGACTGTCCGCCGACCACATCGACAAGCCGCACCAGAAAGAAAAAAGCATGACCGGCATAGTCACGGACAAATTTAATACCAGAACTCAGGTTATTCCCTCGACGAAGACGCAAACGTTGCGTCCCGAGGAGATCAACGCCGACGCGCTTCCGGTGAAGAGCCGGTCGCGGTATCACTTCGTTCGCAGCATCGGATTCGGCGGGATGAAATCGGTGCTGCTGGTCTTCGACGAGGAGACGCATCGGGAAGTCGCCATGGCGATGATGGTCGATTACGCCGACCGTCCGGCGCAGGATTTGCAGCGCTTTGTCAACGAGGCGCTGATTACCGCCTCGCTGGAGCACCCGAACATTGTGCCGGTTTACGATGTCGGCAAGGATCCTTCGGGATGTCCTTTTTTTGTCATGCGTTATCTCAAGGGGAAACCGCTCTCTCTGATCCTGAGCGAATTGCGCCGGGGACGCGAGGAGACGCTGGAACGCTATGCGTTGAGCGATCTGATTCATATTTTCATTCGAATCTGCAACGCCGTCGAATTCGCCCATGCGCACGGAGTGCTGCATCTGGATCTCAAACCGGCCAACGTGATGATCGGCCGTTACGGTGAAGTGCAGCTGATCGATTGGGGGCTGGCGCGACGGATCGAAGGAAAATCTCCGGCCCCGACCGGCAAAGTCTGCGGCACGGTCGGCTATATCGCACCGGAAGTCTACCGCGGTGAAGTTTCGACCGAGCGCAGCGATATTTACGCCTTGGGCGGACTGCTCTTCGCGATGCTGACCTTCCGGCGTCCGGGATTCTGTCGCCGGAAGGAGCGCACGACCACCGAAGCCCCCGCAGAAGCAGAGATTTTTTCCACGGTATTTGCCAATGCGATCCGTCCGGTGCCTTCGGCGCTGGAGGCAGTCTGCCGCAGAGCGATGGCCGAACGCCCCGAGTGGCGTTACCACTCGGTGGCCGAATTGATTTCAGACATTCGCGCCTATCAGGCCGGGCACGCGACCACGGCGGAAAACGCCACCTATGCAAGAAAAGTCTGGCTCTTCTGCCTGCGTCACTGGATGCTGCTGGCGCTGGGAGTGTCGCTCTTGCTTTTGCTCTGGATGTTTTTTGCCTGATCGGGCGGAAAGGAGCCCGCGGCAATTATGGTGATCGACGTACCTGCTTTCCCGGATTTCGCCGATGTGGATTATCAGCCCGATCCCGAAGATCGGAGCGAAAACGAAAATTCCGCATCCCCCCCCCGGCGATCCGAAGGCGCGGGAGTCGTCGAAAAAACGGAGGAGTTTTTTCGACCGGGCGGAATCCTTTCGTCGCGCCAGCCGGAATCGGAATTTCGTCCGCAGCAGCTCGACATGGCGCTGGCAACCGCACGCGCGCTGGCAACGGGGAGTCATCTGGCGGTGGAAGCGCCGACGGGCGTCGGCAAAAGTTTCGCCTATCTGGTTCCCCTGATCTACCGCTCGTGCAACGGCGGATATCCGGCGGTCGTGGCGACCGCGACAATCAATTTGCAAGAGCAGCTTATGGAGCACGACTTGTTGCTGCTGCGCAAATTGTCCGGCGTAACATTCAAGGCCGTCCTCGCCAAGGGCAGAGGCAATTACCTCTGCAAACGACGGCTCGCGCTGCTCTCCGGAGACCGCCGGGACGCGCTGCTGCGGGACAGCAGCGCCGCATTGATGGACCGGGTCGAGTCCTGGAGCTCGGAAACAAACGCGGGCGAACGCGACGAGATTCGCCTTCCGTCGGAGATCTGGGGGCAAATCTGTTCGGAGAGCGGAAACTGCCGGGCCGGACAGTGTCCGTTCTTCCGGGGCTGTTTTTATTTCAAGGCGCGGCAGGAGTGGGAGAGTGCGCACATCATCGTGGCGAACCATGCCCTTTTCCTGACCGATCTGCGATTGCGCATGGAGGGCGAAGAGGGCGGCAGTCTGCTTCCCCGCTACGGGGCGGTGGTGATCGACGAGGCGCATGAGCTGGAGGATTCCGCGGCGGAACACTTGGGAATGCGCATTTCCCGCGCGGGGATCGGCAGCATTCTCAATAGTCTCTACAACGCCGAACTCGGACGCGGGTTGCTTGCGCGCGGCGGGGAACGCGAGATGAAATTGCGCGCGATGATTGCGCAAGTGCGATCGGAGACCTTCGCGTTCTTTCACCCGGCGGAAGAATTTCTGCGGGAAAACAACGCGCAATCGGGAATCCGGCGAGTTTTCACGCCCGGAATTTTTCCCGACACGTTGAGCGAACCCTTGAAGGAACTTTACAAAGCGTTGAGCGAATACCTCGACTGCGTGGAAGATGCTTCCATGCGTACGGAAATTGAGAGCCGGCGCAACCAGATCGGAGATGCGATCGACGGACTCGGCGATTTTCTGGAAATGCGCACGTCGACCAATGTCTACTATGTGGAATCGGAGCGTTCCGGCGTGGCGTTGAAGAGCGCGCTTCTGGAAGTCGCGGAGGTCTTGCGCGAACGGCTATTCAACCGGGAATTTCCGGTGATCTTAAGCAGCGCTACTTTGACCGTCAAAAAGAAGTTCGACTACTTTGCCGGACGGATCGGCTTCGAGAACGGCGAAACCCTTCAGCTCGACTCCCCCTTTTCTTCCCGGCAGGCGAAAATCCTCGTTCCCCGGCAGATGCCGGATCCGCAGACGCCGGAATATGAGCAGGCGCTCCCGGAAATGCTGCTCCATTATCTGATGCTCACGCACGGCAAAGCCTTTGTGCTCTTCACCAGTTACAGTTCCATGAAGTCCGCCGCGGATGTGTTGCGTCCGCAGCTGGAGGAACTCGGCATCCGTCTGTTGCTGCAAGGAGGAGAACTCACCCGCGCCGATATGATCCGGCAGTTCAAGATTGATGTTGATTCGGTGATCTTCGGAACCGACAGTTTCTGGACCGGCGTCGATGTCCCGGGGGAAGCCTTGAGCAATGTCATCATCGCGAAACTTCCATTCGCCGTACCCGATCATCCACTCGTGCAGGCGCGATGCGAAAAGATCACGCTCGAAGGCAAAAGTCCTTTCCGCTGCTACACACTCCCCGAAGCAGTGCTGAAATTCCGGCAGGGCGCGGGACGTTTGATCCGCTCCCGCAACGACAGCGGCATCATCGTCATGCTCGATCATCGGGTATTAAGCAAGAGTTACGGGAAAAATTTTCTCGAATCACTTCCCTATCCGGTGGAGATCCAGTGACCAAAGTCCCGTCCGGGGATGACTGGGGCTATTGCGCCCCCCACAAGAGATTGCGCAAGCCCTGCGCCATAATCTGCGCCGAGAGCGCGGCAAGAAACAATCCGGTCAGTTTGCTGAGCACCACCAAGCCGCGTTTGCGCACCAGTCGCTCGATTAAGTCGGCATAATAAAGAATCACGCAAAGCGCAATCGCCGCGACGACCATGCCGACGCCGTCCCGGAGGATTTTGCCCCAGTCGTATGCCGCGTTGTTGCCCATGACCAGAATTGCGCCGATCGTCCCCGGTCCGATGGCGCACGGAATCGCCAGCGGGACAATCGCAATATCCTCCTCGATGGAGACGCGTTCCGGCGCGGCTCCGTTGCGCCCGCCGCCGCGCACCAGATCCAATCCGCCCAAGAGCAGCACCAAGCCGGCGCCGACCCGGAACGCGTCAAGGGTGATGCCGAGAAACTGCAGAATCCGATTGCCCAGAAAATACAGGATGAAATCAATCACCAGAATCGCCGTCGCCGTCTGTACGGCAATATGTCGTTTTCCCCGCAGATCGCGTCCTTCGGTCATCGTGACAAAGACCGAGAGCACAAAAAACGGGGTCAGCAGAATAAAAATTTGAATGGCGGAGGAAAGCATCGTCACAGTCCCTAAGTTTGCAGTGAGCCAGAAGAAAAATTATTATGGAAACGATCTCTCCCCCGGCGGATTTCCTACTATATCCCGGGAAAAACTTTTTTCAAGGCCGCGACCGTTCTCCCCAACATGGACAGCGCGGAAGCTCAACGGTATTTTTTCATCCTGTCCCGAAGCATTTTGTGGTTCGGAAGGACTTGTTCCACCACACGGTAAAACGCCGGAGAGTGATTCAGCTCCACCGTATGCGAGAGCTCATGCACAATCACATAATCAATTAAATCCGCGTCGCACCCCATCAGCCGCAGGGAGTACCGGATTTCTCCGCGGGAATTGCACGAGCCCCAGCGGTGCGCCGCGGAATTGACCGCCACACTGCGATAGACAAAGTTTCCCGTCCGCGCCCATTCCGCCGTGCGCTCGCCAAGATAGCACCGCGCTTCCCGCGCGTAGATCGCAAAAACCGCCCGGCGCAGCGACGCGACCCCGCGCACATCCGGCACCAGCATGCGCCCGCCTTCGGCAAATCCATGCAGCGACGAATCCAATTTCCGCCGTCCCGCCGTCACGGTCAGACGGTATTCTTCTCCGAAAAAAAGAAAAATCCCCCCGGGACGGAATTCCCCCATCAGCGGCACACTCCGGTCGGAATTGCCATCGGCAATCGCATGTTTCTCCAACCATGCGTGATGGCGGTCAACCCACGCAAGAATTTCCGATTCCGCAGCCGATTCGGGTGCCGATACCGCGATCAGCCGCCGTTCCCGGCTGATCCGCATGGACAACGTCCGCCGCCGCGCCGAGCGGCGCAACACCAATCGGAATGGAACCAACGCCGAATAACATTCCGACAGCGTTCTTTCTGGTTCCTGCGTACTCATTTTTGCTTGAGATAGAGTTCGTGGCGAAGCGTTTCCCATTGAATCAAGGGATGCGTCGCCTCGGAAAGCCCACGGATCAGCAAGAAGAGGAAGGAAAATCCGCTCCGATATTTGCGCCCCTCAAAAAGCCCGCGCAAAAGTCCATTCGGCCGCCACCGGCGATAGAACGCTCCGCACAATTTCCACGCTTCGAGCTGCTCCACCTTCCCCGTGAGCTTGCGCACCTTCGACACATGCCGGAAAAACCGCCGCTCAATCAGATAGTCCATCATCCGTCTGCGGGACGGATCGCTTTTCCCCTGCTCCGCCAGAAGTTCCAGCGCACGCAACGAATCCTTGAGCCAGAGATTGCGCACGATCTTACGCTTCCACACCGATCCCTGACGGTACAGAACCGCCAGAATTTTGACTTCCAACGGCCGGGAGGCAATTCCTGCGACCGCGTTGGCAAACACCAGATCCTCGCAGAGATTCAACCCCTCGGGAAAACGGATTTTGTCCAGCATTGTGCGCCGGTAGAGCCGCTTCCAAATCGCGCGCTCCGCGGTATAACGGGGAAGAAAATAAACCTTCTCATGACCATTGGGCTTCTCCGCCGCGCAATCCGGCGGCGTTCCGTAAAATTTCCGGGACGCCCCGAGCACCATCTCGGAATCAAATTTCTGCGCACACGCCGTCAGCGCCTCGCACGCCCACGGCAACAGCAGATCGTCGGGGTCCAGAAACATCACATATTCGCCGGTCGCGTGGTCAAGCCCGGTATTGCGCGCGGCGGAAACGCCCCGGTTGGTTTCATGGGTCAGCACGCGCAACCGGGAATCCCGCGTCGCATATTCCGCCAGCAGCGTTCCCAGATCGTCCGGCGACGCGTCGTTGACGGCGAGCACCTCCAGCTCGGAAAGGGTCTGCCCCAGCACACTCTCCAGCGAAGCGCGAACCAGCTCCGGTTCCTTGCGATAGATCGGCAAAATGACAGATACCAGCGGCATAGTGTCAACTCAAAGATCCACAAGTTCCAGCACAATACAAGAGGAAACCTTCTCGCCCGGAGCGATGCTCCGCAGCTTTCCGGTCTTGGCGAAATCCGCCTGCCCGATCGGGTAGCAGTTGGACGGTTCCAGCCCGATCACATACTCGGAGACGCCCATTTGTTTCCATTGGATCAAATATGGCAGCTCCTTCTCGCGATAGGAGATTTTCACGCCAAAGCCCAGCTTCCGGTTCGACAGTTGCGCATGGCAGAAGCCTTCCGCATCGGGGCGGATATGATGATAAAACACCTGCTCGACATAATTTGCTTCGGGTTGCTCCATTTTCTGCCAGCGGCCCAAGCCGGAACGGGCGCGGTCGTCCTTGCCTTCCACCTGATCATTTTCGGTTTCAATGACCGCGTCCTCGGAGACCAGCGGCCAGCCGAAATTCATGTGGCAGAGAAACATGAAGGGATATTCGCGGGTCGTTTCATTCTCAATGGCGTCTTCGACAAGGATCTTGTTCTCGCCGTAAAAGGTGGTGATCTTGCGGCGGATCGAAATATTTTCCCCAAACATGCGATGCTGCCGAACCAGCCCCGTGACCTCCAGCGCATAGCGACCGTCCTGCGTCCAGAACGCGCGGGAATTGACCTCTTCGCCAATCAGATTGGAAAGCCGTCCGTGAAGGCCGTGCAGTTCCCCGTCCGCGCCGACACAAGGCCCGCCGACGTTGGTGAAACCGCATCCGGTCAGAAGACCGCCGCCCCAGTTGCGCAGCCATTCGAGGCCGACCTTGTCGTGATTCCACGCCGTCCCCGGGCCGCCGGGCGTGGAGAATACAAACGGAATGCCCCGATAGGACGCATGCCCCAGATCCATGCCGCGATCGGGCAGCACCGAGAAACACAATCCGGCCCCGTTGTCCACCTCGAAAACCCGCATTCCACGGCTCTGCCCATCCTCCGAAACGCACCGAAAAATCCGGGCAAGCTGTTCCATCGAGCCGACATGAGAGACTACTTCCGAGCGATCCATTCTTCCAAATCCCCTTTCCCGAAAAAAATTACTGTTGCCGTTACAATCTATCACGCAACCTGCAATTTTTCAATTGGGAATCCATCCGAAAAGACAACAACCTGCCGAGTGTCGTCCTACACCTCCCGCGTCAGCCCCCGCGTCAATCGACGCGTCAATAAGAATCCAATCGCTCCGGCCAGCGAATCCGCCGCCAGGCGCGCAAAAAACAATCCTTCCAGCGAACGCAAATACAACGCCAGAAGCGAAAACGGAACCAGCAAACCGATCATTCGCATCACATTGAGCCACGCCGCCGCGACCGGATGTCCGCAGCCGGTATAGAAAAAGGTCGAGTACCGATGAATTTCAATCATTCCGAAACACCACGGCGTAATCGTGAGAATCATCACCATAATCCGCCGCACCTCTTCGTCGTCACGCGAGAAAATTCCCGTCAGCGGCATCCGGAAAAGATAAAACAAAATCGCCATCGCGCCCAGAAACAAAAACGCAAAACGCATCGAAAATTTCCGGCACTGCCGAATCCTTTCATATTGCTTGGCCCCGTAATTCTGCGCGACCATCGGCATCAGGGAGATCCCCAGCGCCATCGGAAAGACAAACGCCACCATCTCCAACCGGCCCGCCGCCGCCGACGCCGCCACCGCCGCGTCCCCGAACGAGGAAGTAATCCATGTCATCACCGCCGCCCCCATCGGCATCATCAAATGCCCCAGCGACATCGGCACCCCGAAGAGCACAATCAAATACCACGCCGAACGCATCTGCCGCCACGGGGGAATTTCATAGCGGATGAGTTTATGTTTGCGCCGCAGCACCTCCAGCGTCGCCCCCGCCGCCAGAAACTGCGCCAGCACCGTCGCCAGCGCCGCTCCGCGCATTCCCATGGCGGGCACCGGTCCCCACCCGAAGATCAGCAACGGGTCGAGAATCACGTTGACAATCAAGCCCAGCACCATCATCAGACTGGCCGTGCGTGAATCGCCGACCGCCATCAGCAAATTGTTGCCGGTCATCGTCAGGGCCGAAGTCACACAGCCGAAAAACCAGATGTTCATATATTCGGACGCCAGCGGCAGCGTCCGCTCGGAGGCCCCCAGAAGCTTCATCACCGGCTGGCAGAACACCATTCCCAGCACCCCCACCGTCAGGGAAACCAGAATCAGCAGCAACACCCCGGAGGTCGTCAGCGTCCGCGCCTTCTCCGTGCGCCCGCCGCCGAGCGACTGGGCCGCAATGGTCATCACGCCGCCGGAGACGCCGTGAAAGACGCAGCCGAGCAGCATGACCACCGGAAACGTGAATCCCATCGCCGCCAGCGGATCGCGCCCGAGACGGCTGACAAAATAGGTGTCCGCGAGGTTGTAGCCGGACATCGCCAGCGTCCCCGGAAGCATCGCAATCCCGGTTTTCAGCATAGTTCCGGCAATCGAGCCGGAGAGATAAGAACTTTTCACCGCATCCGCCATCTTTTCGCCTCTATTTCAACGCCGACATCATCCGGCGCAGTGCTTCGAGCATTTCCCCCTGATCCATCTTCCGCATGAAATCCTCCGGCACGCCATGCTCAATGAGCGCCTCCGGAATCATCTCAAGAAATGGCGAAATCGTCTGCGTTTTAAGTTTTCCACGCACAAAACGCCGTCCCGCCGCCGTAAAATACAGCTCCTTCTTCGCCCGTGTCACCGCCACGTAAAAAAGCCGCAACTCCTCGTCGAGATTGCCCTCTTCGCACGCGCGTTCGCTCGGAAAAATACTCTTCTCCATCGCCACGGAAAACACCACCTTGTATTCCAACCCCTTGGCCGAATGCACCGTGGTCAACACCACCGCATCCCCCTTGCCGGCTTCCTCGTCGGTCCGGTCGGTCTCCTCCAGAAGCGCATAGCTTTCCAGATACTCCTCCAGCGTGACCGCGCCGCCGCGACGCGCTTCAAATTCCGCCATCGAGCTGAGAAATTCTCCGAGGTTATCCTGCCGCTTGCGACTGTCCTCCATGTCTTTATAGATCCTCTGAAGCCCGTCGAAATATCCGATCCGGGTCAGAAAATCCCGCGATTTCCCGGCCAGATTGCCCGGCGCGGAAAAGGTCTGCTGCGCCTCCTGGCAGCAACTGCTGAAAAATTCAGCCGAAGATGCCGCCGCCCCACCCAGCATAGTGCGAAACTCTTTACGCCCGAGCGCACGGAGCATCGGCACATGTTCCCGGTCGCGATAACTCTTGAGCAGACCGACCGCTTTTTCCGCCAGTCCGCGCGGCGGCGTGTTGAGCACCCGCAGCAAACTCTGATCATCCTGCGGATTGACCAGCAGCCGCAAATACGCCACCGCGTCGCGGATCTCCTTGCGCTTGAAGAACTCCTGCCCCCCGACCAGACGGTACGGAATGTCCCTTCCGCGCAGCGCCTCTTCAAACGGCCGCGACAGATGGTTGGATCGGTAAAGAATGGCAAAATCTCCGTAATGCAGCGAATCGTCCTCCTGATGGCGCTGCGCAATCATATCGGCCACAAACGCGGCCTCGGCCTCGCCGCTGTCGGAACGGACGAAACGGAGTTTTTCCCCTTCGCCGCACTGACTCCAGAGGTTCTTCTCGCGCCGCAGGGAATTGTTGGCGATCACCGCGTTGGCGGCCCGGAGAATCGTGTTGGTGGAGCGGTAATTCTGTTCGAGCTTGACCACCGTCGCACCGGGAAACTGTTCGGGGAAATTGAGAATGTTCTCCACCTTCGCGCCCCGCCACGAATAGATGCTCTGATCGTCGTCGCCAACCACGCACAAATTGCGCTCCGGCCCGACCAGTCTGCTTAACAGCGCGAACTGCGCCTCGTTGGTGTCCTGATACTCGTCCACCAGCAGGTAACGATAGCGGTCGCGGTACTTGTCGCGCACGGTTTCGTCCTCCAAAGCGCGGCAGCCGAGCATAAGCATGTCGTCGTAATCAATGAGATTCTGCAGCTGAAGCAACGTTTGATATTCCCGATAGACCCGCGCCGAAGCCATCCACATCGGATTGTTGGCCTCGCTTGCGGCCTCCTCGGGCGTCAGCAGCCGGTTCTTCCACCCGGAAATAATATTCATGAACGCGGAGGCCGGAGCAAACTCCTTGGAAATTCCCAACTGCGCCATCGCCTGCCGAACCAGCCCTTCCTGATCGGACTCGTCGGCCACGGTGAAGTTGGGAAGATATCCGAGTTTGCGAATCTCGCTGCGCAGCAGCCGGATGCAGAAACTGTGAAACGTCCCCAACGTCACCTTTTCGGCGGCCGCTTCGGGAATCAGCGCGGCCAGACGCTCGCGCATTTCCCGCGCCGCCTTGTTGGTGAAGGTCATGCCGAGAATATGCTCCGGCGCGACTCCGCAGCTGACCAGATAGGCGATCCGGTGCGTGACCACACGGGTTTTCCCCGTGCCCGCCCCCGCGAGAATCAGCACCGGACCGGACACCGCGCCGGCGGCGCGCGCCTGTTCCGGATTGAGTCCGGCAAGAATGGTTTTGTCGCCTTCGGTCATTTTGCGGGGACAATCACAGTCCCAATGTCGTAGCACTCGCAATCAAGTTGCGCGAGCGCCGCGCAGCTGGTCACCGGATGTTCAAATCCGGCAAAAACACCGCCGTCGACCGCGTATTGCGCGACACAGTTGACACAGGCGCCGTCGAAGGCTTCGTCGAGATTTTCATCGGCGGGACGGTTGCACTCATAGGTCGACACATAGTTGAGCCGCCCCGGAACCAGCGCAAATTCGCGCACCAGCAGCGCGTCCTTGCGGACAATGCCGAGGAAGCCGCGCTTCTCCGACTGGGAAACCGCTCCGACAATCCGGGGCGTGTCCAGAGAATCTTTCTCGTAGTCCATAGCCAGCAGCCCCAGCGCGAACGCGTCGCGGACGGGATACCCCATGGCGATCTTCTCGACAATCGGATCGGTCTGGGAACCGTTGCTGACCACGACATAGCCGCGAACGATCTTGAGCGCGTTGTAGGCGATGTAGGGGTTTTTGGCCAGATCCCCTTCGAAGCCCGCGCGGGGCATGATGGAGACGATTTCGCCCTTGACGCGCGCCTCGCGGTTCGGGAACGAGCGGGAAGAAACACGGTACATTGCGGCCGCGCGGCCGGACCGGGTCATGCCGATAGCGACGATTCTGCCGAGATACATGGCTGGGAACTCCTTGATTTTTGTCTTGTGCGCACTTGCATAAAAGGGATTTTGGTAATATAGTTCCAAAACTGCATCACGGCAACCGCCGAAGGGGTATTTTTCCATGACAAGAACCAAAATTTTTCTGAAACCGGGCAGAGACAAGTCCGTCCGCCTCCGGCATCCGTGGATTTTTTCCGGCGCGATCCGCAATCTGGAAGGCGCGCCCGAGAGCGGCGACCCGGTCGAAATATACAGCGCAGGCCGCGAATTTCTCGCCGTCGGCGCATTCTCTGCGGCCAGCCAGATCGCCGTGCGGGTCTGGGAGTTCGCACGCAATATCGAGATCGACCGCGAATTTCTGCGCGAACGCATTCAGCGGGCCGTCGCGCTGCGCCCCCGGCTCGGGTTCGTCCCGCAACAAGGCTGCCGGCTGGTTTTTTCCGAGGCGGACAACCTGCCCGGAGTCATCGCCGACCGCTACGGCGCGACGGTGGTTCTGTGCCTTCTGAGCGCCGGGGCGGAGAAGTACCGCGAAGTGCTCGCGGAGCTTTTCCTGGAACTGGACGGAGTCACCGGCGTCTATGAGCGCTCCGACGCCGCCGTGCGCACCCGCGAGGAACTGCCAATGCGTACCGGGCTGATTTGCGGGGAAGAGCCGCCGGAATTCTGCTCGATCGAAGAGAATGATATGAAGCTCCTGGTCGATGTCCGGCGCGGCCATAAAACAGGATTTTATCTCGACCAGCGCGACGCGCGGCTGCGGGTAAGGGACTTTGCCGCCGGGAAACGGGTGCTCAACTGTTTCTCCTACACCGGCGGATTCGGCGTGTCCGCGGCGCTCGGCGGAGCGCAAATGGTGACGGATGTGGACTCTTCCGCGTCCGCACTGGAACTGGCCGGACGCAATTATCAGGAAAATAAAATCGCCCCGGAACAGCATGAAAGCATCGAAGGAGATGTTTTCTGCGTGCTGCGCAAATTTCGGGCGGAGAAGAGAAGGTTCGATCTGATCGTCCTCGATCCGCCCAAGCTGGTCGAATCGCAAAAGGCGCTGATCCGCGGCGCGCGCGCCTACAAGGACATGGCGCTCTGCGCCTACGGACTTTTGGAGGAAGGCGGCGTGCTTTTCAACTTCTCCTGTTCGGGACTGATGGATGAAGAATTTTTCCGCAAAATCACCTTCGAAGCCGCCCTCGACGCGGGAGTGGACGCCGTGACAGTCGGATCGCTCCGGCAGAGCGGCGACCATCCGGTGCTGCTGACCGCGCCGGAGTCGTTCTATCTGAAGGGACTGATTTCCGTAGTCACCCGCCGGCTGCCGAACCGGAACGATGACACAAAGGAGTAACCCATTGGAGATGGATAAGTTCCGTAAAGCGGTGTTCCGGATTCTCGGAATTTTTCTGATCCTGCGGATTCTCATTGCCGCAGCCATGCCGCTGGCCGATCCCTCGGAGACACGCTACGCATGTATGGCCCGCAACATGGCCGATTCGGGCAACTATCTGGTGCCGCACTTTGTGCACGACGGAGTCTATCAGAGTTTTGACGGCAAGCCGCCGCTCTACTTTCAGATCGCCGGAGTGTTCTGCAAGGCGCTGGGCAATCACGAACTCTGGGTGCGGCTGCCTTCGCTGCTTGCGGCAGTCGGCATTCTGCTGCTGCTCTACCGGACGGCGCGCAAACTCTCCACCGAGCATGTCGCCCTCGTATCGACGGCGATTTGCGCGGGCAGCGGCGTCTTCTGGGTTTTCGCGGGGTTGTCGCTGACCGACATGGTGCTCGCCTTCACAATCGCCGGAGCGATTTTTGCCTACATGCTGTTTCTGGCGGAAAAAGAGCAAAGAATCCGGAAATTCCACAGTCTGGAATTTTTCTTTTTCCTGGCGCTGGGCATGGTGGCCAAGGGGCCGGTGGCGCTGGTCTACGCGGGGATTCCAGTGGCGATCTACACGATTTGGGGCGGCCGCTGGCGCGATCTCAAGGATCATGCGTGGATCACCGGAACGATTCTTTTTCTCGCAGTCGCATCGCCGTGGTACATTCTGATGACAAGAGAGAATCCCGATTTCCTCAAATACTTCTTCGTCCACGAGAATTTCCTGCGCTTCGTCACGCCCTCCTACGGCGACCGCTACGGAACCGGACGGGAAACTTTCCGGGGAATGGCGCTGATCTGGTTTCTGGCGGTCAATCTGCCGGGGCTGTTGCTCCTGGGCATCCCCGCGGTGTTCCGGAAACTGACCGCATGGCGGAAAAACGCGCAGAATCCAATGTGGGGCATCGCCGCTGCCGGCTGCCTCGGCATCACGCTCTTCTGGTGTCTCACGGCGCGGGCGACCATCTATTATCTGCTGCCGAGTATTCCGCTGGCGGCGCTGCTCCTCGGAGACGCGCTGGTCGGAGCGAATCTCCTGGCCACCCGGGAGCAGCGCATTGTGTTTCTCAAAGGGATTTTTGTCTGGCACACGATGCTCTTTCTCGGATTGCTGGCCGCGACGCTCCAGCTGATGCGGACGGACAAAAGCTCCCGCAATGTGCTGGAAGCGATGGGCGAACGCATCGGCATTCCAGCCGGCCGGTGTTACTATTTTGCGAAGGCGACCCCGTACTCGGCGAACTTCTACGCCCCGGAACGGATTGTCAATCACGCATGGGAACCGCCGGAATTCAGTGCAGTACGAAGCAAAAGTCATTATTTGATTCTCCGGGCGAAGGACGAAGCAAAGGCCGCCGGGCATCTCGGAGAACGCAAACTCTTCCTGCGCCGGGGGGAATGGGCGGTCTACGCGCCGGAAAAGAGATAAAAACGTCCGGGGCGGTTGAAAAAAACCCGTTCCGGGGATATTGTATCAAGGTACGGGTTTTTCTATCTCAAATCCGACAAAGATGCGCACTGCAACACGGCTCCGACACAAATTCCAGTCGGAGACGGGGGGAGAAAAACACCCTCAAACGTTTTAAGGATGGTCTATGCGAACGCTCAACTGGTATGTGACGCGCGGTTTTCTCGGCGCATTTTTCATGGCGCTCTTGATTCTGACCTTCGGGATGACCGGCGCGAATATGATCAAGGTGCTTGATTACATTTCCCGGGGAATCCCGGTGTCGAATTTTTTTCTGTTCATGCTCTATATCATGCCGACGATGTTCGTTTTCACCGTGCCGTGGGCGGTGATGGTCGGAGTGATGCTGGTGTTCGGACGGCTCTCGGCCGATTCGGAAGTCACGGCCATGCGGGCGTGCGGCATATCGATCATTCAGGTGGCCGCGCCGATCATGTATATCACGGTGGCGCTGACGGTGTTCTGTTTTTTCCTGCAGGGGGAATTCGGACCGCCGCTCCTGGGCAAGGCGCGCAGTCTGATGGCCAACGCCGCGCTGAATCAACCCTTGGCGCTGTTTGAAGCGGGGCGCCCGTTCCGATACGGCGGAACCATCATTTCAATCGACGACAAAGAGGGCAAGGACACGCTCAAAAACGTCCAGCTTTACACCTTGGACGGCGAAGGGGGCATTGGGCAGGACATCACTGCCGAATACGGCAAGCTCTCGGTCGACCACGAGGAACAGACGCTCAAAGTGACGTTGTTCAACTGCATGGTGATCGACAAGAAGTCAAAACCGGAAACACGGGCGTTCAACCGGCAGTTGGAGTTCAAATTCAACTACGGCAAACAGATGTTTCAGGTGTTGAGCAAGCGGGAAAAATATATGACCACCGCCGAACTTCTCGCGCAGATCCGTTACGCGCAGTTATTGTCCAAGCGCAATTTGGTCTACGAAACGGAACTGGAGGTGGAGTTGAACCGCCGGTTTGCGTTTTCGCTCTCGCCGGTGGCGTTTCTGCTGCTGGGACTGCCGATGGCAATCCGCACCAGCCGCAGAGAAACGTCGGTGGGATTGTTTCTGAGTGTCATTCTCGCGGGAATTTTCTTTTTCTCGATTATTCTGTGCAACTCCCTGACCACATTTCCGAGGATTTATCCGCAATATCTGCTGTGGCTGCCGAACATTGTGTTTCAGGCGCTCGGCGCAGTGCTGACCTACCGGATCAGCAAACGGTAGGGCGGGGCAACCAAAGGAGCTTTTTCGGCAATGTTCACACGCGTTCTTTCCATTCTGCTTCTGGTTTTCGCCATCCTGACCGGACTGTTGGTGGTGCATGCGCTCGACCGGGTGCGCAGAAGCAACATGCTGGTGGCCGAACGTCTGGAAAGCGTGTTGGAAAAACTCGACAGCACCGCCGCAACTCCCGTGCAGACGCAGGCAGCGGACGCCTCGGAGGCCGTCAAAGCGGGGACGCCGCCGGCCAATCTCGCCTTCTTCGATCCCCAAGCTCAGTTCGGCGGCCGCATGGTGTCGGCGCAGGGGGCCGACACGGCCAATCTCAACTGGATTCTCACCAACGAAGCCGGCTGCGCAAGTCTGAACGCGCTCTGCAACGCCTCGCTGGCGGAACGCAATTATGCCAATTCCGCAGAATTTCAGAGTATGCTCGCAGAGAAGTGGGAAATTTCTTCCGACCATCTGACTTATCACATCACGCTGCGCGAAGGGGTCAAGTGGCAGGATTTCACCGATCCGGTCAGCAAGCGGCAGTTCCGTTCGGTGCCGGTGACGGCAAACGATTTCAAGGCGACCGTGGACGTGATCCGCGACCCGAAGGTCAACGCGGCGCAGCTGCGGGTTTACTTTCAGGATCTGGATACGGTCGAAGTCCTTGACGACCGGAATTTTATCGTGCGGTGGAAACGCCCGTATTACGGTTCGCTCGCGCAAACGCTCGGACTGGTCCCCTTCCCCCGGCACTTCTACGATTACGACGGCAAATTCGACGCGGCGCAATTCAATGTCGATCACCGGCGGCACAGCATGATCGTCGGCTGCGGACCGTACCGCTTCGTCCGCTGGGAACGTGATCGCTACGTGCGTTTGGAGCAAAGTTCCAGCTATTTCGGCAACCGTCTGGGCATCCGTCCGCCGATTAAAAATCTGCTGTTCGAGATCATCAAGCACTCCAACACCCGGTTTCAGGCGCTGGAATCCGGGCAGATCGACCGCATGGGGCTGTCGCCCGATCAATGGGTGAACCGGACATCGGGCAAAGCGTTCACGTCGGGGGCGATCGGCAAATACCGCTATCCCGGCGCCAGTTATTTTTATATCGGCTACAATTTGAAGAATCCGCTTTTCGGCGACCGGCGCACCCGTCAGGCGCTGACCATGCTGATCGACCGCAAAGCGATTCTGGAAAAAATCTATCACAATCTCGGCTCGGTGGTCGCCGGACCGTTTGTTCCCGGCAGCCCCTATTGCGACAAAACCATCCAGCCCTGGCCCTTCGATCCGGCGCGTGCGAAAACCCTTCTGGCGCAAGCCGGATGGCGCGACGCCGACGGCGACGGGATTCTGGAGAAGGACAAGCGAAAATTCATTTTCACGATTCTTCAGGTCGCCGACCATCCCATTCAGCAGAAGATGCTTCCGATGATCAAGGAGTCGCTGGCGGCAGCGGGGATCGAAATGAAGATCCAGCAGATTGAGTGGCCGGTCTACATCCGCAAACTCGAACAGCGCGATTACGAAGTCTGCACGCTGGGCTGGACGGTCCCGGACGATCCGGATCCTTATCAGGTCTGGCACTCTTCGCAGGCCTCGCTGCCAGGTTCGAGCAATCACATCGGATTTGCCAATGCGAAGGCGGACAAGCTCATTGAGGCGCTGCGTGTGACCTTCAATCTCAAGGAACGCATGCGCATTGCGTCCGAATTCATGCGAATCATTCACGAGGAGCAGCCATACACCTTTCTGATTGCGCCGGACGCGCTGCTGGCGCTTTCGGGTCGTTACCGGAATGTCAAAATTTTTCCGTCCGGTCTGCCGGAATCGATCCTCTGGACGCCGCGCGCGCAGCAGTTGGCGCTTCCGGGCAATTTTTGAGATGCGCGCGGAGCGGGAAAAAACAAGTACCGCAGCCTATATTCCGCGAAAAAGAATACAGGAGTCATCTTTTTTGCAAATTCCTCTGGAAAAAACCCTTTCGGGAGGTTAAATTATAGAGGTGGTTTTCTATACACAAAAAAAACAGCGGCGGAAGTAGCGGTTCAATGTCATTCGGCTTTGGAACCTTGCCGGACGCACCGGACAATAAAAGGTCGTCCCCCCTTCCGCCGGCCAAGACAAAACATAAGGAATCGAACAATGGCGGACGATGTGAAAGATCCGGAACGCATGGACAAATTGGTGAGCCTCTGCAAACGGCGGGGATTTGTTTTTCCGAGTTCCGAAATTTATGGAGGAATCAACGGATTCTGGGATTACGGCCCGTACGGGTCGCGCATGAAGCGCGCCGTGGAGAATCTCTGGTGGCACGAGATGGTGGAGACGCGCGACAATGTCGAGGGTCTGGATTCGACCATCATCTGTCATCCCCGGGTCTGGAAAGCCTCCGGACATCTGGATCAATTCAGCGATCTGATGACCGACTGCCGCAAGTGCAAGGCGCGTTACCGGGTCGATCAGATGGAGGATCCCACCACCTGTCCGGCTTGCGGCTCCCACGATCTGACCGAGCCGCGCGAATTCAATCTGATGATGAAGACCTACGTCGGCCCGGTCTTCGACGAAGAGCACACGGCATACCTGCGGGCGGAAACCTGCCAGCCGATCTTCGTTGATTTCCATAGCGTGCGTGTGGCCACGCGCCAGAAACTGCCGTTCGGCATCGCCCAGATCGGCAAGGCGTTCCGCAACGAAATCAATCCGCGCAACTTCACCTTCCGCAGTCGCGAATTCACCCAGATGGAAATGGAATTTTTCTGCGACGGCGAAGAGGGCATGGAGTGGTTTGAGTACTGGAAGCAGCAGCGGATCAACTTCTACCGCAAACAGCTGAAATTCACCGACGACTTCTTCCGGATCTACGTGCACGAGAAGCTCGCGCATTACGCCAAAGCCGCCATCGACATCGAAGTGCAGTTCCCCTTCGGCTGGGGCGAGCTCGAAGGCGTCCATCACCGCGGCACCTGGGATCTCACCCGGCACAGCGAGTTCTCCGGGGAGAATCTGGAATACGTCGACCACGACAACCAGCGCAAACTCATGCCGACGGTCATCGAGACCTCGGTGGGGCTGGACCGCATGATGCTGGCGATTCTCTCCCGCGCCTACGACGAAGACAAGGCGGCCACCGCCAAGGAAGGCATGGAAGAGGATGTGCGCATTGTTCTGCACCTGCCGCCGAAGGTCGCCCCGATTCAGGCCGCAGTGCTGCCGCTCTCGAAAAAACTTATGGAAAACGCCGAGAAGCTCAACAGCGAACTGCTGCATTACTTCCGGACCGAAACCGACGTCACCGGCTCGATCGGCAAGCGTTACCGCCGTCAGGACGAGATCGGTACGCCGTTCTGCCTGACCTACGACTTCGAGTCCGGCACGGACAACAGCGTCACCGTGCGCAATCGTGACACGATGAAGCAGGAGCGGGTCAATCTGACCCAGCTGCGCGATTATCTGGAGAAGGCGATCGAGGCGTAATTCAAGCACGGTTCCCCAAGAAAAAGGGGATCATCCGGACTTTTCCGGGGCATCGGAAAAGTCCGTGCAAAAGGCACGAAAACCTCGTGCGGGAAGTAGGTGAATCTTGTTCCGTTACCGAGCGATCAGTTTCCCACTGCTGTTGGGAATTTTTGCCGCGATGATCTTCTGGCAGCCGTGGGGACGGGGATTGTTCTTTCTGCTGGCGGTTCCGGCGGTGTACTTCGCGACGAAAGAACTTCTGGAAATGCTGGAAAAGCTCGGCGTGCCCGGCTGGAAACAAACCGGCGCGGCGCTGGCCGCGGCGGGAATGCTCTGCTACGGCGCGTGGGAATGCCGCGACCTGACCGGATTTACCATCCCCCCCGCGACGATGGCGGCGTGTCTGCCGCTGGTACTTCTGGGGATTCTGTTCACGCTGCTGCTCGCGCGAAATCATGCGACGGTACTGACCGGGGCGGTCGGCACGCTGGGCGGCATGGCGCTGCTGCTGCCGTTGATTTTTCCGATTGCGGGAATCTACTGCGGAACCGGAGGCGGCCGGAATCTTCTTTTTCTGGTGCTGGCGACCAAGGCGATGGACACCGGAGGCTACATTGCCGGCATGTCCACGCACAAACTTCTGCCGGGCGGAAATCACAAGATCGTCCCTTCGATCAGTCCGGGCAAATCCTATGAGGGAACCGCCGGAGGACTGCTGTTGTCACTTCTGGTCGGCTGGCTGCTGTGGAGAGGCGGACTGTCGCCTTTTGCCGGGATGACGACGACGCTGGGCGCGGCGTTTTTGCTGGCCTGGGGAAGTTTTGCGGGGGATCTGACGGAATCGGCGATGAAACGCGCCTGCAACATCAAGGACTCAGGGCATCTTCTTCCGGGGATGGGCGGAGTGCTCGATGTGCTGGACAGTTTTCTCTATAACGGCTATCTCTTCGCATTTCTGCTCGCGGCATTTCCGCAGCAATAGAAAGAACGGACGCGGCGAATCATGATCGATATCGGACAGGTCAATTTTTTGAAACTGGCCAGAATCTGCGAATTCGGCGGGTATCTGCAGGATGAAACCCGAGAGAGCGTGCTCCTGCCGCGCAAATATCTGCCGGAACGCTGCCGGGTAGGCGATTCCCTTCGGGTTTTCGTCTATTGCGACAGCGAAGACCGCCCGGTGGCGACCACCCGGATTCCCAAAGCGGTGGCGGGGGAATTTGCCGTACTGGAGTGTCGGGAGTTGACCAAAATCGGCGCCTTTCTGGATTGGGGATTGGAGAAGGATCTGCTCGTTCCCTTTGCTCAAATGCGCAACAAATCGATGCGACCGGGAACAAAATATCTGGTCAAGGTGCTTTTCGACCAGACCAGCCGACGGTTGATCGGCAGCAACCGCTTCGACCGCCTCGCACGCGCGGAGGAGTTGCCGAAACCGGGCGAAGAAGTGGAAGTGATCGCCGATGAGCCGGGGGAGCTGGGACTGCATGTGGTGGTCAACGGGAAATTCACCGGACTGATCTACCGCGACAATCTGCATGCGAACTACGCGACTGGAGAGAAATTTTCCGGGCATGTCTTCAAAGTGCGCAGTGATCGCCGTCTGGACATCGTTCCGGGGCTTCCGGGGCACGGCGAAGCATTGGAGGACGAAGCGCAGGAACTGCTTCAGAAGCTCAAGGCGCTCGGCGGATTCTACGCATACAACGCCAAAACGCCGCCGACCAAAATCGCGGCGGATTTCAACTGGAGCAAACGGCGGTTCAAGGAGTTGCTCGGCAACCTTTACAAAGCGCGAAAAATCGAAATCACCGAAGCGGGAGTCAAAGTTCTCCCGTAGATTCCGCGCGGGCGGACAAAGAAAACATTCCATCCTTGCGGCAGCGGGACGGGAAACGATGGAGAAACGATCATGCAAGGTTTTTATCGTGTCGCAGCGGCAGTTCCTGCTTTGCGAGTCGGCGACGTCGCCTTCAATACCGGGGAAATCCTTCGTCTTTACCGGGAAGCCGCGCAGCAAGGCGCCGCCGTGGTGGTGTTTCCGGAACTTTCGCTGACCGGATATTCCTGCGGAGATCTCTTTGCGCAGGAGACGCTGCTGAACGCCGCACGTGATGGAATGCTCCGTCTGGCCGAAGGAACCAAGGATTGCGACACCATTTTGATTGCGGGAGCGCCGCTGGAAGTCGACACGCGTCTGTTCAATGTGGCGGCGGTCATGCAGCATGGAGCAATCCGCGGATTTGCAGGCAAAACCTTTCTCCCCGATTACCGGGAATTTTACGAAAAACGCCAATTCCGTTCCATCCGGGAGTTCTCCGGGGAAAGCGTTCTTTTCGGAGGAGAACAAATTGCGCTGGGCAACCATCTGGTATTTCAGGCGGGGGGATTGCTCTTCGGCGCGGAGATCTGCGAAGATCTCTGGTGTCTGACCCCTCCCTCCACGGCGCTCGCCTCCGGCGGCGCGCAGGTGATTTTCAATCTCTCCGCAGGCAACGAACTGGTCTCCAAGGCGGCCTACCGGCGGGAACTGGTGCGCACCCAGAGCGCGCGGCTGCTCTGCGGCTATGTTCTGGCGGGAGCCGGAGTCGGAGAGTCGAGCGCGGATGTGGTCTTCAGCGGCCATGCGCTGATTGCGGTCAACGGGGCGCTCGCGGCGGAAAACAAGCGGTTCGATTTCCACGGGAATCTGATTCTTGCGGACGTGCCGGTGCGGCATCTGACCATGAGCCGCCGGACGGAGAGTTCGTTCAATGAAACAGTTCTTCCCCCCGGAGCGACCGTGCGGATTGCTCTTGATCCGGCGGAGGAATCGCCCGATCTGGCAAAGTTCCGAATCACTTCCCGCCCCTTTGTTCCTGCCGACAACGCGGAAAAATCGGAACGCTGCGAGGAAATTCTCAACATCCAATCGGTCGGCCTCGCCCGGAGAATGCGGCAGCTGGGCGACTGCAAAGTTGTCGTGGGGCTCTCCGGCGGACTGGATTCGACGCTGGCGCTTCTGGCGGCGGAACGAAGCTGCAAATTGCTTGATCTACCGGCTTCGGAAAAGATTCTTGCGGTCACGATGCCGGGATTCGGGACGACTTCGCGCAGCCGGAACAATGCGGAAACCCTGACGGAACTCTTGCATATTCCGTTGCGGAACATTCCGATTGCCGACAGCGTCATGCAGCATTTCCGGGACATCGGGCACGATCCGGAAAAGCGCAATCTGGTCTATGAGAATGCGCAGGCGCGGGAACGCACTCAGATTTTAATGGATCTGTCCAACGCAGTCGGAGGAATTGTGCTCGGGACGGGCGACCTCTCGGAGATCGCGCTGGGCTGGAACACCTTCAACGGCGACCAGATGTCGATGTACGCGGTCAACTGTTCCGTACCGAAAACGCTGGTGAAGGAGCTCGTGGAATGGATCGCCGCGCAGCGCGGGGGCGAGATTGAAAAAGTGCTGCGCAATGTGACAACGATGCCGTATTCCCCGGAGCTTCTTCCCGGCGAACAAATTACCGAACAGGCGATCGGCAGCTATCTTCTGCACGATTTCTTTCTCTACTATTTTCTCAAATACGGTTCTTCACCGGAGGAGATCCAAAGTCTTGCGGAACACGCGTTCGGCAGCGAGTTTTCTCCCGCAGAGATCCGGCGCTGTCTGGAGATTTTTCTGCGGCGCTTCTTCGGGCAGCAATTCAAACGCAACGCAGTCCCGGACGGACCGAAAGTCGGGACGATCGCCCTCTCGCCGCGCGGCGATTGGCGGATGCCGTCGGACGCGGCGGATCTCCTGTGGAAAAACTCTTTACGCTGACAAAAAAGAGAAGGAAATGCGCAATGCACAAGCGAAACAAAATTTTACTGGCGGCGGCGGCGACCTGCACGGGTCTCTTGATTTTTGCCGGAACAGGATGCGTCTCCCGGCCGGAAGCGCTGGAAGTCATTTATGTGCCGCATGATTTCAAACCGATCGAAGGAGCAAAATTCACGCTGGCTCCGGTGGGGAATCTCCGGCTGATCGGCGATTTGGACCCGCGCATCACCCTGTGTCTGATCAATGCGGGAAAATCGACCGTTCGGATCGACGAGTGGTACATGGCCGAAAGCGACAATATCAAGCTGCGTTATCAACTTTGGCTGCCGGGCACGACGGCTCCCGATCCGGCGAAGTGGCGGAAGATTGAACCGGTGATTGAAAAAAATCCGGCGCGTTACCCGATCGATCTGATGCCGGGCAATCGTATTTTAATTACGCTGCGGCTGCCGTTTGTGGAGGACCTGCGGGTTTCTCCGGGCAAAGAGGTTCGTTTTTTCCTGCAGGCGGAAACCAATCTCAAATCAATTCATGCGCAAACGAAAGTATTTTCGGTGAGTGTACAATGAAGAGCGTTACGGAAATCAAAATGGAAAGAAAAATGGAGCGGGTGAACGGGGTCGAACCGTCGTCGCCAGCTTGGGAAGCTGGAGCATAGCCGTTTTGCTACACCCGCAATGGGGATTTTCACGTGGAACAATATAATCTGAAAAAGAAAGAAGTCAAGAGCGAAAATGAAAAATTTTGCAGTTAATCACACCGGCCCCCTTGAAAAAAAGGGTGCGTGGGCAGGAATCCTGATGGGAGCAGCCATACTTTTCCTCGGCGGATGCGCCACGCCGCTGCCCCCGATGGATATTGACGTGCCGACCGTTTGTAAAAATGAAATTCAGACGTTGCAGAATCCGGCGATCAAGCGCAACACCGAGGAGAAATACCGCGCGGCCAAAAGTCTGGTGCGCAAAATCGATTTCACCTTCCTGCCCGATCTGCCGACCGTGGAGAAGATCTTCGGCCGCCGCGACGCCGTCATTGACCGCGCCGACGACGAAAATCAGGTGATCATCTATTATTACACGTGGAAAAACCATTTTGTGCGCGTCGCTTTCTGGCGCTACAAACACCTCATCACCAAGTGCGAGATCAAGGAAGAGTAAAAACAATGTCCGACGAGGAGGCCATGCGTCTGGCGCTGAAGGAGGCGCATTGCGCTGCGGAACGCGGGGAAGTGCCCGTGGGCGCGGTTCTGCTGTACCGGGATGATCGCATTGCGCCAATTCGGGCGGGCAATCGCGTGGAGGAGCGCAAAAGCGTGCTCGCCCATGCGGAGTTGCTGGTGCTCGCGGAGGCGGCAAAACGCACCGGCGACTGGCGCATGGAGGAGGCGGTTTTGTATGTGACCAAAGAGCCGTGCGCCATGTGCGCAGGCGCGATTGTCAATGCGCGGGTGGGGGTTGTGGTGTTCGGGTTTGCCGACGCACGCACAGGCGGCTGCGGTTCCGCGCTGGACATCACCGGACACAAGGCGATGCTCTGGCATCCGGAGGTCAGAAGCGGGGTGCTTGGCGAAGAATGCCGCACGATGTTTCTGGACTTCTTCCGCCGGATGAGAAAGGAAAAATCATGAAGCAAAACAGCAATACCGTCTCAAGGATGGATTACCGGATGCGCTTTTTCGATCACGGCGCCTCGGTGGAAGTCACCCTTGTGCTCACGCCCAGGGAAAAACGCGCCGCGCTGCTGGTTGCTTCGGTCATGGTGGATGGCTTTGAACTTTTGGAATCGGCCCGGGTGCAGTTTGACGACCGTGGAAATGACAACCGGGCGCTTTGCTTCCAGCTTCACCACCACCGCGCGTTCGCGGGGGAAGAATATCAGGTGCATCTGGAACTCTTCGGCGGAGCATCGGTGGAGACGCTGGAGGGATTGCTGACCGTCACCGCGCCTGAAGAAGCGCGCGCGTAACCTCGGAAAGAGGGGGTCTTCAAGGTTTCTTCGAGGCGTCGGAGGACACGGCGCGAGTTTTTGCATTGCCGTAATCCCTGGAAAAAAAACGTTTTTTGCGTTGCCAAATCGCGTCTTCGGTGCTAAATTACCGAGTATGCTGGATCGTCCGGCGCAGTGCGCTGAAAATCCGTTCTGCAAAGGGCGAAGGCGATTGGGTTACGTCCGTCGAAAGCCCCCCAAGCCCCCGAGTCAATCCGTGTCCGAGGTCGTTTGTGAAATTTAAGAAAATTTTGTGGTTTTGCGCGAGAATTGTGATCGCGGGAAGCATTCTTTTCATTCTGATCCGCCGCAGCGGAGACGGTCTGGTGCGCACCTTTGAGGCATTCGACTGTCGTTACCTCGCGCCCGCATTTCTTCTTTATCTCGGCGAACAGGCGTTTGGGGCGGCCCGCTGGCGCAGTCTGGCCAATGCCGCCGGGTTCCGGATGCCATATCGCGCGGCCCTGTCGCTTTGGATGCAGGCGAATTTTTTCTCGCTGGTCATCCCCGGCGGCTCCATCGGCGGAGACGTCTATAAGGCCGCCGCCGTGACCACGCTGGCCAAGAGCAACCGCGCCGACGCGCTGCTCACGATCCTGATGGATCGAATCGTCGGAATGATCGGGCTCTTCGCGCCGCTGCTGGTGCTGACCGGAAGCTTCATCCCGGTGCTGATGAAAGTACAGATTCCGGGGCTTCCGATCGATGATTTCATGCGGGCGGCCGGAATTATCCTCCTGATGGCGGGATGTCTGGCGGGGACGGCCATGCTGCCCCTATTCGCCGCAGCCGGACGCATCAAGGCGCTGGGCGATTTCTGGCGGCATCTGGGGACTGGCGAAGGACGTTTGAGTAAACTTGTCCAGAAGATCACATCGGCGGTTCTGGTTTACCGGAACCGAGGCAAATTCCTTGCCGCATGGGCCTTGGGGAGTGCGCTCTTTGTGCATCTGCCAACCGCAGTGGCGCTCTATTTGCTGCTGCTTGGCGCAGGAGCGGATGCGAGTTTGTCAAGATTTATGGCCGCATTGCTTGCGGCATTTCTCGGCTCCATCGCAGGACTGATTCCGATTTTCCCCTCCGGAGTCGGAGGGCGGGATTTGGCGGCGATCTCGGTGCTGGCCGCCTTCGGAATCAGCGCGGAGACGGCCAAAGCGGGGCAGCTGGTGTTGACGGCGGTCATTTTGGCGAGCAATCTGCTCGGGTGCATCTTTTTCTTCGGCTTCCGGCGGCGCGGCGTCATGGAAAGGACTTCGCTATGAACGCAAATCAATTGAAAATCCAGTTCGGAGCATCCGAACATGTCAACCATTTCAAGGAGGCGCTGGACCATGGAGAATTTGTGCTCCTGCTCGAATGCGTTTCCCCGGGCGGAGATGTCGCCCCGGAAACGGCAGGGGAACTACTGGCCGCACTGCACCGGAGCGTGGCCGAGGCGGCCGAAGAATTTCATCAGAAAAGTTTTCTGGCGGTGACCGACTGCGACGATCCGCTCGGAATGCGCTCGGTGGATTACCTGCTGCGCCTGCCACCGGAGGAAGCGGCGGATCATGTCGCCTATCTTTCCGGGGCGCAGGGAGATGCGCGAGTCAAGGAACAGATTGATTTGGCGGCGGCATCGGGGATCGTCAACTGCGTATGCGTGACCGGGAACCCGGCGCCCGGGGAAACTTTGCGTCAGATCCGCAAACGGGAATTTTCCGAAAGCGTCGAGCAACTGCATTATCTCACCGGCAAGGGCGGCGCCTTTCACGCCGGATGCGTCGTAAATCCATTTTTGTACAGCGCCTGGTCGCTCTACCCGCAGTTTTTCAAGATGATGAAGAAGATTCATGCGGGGGCGCAGTTTGTCGTCACGCAGGCGGGCTGGGATATGGTCCGGCTTCAAACCCTGCGCTGGTATCTGGCGGAGCGGTCGTGCTTTGTGCCGACCGTGGCACGGCTGATGTTCCTCACGCCGGAGCGAGTCGAGGAGATCCGCGCCGGACACATGCCCGGCATTCGAATTTCCGATGATTTTCAAGGGATTCTGGACAAGGAGCTGCGCTTCTCCCGCGCCCAGTTCGAAGCCGCGCAATGGCGGAGAATCGAGCTTCAGGCCGCCGGATGCCGTCTGCTGGGATACAGCGCGGTGCAGTTGGGAGGAGTGACCACTTCGGCACAGGCGAAATATGCGGTCGAACGGATTGCCGCGGCGCTGCGCGAATTTCAGAACTTCGATCAATGGCTTGAGGCATACAATTCCTATCTGGCCGTGGCGGAGATGCCGCCCGATTCAGAGAGCTTCTTTCTTTACGACCGGACTCTCCAACGCGCATACCCGGACGAGTTGGCGCCGCCGCGGCGCAATGAACCGAAACTGCCGCAAATCGGTGTGCTGGAAAAATTCTTCTGGCAGGTAAAAGAAGTGCTTTTCCGCCACGCCTCCTCCCGCCCGGCGTCCAGCAGAATGCTTTTGAAATTCCTGCTGGCCGGCTGTCGGAACTGCGAATTTTGCACACTGGGCGAAACGATGGAAATTTGTGTGATGCATTGCCCCGAAAAGTTGCGCAACGGCCCCTGCGGCGGCGTACTCCCGGACGGCTCCTGCTGTTTTCAAAACGGCAAATGCGTGCACGATCAGATTATGCGGACGGCCTGTTGGCGCAACCGCGTGCCGGAGTTGGAAGACGATCTCTTCCTGCGCGGCGAATCCCCCGACGAAAACAACACTCCTCAAGGAAAGGTAAAATAGGTCATGGCGGATTTTAAACCATTTTTCGGCGTCCTTCCCACTGCGGAAAAGGCCGCGCTCGTCTCTGCAGTCCCCTACGATGTGGTCAACAGTGAAGAAGCCGCGGCGCTTGCCGACGGAAACTCCTTGAGTTTTCTCCACGTCTCCCGTCCCGAAATCGATCTGGAAAAGGGAATCGATCTACATGACGACCGCGTTTACGAACAGGCGGCAAAAGCCTTTGAACGCCTTCGCAAAGAGGCGCCGCTGGCCACCGACCCCGAACGCCACTTCTATCTTTACCGGCTCAAGATGGGCGATCATGTCCAGACCGGCGTCATCGGCGCAGCCTCTGCGGAGGATTACCGCACCGGCGTCATCAAAAAGCACGAAAAAACCCGGAAGGACAAAGAGGACGACCGGACGCGCCATGTCATGACCTTGCGCAGTCACACCGGCCCGGCTTTTTTCACCTACCGCAAAGTCGCCAGGATCGACGCGCTGATTGACAAGCTGACCCGGGAAAAACCGCTCTTTGATTTCACTTCTCCGGACGGGATCTCGCATACCCTCTGGCGGGTTCCGTCTGCGGAGAGCGACGTTCTCAACGGATATTTTCACACAGATGTGCCGGTCTTCTACATCGCCGACGGACACCACCGCAGCGCGGCCGCCGCCCGAACTGCGGCGGAGTGCGCGCCCAAAAATCCCCGGCACAACGGGACCGAGGAATACAACTATTTTCTCGCCGTGGCCTTCCCCTCCGACCAGCTGGCGATCCTGCCCTACAACCGGGCTTTGAAGAATTTGCACGGCCACTCGGTTGCGGAGCTTCTCGCCCTGCTCCGGGAGAAATTCTCGACCACCGAATGCGCCGACGGGGCGGTCTCGGCTCAAGGCGAATTCAAAATGTACTGCGCCGGACAATGGTATTTGCTTCGGCCGAAGTTCGACGTCTCAAAACTCGACGTGATCGGACGGCTCGATGTCAGCGTTTTGCAGGATAACGTGCTCCAGCCGATTTTCGGAATCGACGATCCGCGCACCAGCGAGGAGATCGACTTCATCGGCGGCATCCGGGGAACGAAGGAACTGGTCAAGCTGGTCGACTCCGGGAGTCATCAGGCGGCGTTCTCGATGTATCCGACGACGGTCGCACAGCTTATGGACATTGCCGACGCGGGGGCGATCATGCCGCCGAAATCGACATGGTTTGAGCCGAAACTTCGCGACGGTCTGGTCTCGCACGACTTCTGACGCCCCACACCAATCGAATCAACTTCAGGAAAGATCGATCTCATGAAAAAAACAATCCAATGGATGCTGTTTCTTGCGCTGTTGTCGGTTCTGGCCGGTTGCGCACAGCCGGTAGCGGTCTCGGAAGTGCTTCAGCAGCCCAAAGACACTGCGCTTCGGACCAGATACAATCTGCGGTATGACGATCCCGCGCATGTGCCGTCGATCAATATGCAAAGCGCAAAATCATTTCTGCCGGCCGGTTCGGTTGTGACCGTGCGCGAGGCATGGGACGACAAGCTGGTTCTGCAGGATCAGAAAGGGGTCGTTTACACGATTGATTTCGAGCCGTCGCTGCTTCAGTTGACCATGCGCGACTACCTGCGCAAACTGCTGACCATTGAGGACGAGAAGTCCGTCTTTCAGGCGGTCCGGCCGGAGATGCTAATTCATGTCCGCGCGGGCAACGTCGTTCGCGGCATGAACAAAGCCGAGGTGCTGGTTTCCTGGGGGCCGCCGCCCCAGAGCAGAACGCCGTCGACGACGTTGTCGACATGGATCTATTTTCGCAACGATATGGAAACCGTGCGAATTGTCTTTCGCAACGACAAAGTGCGCAATCAGCTTGAATTTGTTCCGGGAAAGCAAACCGTCAAATGAACGGCGCGGCAGCTCGGAAACATGATCTGGTCACCGGCGGCGCCGGTTTCATCGGCGCCGCGCTGGTTCGGCATCTGCTGGACGCGGGGCATCAAGTGACGGTGCTGGACAACTTTTTCACCGGACGAATGGAGAACCTCCCGGACGCGCCCGGATTGAAGATCCTGCGCGGGGATGTCATTGCCGAGCGCGATTATCCGGAAGATCTCACGGGCATCTACAATCTGGCGTGTCCGGCGTCTCCGGTGCACTACGCTTCCGACCCGGTGCACACGACGAAAACCTGCGTTCTCGGCGCGCTGCGGATGCTGGAATTGGCGCGGCAGAGGAAGATTCCGATTCTTCAGAGTTCGACCAGTGAAGTCTACGGAGATCCCTTCGTTCATCCGCAGACGGAATCCTACTTCGGCAACGTCAACTGCACCGGACTGAGAAGCTGTTACGACGAAGGGAAACGATGCGCGGAAACCTTGTTTTTCGACTTCCGCCGTCAGTATGGAGTCGACACCAAAGTGGTGCGGATCTTCAACACCTACGGCCCGGGCATGCTTCCCGACGACGGCCGGGTGGTCAGTAATTTCATTGTTCAGGCGCTGCGGGGCAACGCCTTGACCATCTATGGAGACGGCTCGCAAACCCGCAGTTTCTGCTACGTTTCCGATCTGGTGGAAGGACTGATTAAGATGTTCCATACCCCGCCGGAAATTTCCGGGCCGGTCAATCTGGGCAATCCCGGGGAATTTACGATGAATGAACTGGCCGATCTGATTCTGGCGGAAATCCCGAATCCCGCCGGAAAAATCTTCAAACCGCTCCCGTCGGACGACCCGACTCGACGCAAACCGGACATCTCCAGGGCGCAAAGCCTTCTGCACTGGCAACCGGTTGTTCCGTTGCGCGAAGGCCTGAAGGAGACCATCGCATTCTTCCGGACGACGCTCGGTCGCTGAACGGGCGCTCGGAATACCGCTTCTGCGCCATCGCCGCATGATTCAGTCGGAAAAGACCGCCCGAAAGGCGCGGTGCATTTCTTTGTCGCCATACAAATCAACTGCGCCGGGCAGGAGATCCTGCTTTGAATAATTGCTGCGTAATTCCCGCAGAATCACCTTGCGCGCCCCTTCGTCCACCGCAAACCCCAGTTGCCATGTCCGGCAACCGATCCAATGCAATTGGCCGCCGTTTTCGTGATGCAATCGTTTGCGGCGACTGTCCAGCGGCGCAAGCGCCAGCTGGACTTTGCAGAAGTGGATGAGATTGAGCTTGCAGTGCTCATAAATCCATTCGGCCCGGTCCATGAATTTCGGTGCGAACGCCAATTCGTAACAGTCCGCCATCGCCGCGGCCAGCCATCCGGTGGACGCCTGAGGAAAGGCATCGGCCGCAGGGATGTACGGTTTGACATCCAGTACCGGCGTCCCGTCCAGCAGATCACTGTTGGCAATATGCAACACACGCCCCGTGACCCGCAGCAGCTCGACGCAACTGATCCCGATCGGATTGGGCCGGTAGGGACTGCGCGTGGCAAACACACCGACCTTGCGGCCGGGAGACACCGGAGGATCGCACTTGACCCGGTATCCCGCGTCGAGATTGCGGTCGAACACGAAAATCACCCAAATGCGTTCAAATCCGGCCAGATCCGCAAGCGCCTGCTCGTAATTGCATCCGCGCATGAATTCAATTTGCGCTTCTCCGCCGCCGTAAATCCCTTGCCGCGGCGCCTCGAAGCGATAACACTGGTCGGCACGAACCACCCCCACCGGGGAGAAGCAGAACCCGCCCGCGGGAGAATCGTCACGGTTCGCGGATGGACTCATTCATCGCCTTCACAAAAGGATTGATGAGATAACTGATGATCCGCCTGCGGCCGACTTTGATCTCCGCGACCACACGCATGCCGGGAATCACCTGCGGCGCATCATCGTGCCCCTGCTTGATGAATTGACCCGACACCACCATGCGCACCTGATAAAACGATCCCTTCTGCTCCGCGGCCTTGCGCGGATTTCCCGTCGCATCGTCCCCGCCCCGGGTGAACGCGTCATGGGAAATATAACGCACTTTGCCATCCAGCGTGCCATACTGCTGGAACGGAAACGCGTCAAATTTGATTCTCGCGATGTTTCCGACAAGAACCTGACCGACATCCTTGGCCAGCACATTGACTTCCGCCTCCACCGGCACATTCAGCGGCACCAGCGTAATCAGCGACTCGGCTTCCCGCACGGCCGATCCTTCCTGGAACGGCGCGACTTCATGAACCACCGCCTCGCACGGAGAACGCAGCTGGACAAAGCGGGCGAGCATCTCGTATTTGGGAATATCCTTCTCGACCGAGAGGTAATTGCGATCGACGGTGACAAGCTCTTCGACCAGTGTTTTTTTCCACTCCGTAATGAAGCTGTTCTTTTCCGCCTCCTGCACCATCAACTGATGATGGTATTCGGTGATCTTCATGGCCAGATCGTCCACCTGAATTTCCATGCCGATCACCGAAACTTGCGTTTCCAGAAGCTCCTTGGTGGAAGTAATCTTCTTCTTGTTCAGTTCGTCGAGAATCCCCTCGATCCGGCGCAATTTTCCCTGCCGGTTGTCGTATTTGATCCGACTCTGTTCCAAAAGGGAGATCGTGTTCTTGTACCGGAGAATGATCTCGTCATAGCCGCGCACCTTTTCCCGGTAGTACTCCTGACGGGCGCCGAAAATCATATTCTGCAGCCGATAGTCGCCGGTGGTGTCCGTCTTGGGATCGTATTGGAACTTCGAACCGGTGCTTTCCGCCGACAATCGCGCCCGCTGCGCGGAGAAACTGATCAGCTGCTCCCGAAGTTTTTCCAACTCATTTTTGTTGATCGTGGGGTCGAAGGTAAACAGCAACTGACCTTCCTTGACCCGCTGCCCCGGAACCACATGCACCTTTAATACCGTCGTCCGTTCCAGAGGTTTCAGGGTGATATTCTGCCGGACCGTCACAATCTTGCCTTCGGCAACCACCATCTTGTCCACCTTGGCGATCGACGCCCAGAGAATCCCGATCGCCAACAGAACCAGAAGCACAAACCAGACAATCTGTGCAGAACACGGCGGCGCCTGTTTTTCCAGACAGATCGAATCCGGTTCAAATTCCGCAACATTCTCGTCGCGTCCGCTTCCGAAAAAATAAGAAAAGATCCCACTGATCCATTTGATGAATGCTTTAAACATCGTCCGTCCCCATCTGCTGATTCCAGAAGTCCGCATAAATTCCGCCCCGGGCAAGCAGCTCCTTGTGTGTCCCGCGCTCCTTGATCTCGCCGTGATCCATCACAACAATCATGTCCGCGCGGCAGAGAATCGACAGACGGTGCGAAATAATCAGCATCGTCCGGTTCCGCGCAATCATCTTCAGATTGCGGCGGATCAGCGTCTCACTCTCCGGGTCAAGCGCGCTGGTTGCCTCGTCAAAAATCAGGAACCGCGGATTCGGCAGCAGCGCCCGCGCAATCGCCAGCCGCTGCCGCTGTCCGCCGGAAAGATTCGACGCATTCTCTTCCAGCAGCGAGTCATACCCGCGCGGCATCTTCTGGATGAATTCGTCCGCGCCGGCCACTCGCGAAACATAAATAATCTCTTCCATCGTCGCGTCTTTTTTGGTCACCGAAAGATTCTCGCGGATCGTGCCGTGAAAGAAATAATTGTCCTGCAACACCACACCGATGTTGCTGCGCAGCGCGGAACGGTCGATCTCCCGGATGTCAATCCCGTCGAACTTGATGATGCCCGCCTGCAGCGGATACAATCCCTGAATCAGCTTCGTCACCGTCGTCTTGCCCGATCCGGACCGTCCGACCAGACCGACGGTCATCCCCGGCGGAATGTGCAAATCGAAATCCTTGATGACCACCGGGCCGTCCGCGGTATACTGGAATTGGATCTTCTCCAACGCCACCTCGCCGCGCAACTGGTGCTGAATGCTTCCGCCGACCTGCTCCGGCGGGTTGTTCATCACCACCCCGAGCATCTTGACCGAAAGCGCCGTCTGCTGGTATTCATGCACCAGCCCGACAATCCGCACCAACGGCGCAGTGACCCGCCCGGACAACATCTGAAACGCAATCAGCGCGCCGACCGTGATCTCGCCGTCAAACACCGCATTGGCGCCAAACCAGATCACCGCGACAAACATCAGTTTTTCCAGCAGCTGACTGAAGGTTCGCGCGGTCAGCGAGATCTTCGCCACCCGGAAATAACGGGTAATCGCGTAAGCAGCCGTATCGTTCCATTTGCGCTGCTGCGAAGGTTCCAGCGCCAGAGATTTCACCGTGCGGATTCCGTTGATCGTCTCGACCAACATCCCCTGACGCTTTCCTTCCGCCATGTACAGCTCTTCAAGCCGACGCTGGAAGGGTTTGACCAACACCGCGATCACCATGCCCATCAGAAAGGTGAAAAAGAGCACGACCGCCGTCAGCTTCGCGCTGTAAAACAGAAGAAACGGCAGAAATACCACCAGCGAAAAAAGCTCCAACGCCGAATGAAACAGACTCCCCGACAGAAACGACCGGATCTTCTCCGTCTGCTGCATGTGTTTGATCAGCACTCCCGATGAAATTCGTTCGTAAAAATCCACCGGAAGGCTCAGCAGTTTGCCGAATGTCTTGGTCGCCAGCCGGATGTCAATCCGGTTCGTCGCAAACAACAGGAAATAATTCTGGATGAACTCCAGCGCCGCATTGAACAGCAGCATCACCACCACGCCGATCCCCAACACCGTCAGCGTGTTGTAGCTCTGATGCACCAGCACCTTATCCACCACCAGCTGGAAAAACAGCGGAATCACCAGTCCGATCGCGCTTACCGCCAGAATCGCCAGCGCCACCTGCCCCAACAATTTGCGCTGCCGGAAAAATTCCGGCACAAACCATCTTAAACGGAACGGCTGCTGCTCGTCCAGCAGCGAATAATGTTTTTTGAACAACAGCGCCCGGTCGCTGAAACGCTCCAGGAACTCCGCCTGCGTCAGAAACGCCAGCCGGTTGGTCCCCGAATCATGTTTGACCGGGTCCCAGATCACGATCTCCCGGCGCGTCGTCGGCGGAGCATCCACCACATCGGCGGGCAACGCCTTCGCCCCGCCCTCCTCCGCCGGAGAGATCTCCGGCATGGACAGCTCGCTCTTCGAAGCCTTCTCCGACTTGGCAGCTTGTTCCCCGGAAGCGGATTGCGATTCGGGAAATTCCGGTGTGACTTCATTGACCTCCGGTTCCGCCGCAACTTCCAACTGCCCGGATGGTTCCGCCGTCGCCGCATCGGCAATCGCTCCGACCACCTTGGGTTTTTCCAATGGAACATCCCGGAATCCGCAGAGGACCGCGGTGCGCCCCTCCTTGTCGTAGCACAGCATCGGGAAAACCGTCCGGTACTTCTCTAAATTCGCCCACCGGAAGGTAATCTTCCGGCAGTTGAAGTTGAGATCTTCCGCCATCTGGATGAGGAAATTCGTATCCGGTTCGGATTCGCTGATCGCATATTCATGCAGCAGCCGATTGACATCCGTGACCACGCCGTGGTGTCGGGCAATCGCCGTCAGGCAATACAATGAGGTATGCCGTCCGTCCGCGGAAAAGCTCGGATTGTTCATGTTGCGCAGAAAAATCGCCTCGCCCTTCCACGCTTTTTCCAGCTTCGGAACCTCCAGAAAAATCAATTTTCCCTGCTGATTGCTCAACGGATCGAAAATTGCAAAGGAATCCGGCCGGTTCGGCAGCGGGCTGCGACGCGTTCCGAGAAACAACACAAAGTTTCCATTGTCCAGCCGCAGAAAAACCGGGGCTCCAAAATAACTGGACAACTCCGTGATATTGCAGTCCGTTCGTTTTTCCGGTGCAAGCTTCAGGTGAGTACAGACCGCCTCCACCGCCGCCAGATTGTCGTCGGGCAACTGTTCCAGAAATGCCTCCAGGTTCGTCCCCTGAGGAAGCATCTTGACAATTTCCCGCAGACAATCGCACGCCGTTGACCGGGCTTGATTGATTTCCGCCATATGAATGATCTACCCAAACGATAAAAGTTTATTTCCCTCAAAAAGCCACAACGACGCCGTCAGTTCTTCCCTGCGTCTCCCGGCGTCTTGCGCGTAACCACACCGGCGGCAACCAACTGATTAATCAGATTTTCCATCGACTGGAACGCGCGCAGAAACCCCTGCGGCGTCATGTTGATCTGGGTCGTCGCCAGATGCTTGACCTCGCCGTTTTCCTGCGGTTCATTGTTGAAACATTCCATTCGGACCACTCCGTCCGAGAGCCCGACGCTTTCCACGCCGTCAACAAAATATCTGCTTTTCCCCATAAAACACTTTCTTCTTTGTTATGTTATTGCCCATATCCCATCTATAAAATTCAGCCTTGCAACGCATCCTCCAGCAGGAGATCAATCTCATCCATCATCGCACGGCTCGAACGCAACAGCGATGAACGCCCCGCCAGCAGCGAATAGTCCGGGATGCTATTTTCCCGGCTCTTATAGCTGATGTTGTCCGTGTTGCCCGTAACGCTCGATGTCGTCGAAACCCGCAGCGTCGTACAACTGATCTTGGCATCGCCAGGACCGTTGTACAGCGTCGAACCGTTCAACAAGGTGAGCGTCATGGAAACATTCATCGTTCCATAATTCATTGCGTAGGTATTCTGCACCGAGAGATTCCCCGCCTTGAAGGTGCTGCCCTGACCATTGTTGAACCGGCCCTGAACCACCGCACCATCCAGACTTACCCCCGTGCCGACAACCTCCCCGGAAGCAGTGAAACTTCCATTGTTTGTCAAGTCCCCGGTCCGCAGACTCAGTACCGACACCACACCGTCGCTGTTGGTCAATCCGCCGGCAACCACTGCGGCCTTCGACGCCGTGATCTTCCCGGTGGAAACCACCCGCCCAGTCACGGTCATCGAATCGCCGCTCACCGTCATGGTGCTGCTGTTGGTCACATCCCCGGAAATTGCCACATCCCCGCCGATGGTCATGGCCGCATCACTGACAATCGATGCGGCCTCAAGCTTTCCGCTGTTCTCCAACGACGCAACCGCCTTGGTCGTAATCGAACCGGCTCGGTTCGTCACGCCCCCGCCGACAATCAGCGATCCGGTCGCAGGATCAATCAAGGCGGTGTCTTTGCCGGAGAGCGCCGTCACCGAAATCGTCGAAGAGATCCATCTGACCTTTGCCGCAGTGCTGGCATTATCCTTGGCGCCGTTGAAAAGATCGCCTTCGATCGCCACCTTGTTGGCCGTGACCGCCCCGGAAAGATTCCAGAAGTCGCCGCCGGTGACCGCAATCCGTCCGGAATTCAGCAGCGTCGCCGCACCAGTCACATTGATCGTCCCCTTGACCGATCCGCCGGAAGCAAGAATCCGCCCGTTGTAAATTGATCCGTCGGAAACGATCAACGCCGCACCCACCTGATTGGTTCCCTTGGTGATGCTGGTTAGTTTGATGGTTCCGTAGTTGGTCAGATCATTCCCCGTGCCGCCGACCGACAGAACATTCGCCGAGAACGAGCTCTTGTCATGGTTGTAAAATGCACCGTCGTCAATTGTCACCAGGCCGGTTCCGGCAATGTCGGACGATCCGGTCGCCGTGAGCGTACCGTAATTGAACAATCCGCCGTGGCTTCCCATAAGCACCGCTGTGGCGGTCAGCTTCCCGGAATATACCACACCGGAAGTCGCATCCATAGAGCCGTTGGCCAGAATCCCCGTTCCGGTGATCTCCAACATGCCGTCGGATACCACTGTAATGGTTGATACGCCAGTGCCCGGATCCTTGACATTGACGGTTTTCTGAGACAGCGTCACCGTGCCAAGATTCAAAAACGCGACTTCCCCGGCGCCGGCATTGCCCGTCAGAACCATTCCGCCGGCTTTCACCGTCGATTTCTTGTCGTTGTCAAAAATGCCGTGGACATAGATCAACCCGTCCTCCAGCGTATTCGCCACGGGATTGAGAATCGAACCGACCACCCGCTGTCCCGCTCCGGAAGTCACATTCACCGTCACCGCCGCCACCGTGATCGTACCGGAGTTGGACAAATACGCTTGTTCCGCGTCTCCCAACGCCGCGCCGACCGAGATCGCCGTCGCGTTAATCGTTCCGGTGTTCAACAATGCAGCAGCGGATTCGCTCCCCGGCGCGGCACTGCCGTAAATCACCAGCGCGCCGGTCGATGCGACCGCCGCCTGTGTCTTGTCCACCCGATCCACCGTAACCGTGCCGGTCAATTTAACCGTTCCGGCGTTGGTGAATGTCGTGACGCCTCCCGTGACAGAATCTCCCATGGTGATGCTCCCGGCGGTCACCGTCTTGCCCTTTGCGTTGACGAAGCGGCCGGAACCGGCAAAATCGATGGACCCGGAAGTGCCATCCGCCACAGTTTTATCGATCGTCAGCGAGAATTTCCCGGAGTTGTCCAACAACCCTCCGTCGAGGATCACAACCCGGCCGCCGGTAAACGTGTTGATATTCACCAGCTCGGTCACTTCCGTCTGATCAAAAACCGACAGCGTTCCCTTATTGGAAATCGCCGAGGCAAACACCGAGGCAAACTTCGCGCTTTTCCCGGTTGCGTTGCTCAAGGTGAATTTGCTCGAAGTGAACGCCACAGTCCCGTAGACCATGGTCTTGTTCACTTTCACCCCGTCCGCCGTGCCGTTGTTCACAAAGGTCGAATGGTCTCCATTGAGAAAGACCATCGACGTCCCCAGCGCGAGCTTCGCCGCATTGTTGAACTCGGTACAGCCGACCATGAGATTCATCGCACTCAAGGTGCCTTTGGTATTGGCAATCGAGGAATCCGTGCCGATCGTCAACGCGGTCGCCGACAGCGTGCCGGTGTTCACCAGACCGCCGGAACCGTTCACGACTACCTGCGCGACCCAGATGGTGCTCTTGAGGTCATTCGGATCATATCCGGCGACCATCGTCCCGGAGTTGACCATTCCGCCGGAATGATTCACTCCATCGTTCACCCATACGGAATTGACCTTGACAGTTCCGGCATTGGTGAAAATCCCGCCCATCACCGAAATCGAATCGGCATAGAGCGTCCCTTTGACCACAGAAAGGGAACTGTCCGTCATGATGATCGCCCCCGTGCAGACAATCGAGCCGTAGCTCTGAATCGTCCCTGCCGAAACAATCGAAGCCGCCGTAATTGTGCCGCGATTGACAATCGCCAGCGCGCCGTTGGGGCCGACGCTATTGTTGATCAAAGTCCCGCCGACCGCGAGAATCCCGGACTTCACTTCCAGATATGTGAAGCCATTGAGCGTCATATCGCCGGTAATTTGCGTGTTCTTCGAAATCTGAATCGAAGAATTCGCGTAGGTTTCCAATGCTCGGATCGTCAAGGACTTCGCGCCGGAGTTGACCAGTTCTCCGCCGAGAATCCCACCTGCACTGCTGTCGCCGAGAATCAGATGGTCTATATTGATCTCGCCGCCCTTGGCCGTAAAAGTCCCGCCCTCAGTCACCGTCAGAGTAGAAGTCGCGTTCAATGCGCCGGAGAGCATATTCAGATCTCCGTTGACCGTACCCGCTCCGGTGATCGTGAGCGACGCCTTGTTCTCCAAACCGCCCGCGGTGAAATCTCCGACGGTAAACTGTCCCGAAGTCAGCACCAGTTTGCCGTCCATATTGACCGTGCCCAGATTGGTCAGCTGCGTCTTCGAGGTGACGACAAGCTCCAACGCGCTGGCAGCGGCGCTCCCGGTAATGCTCTCAGCGAAGACCATCTCCGCAGCACTGAGCTTAATGTTGGTCAAATTGCCCTTCGCATCGTAATCGCGGAGCACTTCGACCGTCTGGTTGAAGGAAACCCGCCCCGTAACCGAAATTGCCCCGGTCAGCCCGATGACGCCATCCGCGTCGGAGACCTGAACGGTGAGATTTGCCACTTTGGCCAACTCGCCGACGTAAGCATTCGTCTTGGCCGAGATGGTCAGATCCTTTCCGCCGCCGTTGAAGGTTCCGGAGCCGGAGACAAAGGCCCCCGACGGATCAATCCGTCCTCCGATTGTCACCGATCCTTGGACCGAAGTAATCGAATACCCGCTTCCGGAAATCCCCGACAAAGCGACCGTGCCGTTGATCGTGAAATTTGTCTGCCAAGTAATCGCCTCGGTCAGCGTCACATTGCCTCCGACTTCGATGGAGGTCACGCCGTTGTCAAATTTGTCCAGCCAGTCGCCGACGGTGATCTTGCCGTACATCCCGATCGTTCCGGCGTAGGTGTCACCGCTGACCGTCGCGCTCAGACTGCTCTGCATGACTCCGGTGGTGATAAACGCCAGACGCCCGTCCGCCGCGATCGCAAACTGTCCGCGATCGGTCGAGTTGACCGTATATCCGACTTTGCCCAGATCGATCGCCAGTTCGCCGCCGTCCTCCACCTGCACAAGGCCTCCGGCGGAGATCATCAGCGGCACATACCCGGTGGTCATCGTGTTGCCGACGCCCCG
>JAQUYX010000113.1 GCA_028691615.1 Victivallaceae bacterium
TCGGCGATCAAGGCGGAACGGGTGGAAACCATCGGAGAGATGAAGTTTTCGCACCGGAATTCGGAAAGGAAGAATTTCAGCAGATTGCAGCAGGATGCCATCCCGAAATCCGCGCTGTCGGCGGCATACGCCAGCGCCGCCGCCGCGCTTCGCGCCATATAGTCATCGATCCGCGCGCGCATCTCCTCGGGCGAAAAACATAAAACAGGCGCCGCGGTCACACTCGACTGTCCCGCCAGAAAACGCACCCCCTCGCCCATGGCGACAATCGTCATTTTGCGCGTGCCGTCCAGTCCCACGCTTTCGATCAGACGCTGCTTGAGGTCAAGATGTTCCAGCCGTTCGACAATCCGTCCGGGCGCCATCACCGAGGAATTTTCCCCGGCCTCGTCGTAAATTCGAACAGTGCCGACGCCGGAGCCTTCACAGAATTTGAGTACGCCGTTTTCGAAGAAGAGCAAAAAGACCGACCCGGTTCCGACGATCAGGACGATCCCGGTCATCTCCCCGAAGTGGAACCCCTCCCGGGTCAGCAGTTCGCGCATGGCCAGAAAATAAAGTTCCGCCTCTTTCTGCGGTTCAATGATCTCGATTTCCACGCCCGCCTCGTCGCGAACGCGGCTGAGTACCAGTTCCCGGTTGGTCGCCTCCCGGATGGCGCTGGTTCCGACGACCCGCGGATGAAAAATCTGATATTCGCCAAGCAGCTTCTTGAAATCCCGGAGAATCCCCGTCAGTCCCTGAAGTTTTTCCGGCGACACTGCGCCGGAGGCAAAGACGTCGTGACCGAGATTCAGCGGCCGGTTCAGCGATTCCAGCAGTTTCGGCGCCTCATTCTTGCGGATTTCAGAAACCTCCAGACGCACCGAATGCGCCCCGATGTCGATAATGCCGACCGGCAGAATTTTATTGGTGCGAGCCATGATATGCGGGAATCCTCCTACGGTTGATACGCGAAGGACGCGCCGAGTTTTTCGAAATCACCGAAAAAGGCCGGATACGTCACCTCCGCGCATTGCGCATCGGCGATCCGCGCTCCGGTTTCGGAAGCCAGCGCCGCCACCGCCAGCGCCATCGCGATCCGGTGATCGCCGTAGCTGTTCAACCCCGAAGACGCCCGCAGCGGAGCGCCGCCGTGAATGATGAGCCCATCCTCCACTTCGCTCAAGTCGACGCCGAACTTCTTAAGTTCCAGCGCCATCGCATGAATCCGGTCAGTCTCCTTGATCCGCGCCTGCGACACGTGAAAGAAACGCGTTGTCCCTTCGGCAAACGCCGCCGTCACCGCCAGAATCGGCAGCGCATCCGGCACGTCATTGAGGTCGAAATTTCCTCCGTGCAGCTTCGAAGCATACACCGAAACCGCCTCGGCGCCATATTCCACGCGTCCCCCCATCTGCTCCAAAATCGAAAACACGCGCTTGTCGCCCTGACGGTCGCTGAAATCCAGATTGGCGATTTTCACCGGTGCACCGCCTCCGGCAATCAATCCGGCCGCCAACGGAAAGAGCGCCGTCGAAAAATCCGCCGGAATCGTCCGGGTAAACGCCGCCACGCTTTGTCCTCCGGCGACGCGACAGATCAGACGATCCGGCGACGCTTCAAACCGGATCCCCAGCCGCTCGAGCCAGTCAAGCGTCATCTCCACATAAGGGCGCTCATTGAGAAAATCCAGACCAATCTCAATGGTTTTTCCGCCGTCCAAAGCCGCTGCGCCGAAAAGCAGCGCCGACAAATACTGCGAACTCTCCCCCGACGTGCGGCAAACTCCCCCCCCCATCGGTCCTTCCACCGAGAACGGCAATTTTCCATCCCGGGAAGAGACGTTGCATCCGAGCTCGGCCAGGGCGTCCAACAGCGGCGCCATCGGGCGGCTTCGCAGCGACGAGTCCCCGTCGAACCGGAACACTCCCTTGTGCGCGGCGGCAATGGCGGCAAGGAATTTGACTCCCGTCCCGGAGTTCCCCAAATCCAGCGACAATCCGCCGTCGGGAAAAGAGTTGGCGGCATCCGAAACAAGAATCCATTCCTCCGGCGACTCTTTCTCCACCTTCAACCCGAGCTTTTCCGCCGCGCGAAGGGTGGACAAAGTGTCCTGAGAAGTCAGCGGAGCGCGCAAGACGCAACGCCCCCCCCTGGCAAGCAAAGCTGCCGCGATCGCGCGAATCGTATGTGATTTAGAACCCGGCACGGCGACCGCGCCGGAAACTTTCGATGGTTTGACCGATAACTCCATAATCCGGATCTATTCTCCCTGTTTGACACAACCGCCCGAACCGGCGGCGCGCCTTCTTGATTTCTTCCCCTGCAAGAAAAGTTCAACGGTCAATAATCAGCGAATCCGCCTTCTCCTCGACCTTTTTGACCGCTTTGGGGGGCTTAAGGGGGGCCTCCTCTACTTTCTCCTTAACCGCTTCGACATGATCCTCCACCGCTTCCACGGCGTCTTCGGCCTTGTCCTCCACCTTTTCGGCCTTGCCGCGCACCTGTTCGGCGGCACGCTTGGCCCCCGCTTTGGCCTTGTCGCCAAGTTCTTCGACCTTGCCTGCGGTTTCCCGGGCCGAACGGGAAATCCGCTCCAGCGTCCAGCCGCGCTCCTCCAAAAACGGACGCACGACGAAATAGACCAGCACCGCAGTCGCGGCAATCGCCAAAATCAAACAACCGGCCACGCCGCCGCATCCGGTTCGTGCATTAGGTGTTTGCTCCGCCATCGGATTCAGCGCCTCCTTCCCAGATTTCGCTCAAAAACCAAACGGACTTCCGCCACCGGCAATTCCCAGAGCGGCTTGTCGTCCACCGGCATGCGCCGCGAACCGGCAAAAACCCGGTAACGCCCGCGATGGCAATCCGCCAACATAATTCTTTGCGCCGTTCCGACACTCCGGCAAATCAGCCGCAAATCGGACGGCGCAATATCGCAGAGATTGCCGATCAGCAGCAGTACGTTTCCGAAAAAACGCAAGTCCAGCTCTTCGGCGGAGGCGACGATTGCAGCACGGCAGCCCGCGTCAAAGAGGTCGTTGGTAACCATCGAAGAGGCATTGACCGCAACACTGAAATTTCCGTTTGCCGCGATAAGCTCCTGCAAGGTAAAAAGCGGAAGCCGCACCGTGGAATGTACCGCGCCGGGCAATACGGCAAACGCCCCCGGCTCTGCGGCCACCGCCGCCGAGTCCTCCGTATCGTTTTCGGCGCCGAGGACTCCGGCTTGTAAAATACCCGGTAGTCCCATCGCAAAATGCTCGCTGTCGGTGGCGGCGTTGACTAAGTCCAGCGGCGAACAATTCAAAATACCGCCGAGTTTTTCCGCCTCATCCAGCGTGGGAACGGCCTCGCCAGTCTCTTCGAACTGCCGGATCCGGGATACGGAAATTCCACTGAGATAGGCCAGCTGCTGAGGAGTTACGCCCCGTCCTTTGCGCAGCGCATAAAAGATCTTCGCAAAATCCGGCGTGTCATGCTCGGCCCCCATGCGAACGGCGGCAAGCATCGTATTTAGCTCGTGCCGTTCGATCATACTGAGTTTAAGATGTTCGGCGATCCGGTCGAGTTGCGGTTTATTGGGCACGATGCGCCCGCTGTAGATCTGCGAAACGGCCGATTCGGTGACACCCAGCAACGCGGCAAGCACTTTCTGACGCACGTGCCGTTCCCGGGTGCACTTTTTCAGTTTTTCGGCAAATTTTTTCCGCAGGGAGTCTATATTTTTCATGACGAAACCTCTCCTCCTACCCTTGCCGCTTTGTGCGTGCCTTCCCGATCTCGAACATACGCCACAACCTCCTGATAACGAAGCGAACCACCAAAAATATCCAAGGCCGACCCGATGGTGAAATCCACCCTTCCCCCGCTCGCGCGATCCAACGCATCGATCGCCGCAAAGGAGTCGATTCCCCCCGCATAAACCACCGGCAACGCGGAGAGATCCGCAAGCATCCCGGCCAGCCGCTCGTCAATCCCGCGGCAATTTCCTTCGACATCGACCGCGTGCACCAGAAATTCGGAGGCAAACGGCGAAAGACGGTCAAACAGATCTTCGTCGATCCGGCTTTTACTGATCTTCTGCCAGCGATCGGTCGCGACAAAATATTCCGTACCGACCTTTCGGCAGCTCAAATCCAGTACCAGTTTCTCCGGCGGAACCACCGCGCCAAGCCGCTCCAGATTGCTGAAATCGATCTTTCCGTCGCGAAACACAAAACTGGTCACGATCACTTTTCCCGCGCCATGTTCCAACCAGAATTTGGCGTTCTCGTCCGTGACCGCGCCGCCGAGCTGCAAGTGCCCCGGCCATGCCGCCAACGCCGCCAGAGCCGCCTGATCGTTTCCGGGCCCGAGCTTGATGACATGCCCCCCCTCCAACGCATCCGCCCGGTAGAGTTCGGCAAAATATTCCGGCGGCCGGTCGGCGACAAAATTCGTTTTGAGCTGTTCGGGATGGCCGTCGCAAAGAGAACTGCCGACAATCTGTTTGACCTGATTGCCATGCAGATCGATACAAGGACGAAAACGACTCATGCTTCCACGCTCCTCTCCCGCCACGGCGTCAAGGCGAGCGCACGATTGCTGAATTCCGGGCGCCCGGTGATCTCTTCGCCAAGCCATGCGGGGCGCTCGAAAGGTTCGTCGCTTCCGCTCAATTCGATTTCCGCGGTGGCCAGCCCGGAATTGGCCCCGTCGTAACAGTCGATTTCCCAAACGCGCGTGCCGTTTGCGCTGCGGAGACTGCGCCGTTTTTCGACAATCCGTCCCGCGCAAAAGACCCGCAGCATCTCTTCGCCGTCGGAACGGGGAATTTCATATTCGTATTCCCGGCAGGAGTCGGCGGAAATTCTGCTTTTGAACGTCACACAGGCGCGATCTATGCCGACCAGACGCACCCGGACGGTCGGCCCCTCCGGACCGGTTTCAAAATACCCCTGTTGAAACGACACGGGCGCATCGGCGCCGCATAGCGCGGCGTCGAGATCCGCGATCAAAAATTTTTTTTCACATTCGATCATGACTTTTCCGGCACTCCGAATGAAACGCCCATTCCGATCGCCGATTGCACCCAGCGGTGATCGGGCGGAATGAGTTTCCGCCGTCCGGCGACTTCTTCAATGGGGACACGCACATACTCGCCTTTTTGCAATGCGATCATCTTGCCATAGTCGTGATCGAGCACGGCCATTGCGCATTCTCTGCCGAGTTCCGCAGCCAGAAGCCGGTCGATGGAGCTGGGAGAGCCGCCGCGCTGCAAGTGACCAAGAATGGTGACGCGAGAATCCATGCCGGTGCGTGCGGAAAGCTCCTCGGAGAGGCGAATGAGCCGCTGTGAACACTCGGAGTCGAACTTGGCCAACGCCGCTTTTGCCGCCTCGCGCGCCTTTCCCTTGGAGGACGCTTTGGCGTCGAGCAACGCGTCGTATTGCTTTTTTTCCTCGATGGAGAGAGCGCCTTCGGCCACCGGAATAATGCTGAAAAGATTGCCCTCATTGCGCCGTCTGGAAAGCGCCTCGGCGACAGTGGCGATGTCATAAGGCATCTCCGGAATCAAAATCACATCCGCACCGCCGGAAAGTCCGGCGCTCAAAGTCAGCCATCCGGCCCGGTGTCCCATAATCTGAACAAGCATGATGCGCTTGTGGCTCCCCGCCGTGGAATGCAGACTGTCGATCGCTCCGGTGGCGACCCGGAGGGCGGAGGCAAAGCCGATGGAACTGTCGGTACAGGCCAAATCATTGTCGATGGTTTTGGGCAAAGTAATCAGCTTGAGTCCGGCCTTTTGAAGCATCAGCGCTCCCTTGTGGGTGCCGCCTCCGCCAATAGCGATCAGGCATTCGAGTTCATGCTTGCGACAGTTTTCAACGATGTCGGAAGTCATATCGACCGTGCGATTGTCCACGGTCATCTTGTTCGGGCGGCAGCGGCTGGTCCGCAAAGCGGTTCCGCCGAGCGCAAGCAACCCGGAAAACCAGTTGTCCGTCATCTGCACGCAACGGTCGAAGGCGGGTCCTTCGAAGCCGTCCTCAAAGCCAAGCACATCGTACCCCTGACGCATCAGGTTTTTGCCGACGGAGCACAAGAGCGCATTCAGACCGGGACAGTCTCCGCCGCTGGTAAGGATTCCGACTCTCTTCATAATAGTTGTGTCTCCTTGTCTTCGGCACTGCCGAATTCCTTGAGTCTGCGTTGCAAAGTGCGACGGCTGATGCCGAGCTTTTCCGCGGCTTTGGTGCGGTTGCCGCGGCATGCGTCAAGCGCCCGTTCGATCAATTCGCGTTCCCCCAGATTCAGATTGAGCGTCGGTTCGGTTCCGGCGGCGGCAGAGGAGACTTCCGGCGCCGGAGAAGAGACAACGGGGGCAATCGCGCCGGAGGCGTTGTTGCGCTGATAAAGAAATTTTTCGACCTCTTCTGCGGTGATGCACTCGCCCTGCCCGAGAACGACCAGCCGTTCGATGCAATTTTTCAGTTCGCGGATGTTGCCGGGCCACGGATAGCGGCAAAGCATGCGCATGGCTTCGGGATCGATTTGGATGTCGGGTTTGCCGTTATCACGCGCGGATTCCGCGGCGAAGCGCCCGGCCAGAAGCGGAATGTCCGTGGCACGCTCGCGCAGGGGCGGCAAATGCAGATTGACCACGTCGAGCCGATAGAAGAGATCCTCCCGGAAAGAGCCTTCGCGGACCATCTGGGCGAGGTCGCGGTTGGTTGCGGAAACCACGCGGGCAGTACATTCAATCGACTGATCGCCGCCAACGCGTTCGAAAGAACGGCTCTCAAGGACGCGCAGAAGTTTGATTTGAACGGAAGAGGGAATTTCCCCGATTTCGTCCAGAAAAAGAGTCCCGTCGTTGGCCAGTTCGAAACGGCCTTTGCGCCGTTCGACCGCGCCGGTAAACGCCCCTTTTTCGTGGCCGAAGAGTTCGCTTTCGAGCAGATTTTCCGAGAGTGCCGCACAGTGAACGGGAACAAAAAGTCCGGTTCTCCCGGAGAGCGTATGCAGTGCGCGCGCGATGACCTCTTTGCCGCTGCCGCTCTCGCCGGTCAGCAGCACGGTGGTTTTGGCCGGAGCGAGTTTGCGGACAAGCGTGGCGATCTCCCGCATGGCCGGAGAATCGCCGACCAGAAAAGCGTCAGAAACAGCCGCTGGTTGCACACCGGAAGCCTCGCCCGGAGCGACTGCGACGGGCTGTCTGGCGGCGCGGGAAGCCAGAGCTTTTTGAATCACTTCGTCCAATTTGGTCAACTTGACCGGTTTGACGACGAAATCGAACGCGCCGGCGCGAACGGCTTCAACCGCTTTTTCGACGGAGCCGTAGGCGGTAAAGAGGATGCAGACAGGGACATTGGCCTTGGCCAGCGTGGCTTCGAGGACGCTCATGCCGTCGGCGCGGGGCATACGCAAATCGGTCAGGACAAGGTCGAAATCGCGTTTGGAAAGCAATTCGATCGCCTCGGCTCCGTCGGACGCCAAAACCACTTCGAACCGTCCGCGCAGATAACGGGAAAGCGCCTCGCGCGTATTGATTTCATCGTCGACGATCAGAATGGAGGAGGACATAGAAACTTCCTGCGGAGAAAAAATTACGAAAAACATTTACCTACGTTAATATAATGTACCAACGGTATTTTTTCAACCGGACATGCGGGGATTTTCGAACGGAATGAGGGAGGTTTTTCCGAGTGTCGTCGCGCGACAATCTCACGGATTTTCGGGGGAAGGTTTGCCGATGGGATCGCGCAAGGACTCGATCAGCTCGGCATTGGGGTCGGCGACGGCGAAAACCGGTTCACAAATGAGCATTTCCAGCTGGGCGGCGGCGTCGGAGAGTCCGGAGAGATCTTCGGCGAGGGTGGTTTCACAGCTGACGAGCATGGATTGGACGCGGTCGACGCGGTCGACATTTTCCAAGCGGCGGAAATAGCGTTCGACGACCAGATCGCGTTGGAGGAAGGCCGGACGGATCATGTCGCGGAAGATGATGGTGTTTTCAAGATACCGCTGATAATCGCGACAGGCGGTGCGCACGGCGCTGACCAGTTCGAGATAGGTGTTTGCGACCTGGAATTCACTGGCGACAAATGCGGCGTCGGCAGCGCGCATGGCGTTGTAGCGGGCGAGACCGTCGAAGAAGAGGTATTGGGCTTCGATTCCATAGGAGAAACTGTTGCCGAAGGAGCGGTGGTAGCCATAGCGGAAATCGCGGTAGCGATTCTCCAGGATATTGAATTGGTAGGCGCCGTAGGCCTGAACGGTGGGCGCGTAGGCGCTCCAGGAACGGTATCGGGTGTAATCGGCGATGACGCGGCTTTCGAGCATGGCTTTGAAGCGGGGGTTGGCGGCAAGCATGCGGTCGATGTAGGCTTCTTCGCTCAGGGGCAGCGGCCGCAGAGAGGATTCGGCGGGAGGGATGGACAAATGAGAGGGCAGTTGTGTTTTTTCGAGTCCCATGAGAGCGGCGAGGGTAAAGGAGGCGGCTTGGACGTTGTATTCGGCGTTGTTGCGATCGGCTTGAGCCTGCCGCATGAGCATGTGAAAGTTGATGACTTCGTCCTCGGTGCGTTTGCCCTGCTGATATTCGGCGCGGACGCGGTCGAGCATTTGGCGTTGAAAGTCGCGATTGCGTTCGGCGATGGCGCGAATTTCGCGGGAGGCGAGCAAAGAATCGTAAGCGTAGGAGACGCTGCGGCGGAGCAGACAGAGCACTTGCCCTTCGAGGGCGATCTGGCGGGTCCAGCCGTGGCGGGCGATGTAGGTGTCGAGGAGGCGGGCGAAGCCGTCGAAGAGGAGCCAGGTGGCGCGAGCGCCGAGTTGCAGCTGGTAACTGTTGGTGCGGCCGGCCATATCCGCGAGGGGATTGACGATGTTGGAGACGCCGGAGAGGGTTTGACCGACGCCGAAACTGCCGGTGACGGTGGGGAAAAATGCGCCGATGGATTGATAGTAGCGCATTTTGGCGGCGCGCACGGAGTATTGCATGGAGATGTAGTCGGGATTGTTGCGCTCGGCGACGGCTTGCGCGAGGCCGCGGGTGAGAATTGCGGCGGAAGTGAGCGCTTGCTGGCTCCGGGCGAGATCTTTGGGGCGATAGATGTCGGCGATGGCATGGGCGGAGACCGGGAGGGGGGAAGTCCGGCACCCGGCAAGAAAGGACAAAGAGAGGCAAAGGAGAAGCAAAATTTTTGAAGGCATGGAAAACTCCTTTCCGGTCATGCTCGGAAAGAAAATAACGCATGCAAACAAAAATGCAAATGGGGCTTTTTCAAAACGGAAAGCATCCCGTTCCCGTTCCCGTTCCCGTTCCCGTTCCCGTTCCCGTTCCCGTTCCCGTTCCCGTTCCCGTTCCCGTTCCCGTTCCCGTTCCCGTTCCCGTTCCCGTTCCCGTTCCCGTTCCCGTTCCCGTTCCC
>JAQUYX010000114.1 GCA_028691615.1 Victivallaceae bacterium
GGCGTCCTTTCCGGTTACTTGAGCTGCGCCAACAAAACTTTGGTCATCGCCGGAAGTTCCGCGGTACTTCGCGCGACCAAGCGCCGATAAGCAAGCTCGGCCGACCCGGCATCAGGATAGAGCCCGCACAGTACCGGTCCCGAGCCGGTGATGAACACCTTTGCCGCCCCCTCTTCCTCGAGAAGACGGCGTTCGATCGAGAGGATGGGATATTTGCGGAAAAGCGCGAACTCAAGGTCGTTGCCGATCTCCGCGCAAATTGCGGGAAAATCATTGGCGCATAACGCCTGCATCAACCGTCCAGAGTCGCCATGCCACGGTTCGGCCGCGAGATTCGCATAGCCCCATGCGGCGCTGACCGGGAACCCGGGCGCGATCAGCACCAGCTGGCATTTCGCGTGACACTCGAAAAATTCCAGCTTGTCCCCGATCCCGGTCGCCCGGGCGGGTTTGGGATTCAAAAAGAACGGAACATCCGCCCCGAGCGCAACCGCAATCTCAAACAAGACCGCCTCGGAAACAGCGTGAAATTGCGACTGCAACATTCGCAAGACAGTTCCCGCATCCGCGCTTCCGCCGCCCATTCCCGCCGCGACGGGAATATGCTTGTGAAGCAAAATCTTTGCGTTGCAATCCATGCGTCCCGCCATCAGATATGCGCGCGCCGCCCGTGCCGCCAGATTTCCATCTCCGGAAAGTTCCGGATGCTCCGGGCACACCAATCCGACCGAAAACGCCCCGGCGCAGATTCGAATTTCCAACTCATCCGCGGGGAAACGCAACGGCAGAAACACGCTGTCGATCAGATGGTATTTGTCCGGGCGGGTTCCGGTGACGCGCAACGAAAGGTTGACTTTGGAAGGCGCATCCGCATGCAGCGTCACCGCGCCGACGGAAGCATCACAGATCGGTGTGTTTTGCAAATTCATGCGCTTGACAAGCCGCGAAGTTGAAACCGTAATGTTCGTTGTACCGGTGAATCTCATCGACAATGGCGATCGCCAATTTGAGCGCCTTGAGACCGGCTGCACCGGTCACGCGGGGCTGAGTCGGCACGCCGTTGCGCGTAGCGATGATCGCCTGCAGGAAATTATCCAGCTCATCGGCAAGCGCATTTTTCTCATCGAGAGAAACATCTTTGCGTGCCAGACCGAGACGATTGCGCTTGAGCACCACGCCGGTATGTTTGGCATAGTCCATGGAGAGGTAGCAATCCTCCTGAAACACCCGAAAACGGCGCATCGGCTCCTGACTGACCCGGCTGGCGGTCATATTCGCAACGCTTCCGTTCTTGAATTTGAGCCGGACGTTAACGATATCTTCGGAGGAACTGAGCACTGGAATGCCGACCGCGTCAAATCGCTCAACCTCGCTGTCCACCATCGTGAGCACCAGATCAATGTCATGAATCATCAGATCCAGCACCACACTGACTTCAGTTCCGCGCCGGTAAGAACCCGGACGCGGCGGCGGATAAAGCGCCAGACGGTGCGCTTCGATAAAGCGGGTGCGTGCCGCATATTTTTCAAAAAAATCCATCGCGGGATTGAATCGTTCGACGTGCCCGACGCCGAAAACGACATTGTTTTTTTCGGCGGCGGCAACCATAGCCTCCGCGTCGGCAAGCGAAGATGCGATCGGTTTTTCGACGAGGACGTGTTTGCCCATCTCCAGAAGCGGCAAGGTGGCTGCGCCGTGAAAAGTCGCAGGCACGGCGACACTGAACGCGTCGCATTCCGCGGCCAGCTTCTCCCAATCGGTCCAAACCGGCAGATTAAACTCTTTGCCGACCGCTTCGGCCGCGGCGGGCACCGTATCATAGATTCCGACAACTCTGCACGATGGATTCTGCGCATAAAGCCGCGCGTGATGTCTGCCCAGCGCGCCGACGCCGATAACCCCGACTCTGACCAAATCCCCCATAAAAAAATCTCCTCACAACAGTGACTGGCATAGAAAAAAAATGATTTAATAGTGTATAATATACCACCGCGCGGGGGGGATTGCAAGTTGCGCTTGCCGCGCAGCGGATTCGCCGGGGATTGCCCCAAGTCCCGTGATCCGGGATCGAGGTGCGATTTCTTTCGGACTTTTCGCGGGATTCTCCTTGAAAAAACCAACTTTGATGCTATTTTAAGAAATCCGCCGCGACGTGGTGTCGTGTTCTGGAAGATATGCGGATACAATTTAACGCAAAGGGGTCTTCAAAAGAAAAGACTCCGAAAAGAAGGAGGCCGCTCATGGCTAAAATCACGATTAATGACCTGCTCGAAGCCGGATGCCATTTCGGACATCAGACGAAGCGCTGGAACCCCAAAATGAAGCCGTACGTCTATGGCGCCAAGAACGGCATCTCCATCATCGACCTGACCAAGACCATGCGTCAGCTTGTGGACGCCTGCAATTTCCTTCAGACGGTCGTGGCCAAGGGCGGCGAAGTGCTTTTTGTCGGCACGAAGCGTCAGGCGCGCGACATCATCAAAGGGCAGGCGGAACGCACGGGCATGTACTATGTTTCCGAGCGTTGGCTCGGCGGCACGCTGACCAACAACGTGACCATCCGCAAGAGCATTGCCAAGATGCGTGAGAGCGATAAGATTCTGACCTCCGATGTGGCGAACGGCATGAAGAAGAAAGAGCTTGCGCTGCTGAGCCGCAACAATGTCAAACTCCATCGCGATCTTGACGGAATTGCCGAAATGAAGAAGCTGCCGTCCGCGCTGGTTCTGGTGGATGTCTGCAACGAGCTCAATGCGGTTCGTGAAGCGAACAAACTGAATATTCCGATTGTTGCCATTGTGGATACCAACGGCGATCCCACGATGATCGAGTATCCTGTGGCGGCCAACGACGATGCGGTGAAGTCCATTGAGATCATCACCAACGTGTTTGCCGATTCGATCGCGGTAGCCACCGAGATCTATCGCAAGCGTGTTGCCGAAGAGCGTGATGCGAAGGAAGCCGCGGCGAAGAAGGCCGACGACGACAAGGAAGAGTCCGCCGAGGACAAGCCCGCCCGCAAAGCTCCGCGCCGTGCTCCCGCGAAGAAAGCGGACAAAGGCGACGATGACAAGAAAGAAGCCGTGAAGGAACTTGAGGACGAGGTGCAGGAAGACGTTGCCGAGAAGAAGGCGGCGGTCAAGAAGCCGGCGGCCAAGAAACCGGCGAAGAAGTCGGACGCCAAAGCGGACAACGGCGACGCGAAGGCCGAGTAAGTTCAACGATTGGGAAGAGGAGTCAAGCGAAAATGATGATCACAGCGAAAATGGTTTCCGAGCTCCGCGAAAAGACGGGTGCCGGAATGATGGATTGCAAGCGCGCCCTCACCGCCGCCGACGGCGACATGGAAGCGGCGATCGACAATCTCCGGAAGTCGGGGATTGCCAAAGCGGAGAAAAAGACCGGCCGTGCGACGAATCAGGGCAAAGTTCTGACTGCGATCGAAGGGAAGAAAGCTGCGATTGCGGAAGTGCTCTGCGAGACGGATTTTGCGGCCAAGACGGATCGTTTCATCGATTTGGTCAAGGGCGTGGCAACCCGCGCGCTGGCGATCGACGTTGACGGCGACGTGACCGAGCAGGTCAATGAGGCGGAGAAAGCGGAACTTACCGCGAAAATCGCGACCATCGGTGAAAATATGCAGATCCGGCGCGCCTTGCGTTGGAATACCAATGGCATGCTTGCCAGCTATATCCATCAGGGCGGCCGGGTGACGGTTCTGGTGGATGCCGAAGGGGATGTGGATGCGGAATTTCTTACGGATGTCTGCATGCATATTGCGGCGTTCCGTCCGGCATACATTGATTCCACGGCGATTCCTGCCGATGTCATTGAGCATGAGAAAGGAATTGCGGCGGCGCAGTTGGCGGGGAAACCTGCGAACATGATCGAGAAGATTGTCATGGGCAAGATCAACAAGTGGTTCAGCGAAGTCTGCCTGGTCAACCAGCCGTGGATCAAAGATGACAAGACTTCGATTGCGAAGATGCGTTCGAATGCGAAGATCAAGCGTTTTGTCCGCTGGGAAGTGGGCGAAGAGCTCTGATTTTCGTTCTCTGTTTTTCGTGTGGCTACTCGGAGAGTAACCACCGAAAAAAATGGAGGTTCAGCCCGTTTCCGAGGCATCGGAAGACGCGGCGCGAATTTTTCCCAGTGCCGTCAAAAGAAGCGGAAGCAAAAACTTCCGCTCTTTTTTTGCCTCGAAAAGCAAGGAGAAAGACGGCGCGAATTTTGCCTGAGTGGCGTCGATTGACTCTGTGGAGTCAAAAACTCCCAGCACAAAGTCGATTTTCTGTCAAGAGCGGAGAGCGACTTTTTTGCCGCTTTTTTTCATGGAAAGTTTCGTTTTTCAGGTTGACAATCTTGTCTTTTGAGGATAGATTGACTAAAGTTGCTCCCGGAGTTGAGGCAGGAATTGCTGTTGACAAGCTGTTAATAACTCTTTCGGAAATTCAGGGAATGACGTAACTCCTTATCATTGCGGAGAAAGTTGTCTGCAAAGAAAAGAGTGGTTGACGAAAAGGTTGAAAAGTGAAGTTTTTGGTTGATGTGAATGTCCTTTTTTGAGCGTAAAGAAGGTATAGAGAGCATGTTTCATCGGGAAATGCCGAACCGGTCGGTAATTACAAAGATTGCTGCGGCCACAAGCGGGATTCCCGCCGAAAATCAGAGGGGTTGTCATCTCTGTTGACAACTCGTCAACGATTTCGGTTCGTAATTGCTTGATGTGATAGCCAATTACGACCGGAACGACGCGAATTTGCATGTTTTAGGGAAGAATGATTTTATAGGAGTTCAAATGCTAACGCAAACAGTTTGCCCGGCGGGGGCGCTTTGGGAACAAGTGCTCGCCCGAGTAGCCGCAAAGGACAACAGCGCCAGTCTTTTTCTGGCGGCGCTGGTGCCGCTGGGGGTAAAGGAGCAGGTGCTGACCATCGGCGTGGGAGATCAGTTGTATGCCCAGTGGCTGACCCGCACCTATGGGAAAATCCTGGATGAGGCACTGCACAGTGTTGCCGGAGAACAGTATTCCTACTGTTGGCAGTATGGTTGCACGCCCAACCGCGAAGTCCAAGAACCGGAGCAATCCCGGACTCAGACGGTTTCGGAGCCGGAAGAAGCGACTGCAGAACCGGCACAAGCGGAACCAAAAAAATTTTCCGGGGAACAGAATTTCGGGAACTTCGTGGTCTGCGAAGAAAACCGCTGTGCGTATGCGGCGGCGGAGATTGCAGCGACCGACCCCGGCAGATATAACCCTCTATACATCTATGGCGGCACCGGCGTCGGCAAAACCCATCTGCTTCATGCGGTTGCCAATCGAGTTCTGGATCTTCAGCCGGATGCCGAGATCCGCTATGCCACCTGCGAATCGGTGCTCAATGAGTTTGTGGAGGTCCTGCAGAACAAACGGGATCGTTCGGCATTTCGCAATTCCTTGCGCAATGTGGAGCTGCTGCTGGTCGACGACGTCCATATTCTGGGACGTTCCCAGCAGTTGCAGGAAGAGTTTTTCAATCTTTTCAATACTTTGTACGGCCGGGGCAAGCAGATTATTCTGACCTCGGACAAGCAGCCCAGTGAAATCAAGGGGCTGGAGGCACGGCTGGTCACCCGGTTTGAGTCCGGAGTGACCACGGAGCTGTGCCCTCCGGATTACGAAGCGCGGCTGGCGATTTTGAAGATCATGTATGCAAACTGTGAGCATCCGATTCATCTAAGCAATGAGGTGCTGGAATTCATTGCTTCGAATATCTCGTCGAGCGTGCGAGTCCTGCGCGGAGCGTTCAACCGGGTGATGGCGCATGTCGAGATCATGCGCATCAGGGATATCTCGGTCAGCGAAGTGGAGGCACTTCTGGAAGCCCGTCTGATGACAGAGCGTGCGGCAAAGACCGTGAGCATTGAGATGATTCAGCAGAACGTCGCCGAACAGTTCAATTTGAAGCTCAGCGACATTCTCGGCTCGAAGCGGCCGAAGAATATTGCGGAACCCAGGATGGTTGCGATGTATCTATGCAGAAAACACACGACGTTCTCCCTGCCGGAAATCGGTGCGGCCTTCGGGAGAAATCATGCGACGGTGATCAATGCATTGAAGCGAGTGCCGGAGATGTGTGCCGGTTCGGAGGAAATGCGTGGCGCGATCGCACAGTTGGAACACCGTTTGTGCGGAGCGCGAGTAAGCAAAGCCTAAGAAAACCAATGGATCCATAGCTCAGTGGTTAGAGCAGGTGACTCATAATCTCCGGGTCGGGGGTTCAAATCCCTCTGGATCCACCATTTTTTCTCGAAGCAGAAATCGCGCGCGCGAAGCGGCAAAAAGCACAAGGAGAAAACCACTGGAAACCGTTTGGAACAAACAGTTTCCAGCCAGAGTCTGCGGACTCCGCCACAAGGGGGGGGGAATCCGTAGACTCCGGGAATATCAGGCTAGCATTCCCACCTTCAACGCATAATCCGACGACTCCTTGTATAACGATACAATCGTATAGTATTCCACTCCCGCAGCCAGTTTCAGGTCAAACGTCCGATCGGCAGTCGTGTATCCCGCGATCCGACGACTCCGCCCCTGGGTGTCCAACGAATACACCGCAACTTTCATCTTCGCGTCTCCTTCAAAATCAAACCGGAACTTCCCGCTGTCGGCCGCGGTGAACCGATACAATTCCTCCGCGTCCGCGGCACTCACACTCCCGCGCTGCGTTTCCCCGATGGCATAATCATCAACCGCCTCCTGAGACAACGTCAGCTCGTAGTTGCTGTTCCGGGAACCGCCGGTCGACAAGGCGGAGACTTTCACATAATAATCCGCATCGTCGTTCAACAACACGTTATTGAACGTACAAGTGCCGTTTTTGTCCGTCGTTCCCCGGGAAATTGTCGTGAGCGCTCCACTCTTGAGATCACGGCGGTAAAGCGCCACACGCGCCCCCGGACGAACGCCGGCGCCAATCGCGGCCGCCGTGAGTTTCAGATCTCCGGCCATACTGGTCGCACCGCCAAGATCAACCCGGTAGAAATCCTGTTTGTCCGCAAATCCGACATAGCCGCTCTCCGCTCCCGCCCCCGCTTCCAAAACCGCCGACGTGAAGATGTTGTTATCTTCGGTCGTCGCATTGTAGATGCAGTTGCGGTCCAGCTCCAACGAATAGGTCGTGTTATATCGGCCCTTCCCGTCGTCGCCGGAGGTGACTTTCAGATAATAAGTCCCCGACGCGAGATCAGCGGAAAATCCCGCATTGCTCCCATCCGTCTTTCCGGAAATCCGCCGCACCGCGACCAGTTTTCCACTCGACGGATTCGTCCGATAAAGCACCAGCGTGCTCTTGGCACTCCCCCCCGCCAGCGTAAACGTGTAATTGCCCGCAATGACAGGATCATCGCCGGCGCCGACGCTGAACGTGTAATAATCATGGCCGTTGCGCCAGCCAACAAACCCTGTGGTAATTTCGTCAACCCCGATTTCCCCGGCCTTGCGATAATTCTCTTTGGAGCCGGAATCGGTGACATCGTTCTGCACATAACTCATGTCGTACACGAAATCACCGGACACGCTTTTTACCTGAAACGAATAACTCTTGCTCCGGTCAAAGAGGACATTGGAGACACTCAGCGTTTTTCCCGCATTGAGCGTCTTGCTCAAAACCGTCCGAACCTTCTCGCCGTCGACTTCGAGCAGCGTGACAATCCCGCGACCGTCAAAACCGCTGAAGGTGAACGCACCGACAGAATCATATTGCAGACTGCCCACGCGATATTGCGTATCGCCGGTGGAAAGTTCCCCGTTGATGATCCCGTTGTTGGTCACCACATTGCGTCCGCGCGTCCAGGCGGCATCGTCATTGGCGTCGCTGTAAAAAGCGTTGAGTCCGACCGTGTAAACTTTGCCGTTCTCCACAAACCGCGTCCCGTCCGGCGGCGCGGGATTGAGCTTGACCGCCACATAACTGCTGACCGCGTCCGTGACCAGACGAAGCGTTCCATTCTCGGCAACCAGACTGGAGGTGTAATTCTGTCCGTTCCACGCAAAGGTATACCCGTCGGAATTGATCGTGAGGTTCTGGACATTTCCGCCGCCAAAATCCACGGCGACCGCGCCGTCAAAGCCAGTCGCGCCGGTGACGAGAATGTAATCGTTTTGGACAAACGACTCCAGCGCACCGCTCACGGTGAAAAATCCATCGCCATAGGTTCCCCCGCCGATGGTCACCACCGGCTGCGCGGCATCCAGATCGTCCAAGAGAAAAACCGCGCCGTCAACCGTGGCAGAAAACGCCCCAAGCACAATTGCGCTTTCCGAAAAGACGAAAAGCCCATCTGTATCCAATACCCCGACAGAGGAGCCTGCCGCCAGCGTAAGCGTCGCCCCGTTGTCCAGCGACAGCGTTCCCGCCGTCGTCGTTTTCGCCCGACCGAACGCCCCCGGACCGGAAAGCGAAATCGTCCCCCCCGCCAACTCCCCGACACTCCACAAGGCGCCCTCATTTTCCAAAGCAAGCGCCCCGTCCGCCGACAACTTTGCCGCACGGAAACTGCCGTTCAGACCGTTGGTCACGACAAGCTCTTCCGAGTGGTAATCGCCGCTAGAGGAGAAAACACCGTCATTCTCAAGGATGATTTTTTTCTCGGCAACAAGCTCCAACTGCGTCGAATCCCCGGAGAGGTGCAGCTCGATCTCCCCGTCCGCGCCGGACGCCGCCAGCGAGCCGTGTTCCCAATCTCCCGACGACCAGATTCCATACTGCGTATAGCCCGATGCGGAGAAATCGCGGAAATCTCCAACGTACGCATCCTCGTCGCTCCCGACCACAAAACGCCCGGTTCCAAGAAGCGTCCCGGTGATCTCATTGGATGCCAAGCCGCCTGCCGGGTAGTTGTCGATTTCGACCGCGTCGGCCGACCCGTTGACGACAGCGTCACCGCTGTTACGCAAAATCAGCCCGTCCACATCGATTCCAGAAACCGCAAGCTCAGCGTCGTTCTCGATGGTCAACACCGCGCTTGTCACCGAATCGGTGGTAAAAGAATCTCCGGTATTGATAATCGTCACCGATGTGCCCGCAATCGAACCGATTTCCAGCGTGCCCTCCTCGTTGACGATCCGCACTCCCCACGCGGCGGAAACCGTATCAATCTGCGTTACACTGCCGGAACCGTGATTTTCCACTGTCAAATTCGTTCCGGAGCTGACGCCGCCTTCGACCCGGGTGTTCGCATCCGGACCTCCGGTAATCAGCGTCCCGCCACTGCCGCGGGGATTGGCGAAGACGATTCCGTTCGGCGCATACAAAGATGCGCCGCTCTCCGTGGTCGA
>JAQUYX010000115.1 GCA_028691615.1 Victivallaceae bacterium
AATGTCACCGGAATGTCGCTGGATCAGCGTATGCTCATCGAGCCGGCCGCGGTCGCGGTGCACGCTGTGGAGCGGGCCAAGTCCACGGGGCTGCTCAAATTCAACACCAAGGTGCTTATTCAGGGCTGCGGACCGATCGGCTTGATGGTCATGGCGGTCATCCGCACGCTCGGCATCGAAAATATCATCGCGCTCGACGGCAACGACAACCGGCTGGAAATCGCCAAGACGCTCGGCGCGTCGCACACCTTCAATTTCTCCAAATATCCGAGCTTCGACGCCATGCTCGCGGAAGTCAAACAAGCGACCGACGGACTCGGCGCGGAATTTGTTTTCCAATGCACCGGCGTCCCCGCGGCGCATGCGAACGCCTGGAAGATGATTCGTCGCGGCGGCGGGCTTTGCGAAGTCGGCTTCTTCCTGGACGGCGGAAATTGTCAGATCAATCCGCATTATGACCTCTGCAACAAAGAGGTTGTCGCGGTCGGATCGTGGGTTTATACCCCGCAGGATTATCCGACGACCTTTGACTTTTTGCGCCGCGCCAAAGCGATCGGGCTGCCGGTGGAGCAGTTTGTCACCCATCACTTCCCGCTCTCGCAGATCAAGGAAGCGTTGGAGACCAACGTGCAGATGAAGGGAATCAAGGTCGCGGTCGTCGCGGATTGATTCAAGAATTTCAAAAAGAAAGCGCGGGTTCCGGAGAGAATTTGGAACACGTGCTTTTTTTTTGCGGAGCCAATGGCGCAGCGACAGAAACCGCGTGTCGCCGCCGCGAAGGCGCCGGATTTATTAATAAAACTGGAGAACCATGCCGCCCCCGGGAACACAATCTTTGCCTGCGCTGGAACTGCTGGACGATCTGGTCCGGGCGGTGCGGGAGCGTCGGAAAATCATTCTGACTGCTCCGCCCGGATCGGGAAAATCGACCGCGCTGATGGCGGAACTGCTGCGTTCGGGTGCGGCGGGCGGCCGGATTATCATGCTGGAGCCGCGTCGCGCGGTGGTGCGCTCGATCGCCAAACGCATTGCCGCGCTTTTGGGCGAAGAACCCGGCGGACTGGTCGGGTATCAGACCAGAGGAGACAAGGTTTGGTCCGCCGGAACGCGGTTTCTCATTGTCACCGAGGGGATGCTTGTGCGGATGCTTCAGTCCGACCCGGAGCTAAAAGAGTGCGCACTGGTTGTATTTGATGAATTTCACGAGCGAAATCTGGCGTCCGATCTCGCGTTTGCCTTGACCATGGATGTGCGCGGCGGACTGCGGGAGGATCTTTTGGTGCTGGTGATGTCCGCCACGCTGGAGACCGACCGGATCGCCGCGTTGCTGGAAAATCCGGTGATTTTGCGGGGCAATGGCAGGCTGTTTCCGGTGGAGGAGCGTTATCTTGCTCCGGCGCAAGCACTTGTTCCCGGAACGGAGGAGTTTCGCCGAGGGATGGCGGAACGGATTTTAGCGGCGCTCTCGGAAGGAGCGCGCGGCGTGTTGGCGTTTCTTCCGGGCAGGAGGGAGATCGGATGGATTGCACGGCTGCTTGCGGGGAAGGTGCCGCATGATTGCCGGATTTACGAGTTGGCCGGAACTCTGGACGCGGCGGCGCAGGATGCCGCGATTGCTCCGCCCGCGCCGGGAGAACGGAAAATTGTGCTCTCCACAAATCTCGCGGAGTCGAGTTTGACGCTGGAAGGAATCGACGCGGTGGTGGATTCCATGCTGGAGAAGCGTATGATTTATGACCCCGCGACCGGTTTTTCCGCGTTGGAAATACGCACGATCGCGCAGCAGAATGCCGTTCAGCGCGCGGGGAGGGCGGGACGGCTGGGACCGGGAGTGGTGTTTCGGATGATGACGCGGGATCGTTTCCTGCGCCTGCCGTTGGCGGTTTCGCCGGAGATTCTGGAGTGCGATCTGGCCGGACCGGCGCTGGAATTGGCCGCGTGGGGCGCGTCCCCCGGGCAGCTTGCTTTCCCCGATCCGCCGCCGGAAAAAGCATGGAATGCGGCTCGGACGCTGCTTCGCGAACAAGGATTCGCCGATCGCGCGGGGGGAATTACGCCGAAAGGACGATCCGCCGTGCAACTGGGCACGCATCCGAGGTATGCTTCCTTGCTGCTTGCCGCACAAAAAATGCACTGCGCGGAACTCGGGTGTCAGCTTGCGGCCTTATTGGAGGCGGACATCCGCAGTCCGGAGGTGGACGCCATCGAACAACTCCGGTCGTTGTCTGTGCAGGGGGACGCCAGATTTGCCGAAAGTCTGCGGCTGTTTCGACGCATGGCCAAAGTTGCCGGAGAGAAGGGGATTTTTTCCACGGCGGACGCTTCTTCGCACGCGGGATTGCTGTTGGCGTTCGCCTTTCCGGAAAGCATTGCCCGCAGGCGTGCCGTCGATTCGTGCCGTTATGTGTTGGCGTCGGGGCGGGAAGCGGGGTTGCCGGAGCATCATGAATTGACGCGGGAGGAATTTTTGGCGGTTCCGCGTGTCGAATTGGCCGGCGGCGTGCCGAAAATTCGGATTGCCGCGCCCATTTCCCTTGCAATGTTGGAGCAATTTTTCCCATCCGCGTTTGAATCCGAGGAGACTGTGGAATTTGACGAAGCGGCGGGACGGGTATTTGTGGCGGGACGCCGCAAGCTCGGAAATATTGTGCTCGAGGAGAAGCGTCTCCCCGGGGAAGGGCGCGAAGACGAATTGACGCAGCGGCTTCTGACGGAGCTTTTCCGGCGCGACTGGCGGGCAATTCTCCCGCTGGGAAATGCCGAAGAGTGGATCGCCCGAATGCAATACGCGTACCGGAACGATCCGGACCGGTACTGTGACTGGTCGGATGAGAGGTTGCCCGAAGTCTTGACGGAAGCGTTGACGCCGCTGGCGCGAATGCGCAATGCCTTCGCCCGGCTCAAGGAACTGGATTTGCGCGCCGCGTTGGAGAATCGGCTTGATTATGAAGTCAAAGCGCGTCTGAATGAAGAATATCCGGCCGTTTTCCGGACTCCGGCGGGCGCGTCGCACCGGATTGATTACGCGGGGGAGCAGCCGTCGGTTTCGGTGAAACTTCAGGAGGTGTATGGCGTGTCGGAGCATCCGTGCGTGGGGCGGTTTCATTTGCCACTGCGTCTGGAATTGCTCAATCCCGCAGGGCGTCCGGTGCAGATTACTTCGGATTTGCCGAATTTCTGGCGCGGCACATGGGTTCTGGTCCGCAAGGAACTTCGACAGCGTTATCCCAAACACGACTGGCCGGAGCATCCCGAATCGGCGACTGCCGCGCTCCGAAGCATAAAACGCCGGGGCGAATGACACGCTTGATCCGGTTCGTTTCGGCGGAACACTTGCAAAAAAACGAGGAACAGGGTATATTAGGAAGCGATTAGAGACGCAATCCGTTGGATTTTTGCTTTTGGATTGATCGCTCCGTCGTCACATTTTTTTAATGGCAACCGGAAGAATTTATGAAAATTTGTCATATCATCACCCGCATGATTGTCGGCGGTGCACAGGAAAACACGCTTCTCACCATCGCCGATCATGTCCGCAAAGGTCATCAGGTCACGCTTGTCACCGGATTTTCTCCGGGGCGCGAGGGAAAATTGCTGGAAAATGTCGATTTCCCGGAGTTTGAAATCGTGACGATCCCTTCGCTGATCCGGGAATTGTCGCCCATGCAGGATCTCAAGGCGTACCGGGAACTGGTGCGTTTTTTCCGGGAACGGCAATTCGACGTGGTGCATACCCATAGCTCGAAGGCCGGTATTCTCGGCCGGATCGCCGCCCGGCGCGCGGGGGTTCCGGTGGTGGTGCATACGGTTCATGGTCAGGCCTTTCATCCCTACGAAAAGTTTTATCGAAACGCAATTTATATCGCGTCGGAATGGCTTGCCGCCAAATTTTGCGACCGGATTTACGCCGTCGCGCAGGCGATGATCGACAGTTCCGTCGCTGCCCATGTCGCGCCCCGCGAGAAATATCGGGTCGTTTACAGCGGCATGGATACGCGCCGCTTCGCTGCCGCGCAGCCCTCGGAAGAGTTGCGCGCGTCGCTCGGGATTCCCCCGGATGTGCCGGTGGTCGCGGCGCTGGCCCGGCTTTTCCCGTTGAAGGGGTATGAATTCTTAATTCCCGCGGCGGCGGATATCTGCAAGCGTTTTCCGAAAACCCGTTTTCTGGTGATCGGCGACGGGCCCATGCGTGCCGAACTGGATGAGAAAATCGCACAATACGGTTTGACGGATCATTTTGTGTTTGCGGGGTTGGTTCCGCCGGAGAAGGTGGCGGACTATCTGGCCTTGAGCGATCTCCTGTGTCATCTTTCGCTTCGGGAAGGATTGCCGCGTTCGGCGGTGCAAAGTCTGGCTTCGGGGCGGCCTGTGGTGGCGTTTCGTCTGGACGGGACGCCGGAGGTGGTGCGGAACGATCAAACCGGTTTTTGCGTGACCCCGGAAAGTGTGCCGGAAGTGGTTGCGGCGGTTTGCACGCTTCTCGAGGACGAGGAACTCCGCCGCCGTCTCGGAGAGAACGGCAGAAAACTTGTGCTGGAACAGTTTGACTGGCACAAGATGGGGGATATTTTGGAGCAGGAATATGCCGGATTGCTCCAAAGCAAGCGCGGGAAAGCAACGCCAGGAAACTAGTTTGCCGACCCGCATAAAAGTTTTTTCAGCCGTTTGATTTCCCGGCGAATTAAGGAGATTGCCAGCGCCGCTGCGATGCAGTCCCCGATCGGCGCCGAAAAGACCACGCCCGCATAGCCGAAGAAGCCCGGAAGAATCAACGCCAGCGGCAATTCAAACAGCAGTTGCCGTGACATCGCAATCAGCAAGGCATAGAGCGGTTTCCCGACCGACTGGAAGTATTGGGAAACAAAAATCGCCACCCCCGCGCCCGCCGGCATCAGCATGAGATAATCGCGCATGGAGAATGCGCCGATGGAGATCAGTTCGGGGCGGTTGCCGACAAAAAGCTGCATGACTTTTTCGGGAAAGATCATGACCGTCGCCCAAAGCGGCAAGCCCAGTGCCGCGCCGAGCAGGCAGGTGACTCGAAATGTTTTGAGTACTCGATCGTACTTTTCCGCGCCGGTATTGTAGCCGATGATCGGCTGCATTCCCATGCAGACGCCGAAGATCGGCGTAAAAAGAAATTGCGCCACGGTCAGAATCACCCCGAACGCCGCCAGCGCCAAATCGCCGCCGTGCGCGATCAGCATGCGGTTTTGCACCGTCCAGACAATGCTGCCGGAGATGCCGATGGAGAAGGGCGAAAGGCCGTTGTAGAGCGTTGCCAGCACGCGCCGGAAACTGTAAAAGCGAATGTAGCGCAGCCGGATCTTCGCGATCGTTTTGCGGGAAAGGAAAAAGGCGAGCACCCATGCCGCCGAACATCCTTGGGCAATCACGGTGGCATAGGCCGCTCCTGCCATGCCCATGGAGAGTTTTGCCACAAAGAGATAATCCAGCCCGACATTGGTCAGCGCCCCGATCACCTGTGTGAACATCGCCAGCGACGAATACCCTTCGGCGCGGATGAAATTGTTGGAGAAGCCCAGCATGATGAATACGGTCCCGTATAACGAGATCGACAGATAGCTGCGCCCCGCCTCCAGTGCGCTTTGCGTCACGCCGAAGAAAAAGAGAATTTCGTCCAGAAACACCAGCCCGAAGATCGTCAATCCCGCTCCGGCCGTGAGGGAAAGTGCGAGATTCTGGCCGAACAGGCGCTGCACTGCGCCGTAACGCTTCTGCCCCAGCGCAATGGAATAAAGAACCTGTCCGCCGCGGCCGATAAGAATGGCGATTCCCCATACGATCATGGTTACGGGCGTGACCGCGGTCATGGCCGCCAGACCGGTCGGTCCGACCCAATGGCCGACAAAAATGCGATCGACCATGACGTAGAGGTTGCCGACCAGAAGTCCTGCGATGGAGGGGAGCGCCAGACGCAGAAGCAAGGAGAATATGGGGGCGCTGCCAAGCTGTTGGGTTTGTTGTTTCATGCGAATCCTGTAAAAAGGTAATATATCATGTCGCAGATGGATTGTCAATTCTCGGTGCGTGATAATCCGAACGGCACTCGACAAAACTCGCGCCGCATCTTCCGACGTCTCGGAAAAGGTCTGCAACGGTGGCTTTTCGGGAGTTACTCTCCGAGTAGCTCCGCTCAAATCCACCATCTCATTCCTTTCCCGATCCATCCGGAATCCATCGACGGGACTTTTGTCAATGCCGTCAATCCGGAGGGCGATTTTCAAATTTAAAAATCGGAATTGTTATCGATTGTTCGAAAAAACAACGAAAGTAGTTGTAATGTTTTTTTCCGTTGATTATAGTAGTGCTCAGGAGGATGGAGAAAGGAACTGCGATGGCTGATTGAGCAATATCATTCATGAAAGGAGGAGTTCAAATGTCCAGAAAGTCACATTCGAACACGAAGGGGATGCGGGATCATTTGCGCGATTGCGGAATGCGTTTGCTGCCGAAGATGTCATTGTCACTGCTGCTTCCGGCGGGGCCTGAATTGATTGATTCGGATGTTTCCGATGCGCTTGCGCCTGCGGAGGAGCTTTGCCGGAGATCTTTGGCGAACATCGGCTTTGTCGCGCCGCGTCTGGCGGCGGCCTTTGATGCGGAGGCGATGGATCCGAGCATGGAATTTTGCGATTATTACTGAGCGTTTCCGCGCTTTGAATCTCGCTCGCACTCAGAAAATCCCGGTTTCCGCCGGTTGCGTCCCCGATGCAGCCCGGCGTGGGGCCGGGATTTTTTGTGAATGCGTTTGTTTTTTTTAATTGGAGAACTTGCAATGGGGAATGGCCGCATGTATATTCCCCAGCCATCAAAAAACGCGTACACCCATCCCGCTAACTCATAGAGACAACGTTATGGCCAGCACCTTTGATTTTAAGTTCAACGACGAGAATCTGCATGCAAATTTCCCCCGGGTGGACGCGTTGACGTTGAGTCAATTCAAGGTCTACCGGTATACGAATTCCAATCAGTCGGTAATTATTTCGGACGATTTGAAGAAAAACGCCCATGATGCGGAAAAGGGAACCAGCAAGAACTTCGATATGGTTTGCTGGGCCGCCGCACCTTCCATCACCAGTCATATCACCAAGCAGAACATAATCTGCGCCCTTGGGAGCAACAGATTCTCCCCGACAACATTTAAGCAATTGAACATCAGAATTATAAGTAGCATTCCAAGAAATGATGTCAGTATAACTACCAACCTTTGTTTGCCAATATGGAATTAACTTATCATCACCACCAACAGCCGCATAAATTCCCAATTCTCCACCTGCACCAAGTGCTGAAGTATCACCCTCGCCTGACGAGATAATACCACCCTCAGCTCCAGCATCACCCTGAAAATTTAAATCGCATGTAACAAGCTGACCTTTTGAGCAAGAGAATGACAAATTTTGACAAACAACAGCACCAGAATAACCATTCTTTCCATCAGGAAGAACTTACAATGGAACGGTGCGCGATGTGAACGCTTCTTCCCATGCGCTTCTGGAAATCATCGAGGAATCCACGGCGGTCGGCGTGAAAATGAAGGACGCCCGGATGATTGTCAGTGGTTATTCCACGGCGTCGAACGGGACATTCCTCAACTCAACGCAGACGGTAAGCAACTCTGATTCTTGCAACAATACGTTTTCCGGGATCGGCAGCGTTCAGAACGTCACCAACGGTTATGTGGCTGATACCACACTCAAGGACGGAGCTTCCCTGATCCTTGCCGAGGAGAGTTATGCGCAAAGCACCTCCGTCATCGGGGCCGGTTCCTTTGTGACGGTCGCCTCCGGAAGTATTCTGGCGGATTCGAGTGTGGTCGAAGGCGGCATGATTACCGTGATGGAAGACGGGGCGCTGGATGGCGTAATCACCATCGGGAAGAGCTGTTCGCTTCGGATGGAAGAGGGCAGTCTGATTGACGGGGAAGTGCTGCTTCGCAGCAGTTTGACTGCGAACGGGACCGTGTCGACTTCGGCGCTCAGCGAAGATGAAAATGCGGTTGGCTTTGCGGTGCTGGATCTGACGCAGCGTCAGGGGGATGAGAATTTTTACTGTGTCGTCAACGCGAAGAATCTGAATGTTGGAGTCTTGATTCTGGTGGACGAGCGGCAGAATGCGGGAACTTATCAGTTGTTGCAGGACTTGCCGGAGCTTTCCGAGTTCGGAGACGGGTTTCAGCCGGAATTGGCGATTGCCAGCAATCGCAAGGACGACAAGGCTTTTGCCAGTCTCGTGATGGACGGCGCGCCGTGTTACTACAACGGACGACTTTTCTCGCTGGTGTCCACGGACGGCGGGGACAATCTGGTGTTGAACGTCGAGGATTATGCGCAGATGCTTACGCCGGTTGTCACGGCGAATACCTCCGCGCCGACCAATGAAAATGTCACGCTTTCCGTCCGTACTTCCGCCTATGCGGTTCGCAGAGCATATGCCGTCAACGGCGGATCGTTCCGCAGTTACAGCGGCGCGCCGCTGACGATCAAGAATAATTCCGTCATAACCGTGCGCAGCTTTGACGCGTGGGGCAATTATCAGGATAGCACGGTGACCATTGACAATATCGACAAGACCCGTCCGGTGCTGGGAAAACTCAAACCGGAAGTGCGCGAATATACCGTCGGGATCAATCTGTCGCTGCTCAATCAGGATTCAGTTGATTATTATATCATCGACGGCAAGCAAGTGGACGGCTCTGTTTCCGATTACGAGTTTGAGAAAAATACGGTGGGCAAATATACCCTGACGGCGCAGGCCGTGGATTTTGCCGGCAATGTCAGCGCGAAAGTCAAGGCCAGCTACACGGTGGCGGATGTGACCGCGCCGACGCAGGTGACCGAGTTCGGCAAGACCGTGACCACCGGCGATTACAAAGCCGTTCTCTCCTGGGAATTGGCGGAAGACAATGTGGGGGTAAGTTCCTATTCGGTACAGGTGGTCGATGCCGACGGCGTGCAGACCAGTTACACCTCCAAGAGCAATCGTGTGACGATCAAGAAAGTTGCGCCCGGAGAATACACCTATTATGTTCAGGCGCTGGACAAGGCGGGAAACGCCGGGGCATGGAGCCGCGGGGAATCGTTTGAAATGAAGGATGATACGGCGCCGGTGCTCAATCGGAGTCGTCCGAGTGCGCAGTATGACGGGATGGACGTGACGATTTTCTGGAAGGC
>JAQUYX010000116.1 GCA_028691615.1 Victivallaceae bacterium
CACGGCATATTTGCTGCGTCATCTGCTGAATTCTCTCGGGGCCCCGACCGGATTGATCAGTACTGTGGAATACAATTCCAATTCCGGTGCGCGCGTATCGACGCAGACAACGCCGGAACCTGCGACACTCTTTGCGTTGTTCGATCAGATGCGGAGAAACCACCTGCGCTGCTGCGCCATGGAGCTGTCAAGCCACGCGCTCGATCAGGAACGGATCGGCAACATTGCGTTCCGCGCGGCCATTTTCACCAATCTCACCGGCGACCATCTGGATTACCACAAGACCACCGAGGCATATTTCGCGGCAAAATCCAAACTTTTTCTCGAACACCTCGCCCCGGACGGCTGCGCCGTCATCAACGGCGACGATTACTACGGGCAAAAGCTGGCCGCCCAACTGCGGCAGCGCGGCAAACAGCCACTGGTCTTCGGAGAACACAATTGCGAGATCGCCCTTGCGATCGAATCGATTTCTCTTTCCGGCAGCGCCTTCCGACTGGGGGACGCCGAATTTCACATTCCGCTGGTGGGCAAGCACAATATCTACAACTCGGCCGGTGCGATTCTGGCGGCGGCGGCGGGACGAAATCTCAAGCTGAATGCGCCGGAATTGATCGCGGCGGCGGCGACGGTTCCGGCGGCTCCGGGACGGCTGGAAAAATTCGTACGCCCAGACGGCGCGGTCTTCTTTGTGGACTACGCGCATACCGACGATGCGCTCAAAAACGTGCTGGAACTGTTGCGGCAGGTCGCCACAAAACGCGTCCTTGTGCTCTTCGGATGCGGCGGCGACCGGGACAAAAGCAAACGGCCCCGCATGGGACGGGTGGTCGAATCGCTCGCGGACGTCGCCATCGCCACCTCCGACAATCCGCGCAGCGAAAACCCGTTGTCGATCCTCGATGAAATTCTTTCCGGCGTGGAGCATCGGGAAAAAATTCTCGTCGAGCCGGACCGCCGCAAGGCGATTGCGCTGGCTTGGGGCGAAGCGCGTCCCGGCGATCTGGTTCTGCTCGCCGGCAAAGGCCACGAGGATTATCAGGAGATCGCGGGCGTAAAACACCACTTCGACGATCGCGAAGAACTGCGAAAACTCTTCTGACGGTGCGAATCCAACTGCTTCAGCGTCTCCGGATGGAACCGCTGCGGCCATGTGCGGAGAGTTCTTCCAGACGGCCGAAGGTTTCCACAATGCCGATCTCCTTCTGCACCGCGGCATGCGTGTATTCCAACAGGCTGCTGCGCCGCAGGAAAGTCGATACGGTGATGCCGCTGAAGAATTTCGCACTTCCCGCCGTCGGGAGCACATGGCTCGGCCCCGCGCAGAAATCGCCGATCGGTTCCGGCGTCCAAGGTCCGAGAAAAATCGCGCCCGCGCTGTTCAACAATTTCGCTGTGCCGCGTGGCTTTTCCGTCATGACCTCCAGATGCTCCGGAGCGTAACTATTGGCAATCTCCGCGGCCTCCTCTTCGGAATCGGCTTCAATGAAGAAGAGCCCCTGCTCCAACACCTTCTCGACCGCTTTGAGTTTCGGCAGCGTCGCCTTCTGTTTTGCAAGCTCGTCACTCACTCTGGCAAACAGCGTAAAATCCGTGCTGATCAGCACGGCCTGTTCCCGGCCGGAACCATGCTCCGCCTGCGAAAGCAAATCGGCGGCGATGAAATCCGCCGGCGCCCCCGCATCGGCCAGCACCAGAATCTCGCTGGGACCGGCCACCATGTCGATGGCGCTCTCCCCGTAGAGAAGTTTTTTCGCCGCAGTCACATAGGCATTGCCGGGGCCGACAATCTTTTCGACCTTCCGGATGGATTCGGTTCCCAACCCCAGCGCGGCGACCCCGTAGACTCCGCCCAAGCGGTAAATCTCCGTGACGCCGGCGAGCTTCATGGCATACAGCACCGCCGGATGCACGCTCTTGTCCTTGCGCGCGGGAGTCACCGCGACGATTTCCCGGACTCCCGCCACGGCGGCGATTCCCGCCGTGTGAAGCACCGTCGAAACCAATGGCGCGGTGCCGCCGGGAATGTAGACGCCCACACGCTCCATCGGCGAAAACTTTTCGCCGAGCGTCACCCCCGGACGCGGGGAAAAAGTCCGTCCTTTCGGCATCGTCTGCTTGGCAAAATCCACGATGTGGCGATACGCCGCGCGAATATCGCGCTTGTCCGCCGCCGACAACGCTTTCTCCGCCTGAGCCAGCTCGAAATCCGTCACCCGGAATTCATCCGGCTGCAGCGAAACATGGTCGAATTTCCGTGCAAAGTCGCTCAACGCGACATCGCCTTGCAGACGCACCTGCTCGATCATCTCGCGAGCCGCCTGCTCGGCCTCGGCCGGATACCCGGCGCGGCGGTAGAGTTTGCTTAATTTGAACCCGCGGTCGGGATCGTTGATCGTAATTACCTGCATAAAAAAATTTTCTCCCGTCAGCGCTTGTTCGTTTGGGATGATTCCGTTTGGGAGGCGGGGACGACAATCTCGTTGTCAATCAGACGCGTCGTTCCGAATTTCACCGCGGCGGCGAGCAGAATCTTGCGGGCGGAAGAGTCCGCCATATCCAACGTATCCGCGTCGCGCATTTCCAAGTAATCAATCACGCCGCCGGCTTTTTCCAATTCCAGTTTTCCGGCCTCGAGCAAGGTCGAAGACGCGGCCATCCCGTGTTGGCGAAGTGCCTCGGCAATCGCCGTAAGCACGCGGTGAATCACCGGCGCGGCGGCCCGTTCCCCGGCGGAGAGATATTTGTTGCGCGAGCTCAACGCCAATCCGTCATGCTCACGCACAATCGGAACTACGACAATCCGCACCGGAAAATCCAGATCGCGCACCATCTTCTGAATAATCAACGCCTGCTGTGCATCCTTCTGCCCGAAACAGGCCACATCCGGCTGCGCCAGATGGAAAAGTTTGGCCACCACCGTGCAGACCCCGCGAAAATGAATCGGACGGGTTTTCCCACACAACACCTTCGAGAGCTTCTCCTCGCTCACCCATACCGAAAAATCCCGGTCGTACATCGTTTCCGGCGTCGGCGCAAAGACCGCGACGGCCCCGTGCGCCTCCGAATTGCGGCAGTCCGCCTCGAAGCTGCGCGGATACTTGTCCAGATCCTCATTGGGACCGAACTGCGTCGGGTTGACGAAAACACTGACGATCACCGTGTCGGCCAAGGTGCAGGCCATGTCGATCAGCGCGAAGTGCCCCGCATGGAGAAACCCCATGGTCGGCACCAGACCGATCGAACGGCCGGCTTTTTTCTCGGAAGCGACAAATTCGCGCAATTCCGCGCGGGTCCTGAAGATTTTCATTTTTGCATCAAATGTCCATAAGCCAGTTGCGCGTGTCCGGCAGCTCGCCATACTGAATCCCGGTCATGTGATCGTACAGCGCCTTGAGCTTCGGTCCGATGGTCTCCCCGTAGGAAAACACCTTATCCCCGTAATAAATGCGGCGCACCGGCGTCAGCACCACCGCGGTGCCGCAGGCGGCGACCTCCGCCATGTCGGCCAGTTCTCCGACATGAATCGGACGCTGCACCGGATTCATCCCCAGATCCCCGGCAATCGCGAAAAGCGATTTGTTCGTCACGCTCGGCAGAATCGATTCGGATTCCGGAGTCACATACTGTCCGGCCTTGGTGACCGCCAGAAAATTGCTCGTGCCGAATTCGTCGATATATTCGCGTTCCTTCGGATCCAGAAAAAGCGCCACAGGGCAATGCGCCTCTTTGGCGAGCTTCCCCGGATAAAGACTTGCGGCGTAATTGCCCGCGCACTTGATCGTCCCCGTCCCGCGCGGCGCCGCGCGGTCAAAGTCGGAAACCATCGCATCCACCGGGGTGATGCCGCCCTTGTAATACGCGCCCACCGGCACAACCATGATGACCAGCGTATAATCGACGCTCGAATTGACCCCGATCTGCGCGGTCGTCCCGAACATCACCGGACGAATGTAAAGCGAACCGCCGGTCCCGTAGGGCGGAATGTATTCCAGATTGTCGCGCACCACCCGGCGCACGCCGTCGAGAAACATCTCCGCGGGGAAATCCGCCATCATGATCCGGGCCGCCGAGCGGCGCATGCGTTCGGCATTCTCCTGCGGCCGGAAGACGCGCACCTTGCCGTCCTTGCAGCGAAACGCCTTCATGCCCTCGAAGATCGCCTGTCCGTAATGCAGACAGTTCGCCGCGACCGACATGGTGATATCGTAAGTGTTGTAAAGTTTCCCTTCGTCCCACCGGTTGTTGTGACAGGTGAAACGGATGTTCGACTTCGTCGGAAGAAATTCAAACTTCAGGTTGCTCCAATCAATATCCATTTTCAAATCCTCCTTGATTGATTAAATTCGATCATGATGTCAGTGCCCGGCGGAAAATCACTTCTCCTCGCCCGACGGCCAATGACAGATGCGGCAGTTGCGGCAATCCAGTCCGCGCGGCGGAATATAAACCTTCCCCGCCTTGACCGCCTTGCGCAAATTCAAATAATTCATCCCCGCCAGCAGCACTCCGAGAATAATGAACGCTCCCGGCGCCGAACTCGGCAGCAGAAAATCCGTCGTCCAGCAGGGAATCAGTTTGACTTCGAAGAGCGAGCCGGACTTCAGAAATTCCCGGATCGCCCCGAGCGTCACCAGCGCGAAGGTGAAGCCCAACCCCATGCCCAAGCCGTCAAAAAAGGACTTTACCGCGTTATTTTTCGAGGCAAACGCCTCCGCGCGGCCCAGCACAATGCAGTTGACCACAATCAACTGAATAAAAATGCCCAGCGCATTGTTCAACGATTCCGGCGCATACGCCTGCATGAGCATATCCACCACCGTCACAAACGCGGCAATCACCAGAATGTACACGGCAATGCGGATCTTGCGCGGCACGATTCCCGCGATCAGCGAAATCACCACATTGCTGCAAACCAGCACAAAGGTCGTTGCAAGCCCCATGCCCAGTCCGTTGACGGCGTTGCCGGTCACCGCCAGCGTCGGACACGATCCGAGAAACAGCACAAAGACCGGGTTTTCCTTCCACAGTCCCTTGATCAATTCCTTAAAATTACTCATTTTCCCGCAACGCTCGCTTTCTTCTCCTGATTTCGCCGCATATTTTTCCCGCCCGAGGCTTTTTTCTGAAATTCGGCGCACAACGCCTCGCGGTTGCTCCGGAAGCATTCGGCGATCTCCCAAGTCAAATCACCGACTGCGCCGCTGGTAATGGTCGCGCCGGATTTGAACGCAAGATCCCCGCCGTTTTTCTTGAGTTTCCACTTGACCGGAGAGGTCGTCCGACCCGCAAATTGGTCGAGGATCGCATTGTCCGCAAGCTTGCCCGCTTCGCGTTTTGCAAAAAGCGTATCGATTCGGCGCACCTCTTTGCGGTCGCAAACCTCCGCGCCCAGACCGGGGGTTTCCCCGTGTCCGGTGACAATCACGCTGCGAATGCTTCCATCCGGACGCAAGCCGGCCAGCACGGAAATTTTGCCTGCATACCCGTTGGGCGTGCTGCCCTCGCCGGCCACGCCGACAAGTTGCCCTTGCGTGAACGCCGGCAGGAACCGCACCGACACGCCGCCGGGGCTTTGCCGGACGCTTGCGCCATAGCCGGGGGCATTGACAAACGCGGGCATAACCTTCGCCAAATCCTTGGCCAGACGCGCTTTCTGCGCAGCGGCGATCGGCTTTTCCGTCAAGAGGAATGCCCATGCCATCAGCGCCGCGGCCACAATCGCCGTAACGCCGAGAAAAAGCCCCAGCAAAAAAATATTATCTGTTTTCTTGAAATCCATCATTTTTGCAACTTCCCTTCACGCTTTTCTTTCGCTCTGATACCCGAAGGGCCGCCGGACGCACATCCGGTCGATCAGCGGAACCAGCGCGTTCATGAAGAGAATGGAAAAGCTCACCCCTTCCGGATAATTTCCCCAGAGCCGGATCACACAGGTCATCACGCCGCACCCGATTGCGAAAATCACCGAACCGAGATCGGTGATGGGACTGGTCACCATGTCGGTCGCCATAAATACCGCGCCGAGCATCAATCCGCCGGTCAGCACCTCAAACAGCGCCGTCGGCGTCCTTTCCGGCGCAAAATATCCGACAATCGCGGTGAAAACAAAGACCGTCCCGACATAAAACAGCGGAACCCGCCAATTAATCAACTTCCAGAAGATCAGCATCGCCGCACCGATCAGAATGGCCAGCACCGAAGTCTCGCCCAAGCTCCCCGCGCGACAACCGAGGAAATAATTCCAATACGCCTGCCGGGTCTGATACTGCGAAAGCTCCTGCGGATTGTTTTTGGCGGCCATCTTCGCCAGTCCGAGCGGAGTCGCGCAAGTCTGCGTCGCCGTGGCGCAGGTTCGCATCGAAGTTGCGCAAATCGAGTCAGCCGGCGCGCGCGGCGTCGTGAAGGTCGTCATGGCTCCGGGCAAGGCGATCAGCAATCCCACCCGGGCGACCAGCGCGGGATTGAACACATTATTGCCCAGTCCCCCGAAAATCTGTTTGCCGAGCCAGATGGCCAGAAGCGCGCCGATCAGACACACATGCCAGCCGACGGTGCTGGGCAAATTCAGCGCCAGCAAAAGTCCCGTGACCGCCGCGCTGCCGTCCAGCACGGTTCCTTTAATGTTCTTGCCCGCAAAATAACACCAGATCGCCTCCGCTCCCACGCTGAAAATCACGCAGTAGAGCATGACGCGGACTGCGGGCAATCCGAAAAACCACGCTCCGGCCAGCGCCGCCGGCAGCAGCGCCAGCAGCACCTTTCCCATGATGGAGGAAACCCCCTGCCGGGTCTGAATGTGCGGCGATGAGCTCAGCAGCAGCGCGTCGCCGGAAGGCATTAGAATCTCTTTCTCTTCTTCCATTTGAAACAGTTGAATCCCTGATAAGAATTTTTGTGATAAAATCATGCCCGATGACGCGGTGCGTCCTTGGAGCAATGTCGTCATTCGATAATATACCGTTCCAACTTGGCAAATGCAAGCATTTTCCCGCCGTTTTTTTCTTGCAAAACACACGCGCGGCTGTATATTATTCCAATATGATCGATCTGGAAGCGGCTCTCAAACAATATTTCTCCTACGACAAATTCCTGCCCAATCAGCGCGAAATCGTCGAGGAGATCGTGCGCGGCGGGGAACTGGCCGTGGTTATGCCCACCGGAGCAGGAAAATCGCTCTGTTATCAGCTGCCGATTTTGCTCAAGGAAGGGTACGGTTTGGTCGTATCTCCATTGATTTCCCTGATGAAAGATCAGGTGGACGCCCTGCGCCGCCGGGGGATTCCCGCGGAATTTCTCAACAGCACGCAATCCGCCGCCGAACAGCACGACGCCATCGCCCGCGTCGTCGCCGGAGCGTGCAAAATCCTTTACGTCGCGCCGGAACGTTTCGCCATGCACAGTTTCACCGATTTCATGCGTTTCGCCCCCCCCGCGATCATGATTGTGGACGAGGCGCACTGCATCAGCCAGTGGGGGCATGACTTCCGGCCCTCCTACCTGCGGCTGGGGGATGTGGCCGAACGCTACGGCATCGCGCAAGTCTGCGCCTTCACCGCCACGGCGACCACGCAAGTGCGCGAAGATATTGTTGCCGCGCTGAAGCGGCCGGAGATGAAACTTCTGGTCGCCGGATTCCGCCGCCCCAATCTGGCCTTCTCCGTACTGGATGTCTCCGGGGGCGCCGCCGCCAAGAAGGCCGTGCTCAAGAAACTCCTGGCAACGCCGAAGCCGACCATTATTTACGCCTCCACGCGCAAGGCGGTCGAGGAGCTGGCTGGGGAATTTGACTGCATCGCCTATCACGCCGGACTTTCCGACGACGAGCGCAAGACGGCGCAGGAGCGATTCATGCGCGACCCCGTGCCGGTGCTCGCGGCCACCAACGCCTTTGGAATGGGAATCGACCGCGCCGACGTGCGCCGGGTGATTCATTACAACTTTCCCGGTTCGCTGGAGGCCTACTATCAGGAGGCAGGCCGCGCGGGGCGCGACGGCGCCATGAGCGAATGCGTCCTGCTTTACAGCTACGGCGACCGTTATGTGCAGGAATTTCTCATTGACATGAACAACCCCTCGGAGGATCTGATCCGCTCGCTCTACGAGACGCTGCGAAAGCTCAGCGACGGGGGGGCGCACCCGGTCGCCTTGACGCTGGCCGAGCTGGCTGAAGCGGTTCCCGGGGCGAAAAACGAAATTGAAATCGGGTCGGCCATGAGCGTATTGGAGCATGAAAACTACGTGGCGCGGCTTTACCGATCCCAGAATCGCGGGGTTTTGCGTTTCACCGGGGATCTGGCAAAACTCTCGATGCTGCATCAAATGGAGACGACCCAGAGGTCGCGGTTCATTCACCGGATCATCGGTTTTTTCGGCGCGCGGCTGCTGACCGGATTGGAAGTAACCTTGGAGGAACTCTCCCATCTGGCGGAGCTTTCGCCCGAGCAGGTCCGTCGGGTTCTTCACGCGCTCGACGCGGACGTGCTGCAATACCAGCCGCCCTTTGCCGGGCGCATGACCGAATTGACGCAGCCGGAGAAAACCATTCTGGAGATTGATTTTTCCGCCATCCGTCAGAAACGGGAGTTTGAACTTGCGCGGCTGGACGAAGTGATTCGCTATGTGAAAACCGGCGAGTGCAGACAAGCGCACCTGATCGGGTATTTCGGCGAAAAATCCGGCGCGTGGCGATGCGGCAGCTGCGACCGCTGCACCGGGAATTGCCGCCGCGCCGCCGACGGAAGCGAACGCAAATTGATTCATACCGTGCTCAAGGCGGCGGCCATGCTGGACGGCCGGGTCGGCGCGGGCAAACTCGCCCAGATTCTCGGCGGCTCAAACGACGCGGCAATGCTTTATTGGAAGCATTACACCTGTTACGGGGAGCTTGGCTCCATGCCGCAGACGAAGATCGCCGCGCTGATTCGCACGATGGAATCCCAGCAGCTTCTCCGGCGCAATCCGGGAGAATATCCGACGATCACAGTGGACGAGCGCGGCAAAGCCGAGTTGGAACATCCCGGCTCGGTCGAGCTGGAAATCGACGTTTCCAGCTCCGCGCTCTCGGGAAAAACCATTGCCGCGACCGCTTCTCCCGGAAAAGCAGACAAACCCGGAAAGGCAGGCAAGGCGCCGGAGGGAATTTCCGATGCGGAGCAGCAGCTCTTTGAAACCTTCCGCAAAGTTCGC
>JAQUYX010000117.1 GCA_028691615.1 Victivallaceae bacterium
GGATTTTGCCGATGGGCTTCTTTCAGATTCCACCTCGCGATGGACACCCTTGCTATTGGCTGACAGTTCCCGCTACCAAGTCTGTAACGGACTTTCACCGTCGAGTTATTGCCCCTGCCGGGCATACAAAAAAAAGGACGGATCCATATCCGTCCCTTTGTTAAGTGGAATCACGGCGCGAATTCTGCCGATCGCTGTCCTTCCGAAATCTTTCTGGCGGCATCACCGCCGGAAGATTGCTTATTTCACCGGAGAAAATTCGTCCTTGGATGCGCCGCACTCGGGGCAAACCCAATCGGCGGGAAGATCCTCAAACGCGGTTCCGGCGGGAATGTTGTTCGAGGGATCGCCCACCGCCGGATCATAGATGTAACCACAAAGATCGCAGACGTACTTTTTCATTTTTCGTCCTTTCTTTTTTCTTTTAAGGCTCCGGCAAGTTTTTTGCCGTATTCAAAACATTGTTCCAACATCGTTTGGTCAGGGACATATTTGCAGGTCAACCCTTCGTCGACCAACGCGAATCCCGCCGCCGCAAGATCCTGATTCATCAGCTTGACCGCCTCGCCGCTCCAGCCATACGAACCGAAGGCGGCCGCCAGACGGTTCTTGGGGCGCAATCCCTTGAGATAAGTCAGAACATCCGCCATTGCCGGGTACATCTGGTTGTTCATGGTGGGAGCGCCGGCGACGACCAACCCGGAATCGACCACCTTGGTGACGATCGCGCTGCGCTCGTTCACCGCGAGGGAGGCGACCTCCACTTCGATTCCGGAATCGCGAATCCCGTCGGCGATCGCCCCGGCCATCTTTGCGGTGGATTCCCACATGGTGGAATAAAACACCAGCGCCTTGCCGGGGGTCTTTTCCGCCGCAAGCTGCGTGTAAAGATTGAGGATCCATTGAATCTCTTCGGGACGACGGTAGATCGGCCCGTGATCCGGCGCAATGCAGCGGATGTCAAGATGCAGATCCGGCAGTTTATTCAAGAGCTCGGAGATCCTTCCGGCCAGATGGAAGAGGATATTCCCGAAATATTTCTTTGCCTCATGCTCCAGCAAGGACAAATCGTACTCCTCCGCGAACCGGTTGCTGCCGGCCAGATGCATTCCGAACGCATCCTGGCTGAAGAGCATCTTGTCGGTATCGAGGTAGGAAAACATGCTGTCCGGCCAATGAAGCAGCTTGGTCTCCACAAACGTCAGGGTGCTTTGCCCCAGCGAAATCTTGTCGCCGGTGACAACCTTGCTGATCGGGAAAAAATCCCCGAAGTGCGCGCGCAACGCCTTCTCGCCCATCGGAGAGGCGAAAACCTTCTCCGGCGAAACCAGTTTGACCACCTCCGGCAGCGCGCCGGAGTGATCCATCTCCGCATGATTGGAGACGATGTAATCAATCTTGGCGGGGTCCACGACGGACGAAATCCGCTCCATAAGCTCCCCGAGGAACGGTTTTTTGACCGCATCGATGAGGGTGATCTTTTCATCCATAATCAGAAAAGCATTGTACGTCGAACCGCGGCCGGTCTGATAGCCGTGGAAATTGCGAACATTCCAATCGATTGCACCGACCCAATAAACTTTGTCGGTGATTTGCTGCGCTTTCAAAAAATTGCCCATAAAAAAAAGGCCTCCTCTCGTTTTTTACTTTGGAGAATGTATTGCCGAACGACCACAAAATCAAGCGTTTTTCCCGCATGGTTGCAAAAAAAACCGGGGAAGGCATTGTCAACGACCTTCGACCAGCGGATTTTTTCCTTGAAAAGTATTCTCCGAACGATTTGAAAATAGATACAGCCCTGATATATTATTCAAAACTTGCGATTTTCTCACAGTATAATTATAAGGATACAACGCAAAATGATCGAACTGGACTTCAACAAGGGCGGCGGACTGCTCCCCGCCATCGCGCAGGATTGGAAAACCGGCGAGGTTCTGATGCTCGCTTACATCAACGCCGAATCCTGGGCCGAAACCCTGCGTAGCGGATGCGCAACCTATTGGACGCGCAGCCGTCAGAAACTGTGGAAAAAAGGCGAAGAGTCCGGCAACATTCAGAAAATCAAAGAGATCCTCGTGGACTGCGACGCCGATACGGTCGTTTTCAAAGTCGAACAAATCGGCGGCGCCGCCTGCCACACCGGACATCGCAGCTGCTTCTTCCGGAAAGTGGACGGAGAAGCGCTTACGGAAGTCGGCGAAAAAGTTTTTGATCCGTCGAAAGTCTATCAACATTGATCTACCCCCCTTCCCTCCGCATCGGAGAGAAGCATAGAGGACAATTTATCTCATCAATCTATCGTTTTTTAAGGAGTGCATAATCGTGGCACAGTGGTCTCTTGCTCCGGAATTGCTACAGGCGGTCGAAAATCTGCCGCTGAAAATCGAAGTACCCTTCCGGGAGTTGACCACCCTCGGCGTGGGCGGTGTGGTCCCGGTTCTGGCTGAGCCGGTCGACGATATGATGCTGTCGCAACTGCTGGCCTTCACCTCCAAGGCGGGGGTGCCGGTGTTTCCGCTGGGCGGCGGCAGCAACCTGCTCGGCAGCGACCGCAATTATTCCGGCGTTGTCATCCGGCTTGTCGGAGGGAAATTTTCCCAGTTGAGTTTTGACGACAACTCCGGCAGAGTGACCGTCGGAGCAGGTGTGCGGCTGGGGGAACTGATCAATCGCGCTTTGGAACACGGTCTGGGCGGTCTGGCGGGGCTGGCCGGAATCCCCGGAAGCGTCGGCGGCGCGGCACGCATGAATGCGGGCGCATCCGGGGTTGAAATCGGTTCTTTCGTGCGCGAAATCGCCGGATGTATGCCGGACGGAAGCATGATTTCCCTGTCAGGGAATTCGATCGAATGGGGCTATCGGAAGAGTTCGCTGCCGCGGGAGTTGATCGTCACCGGTCTGGTGCTCGAACTCAAAAAAGTCAACCCGGAAGAAGAGAAGAGCGCCATCCGCGCAGAACTTGAACGCCGTCGCAATGTCGAGCCCAAGGGGCGCACCGCCGGATGTATGTTCAAAAACGTCGGAGACAGCGAACCGGTGGGCCGTTTGATTGAGCGTGCCGGACTCAAAGGGTTTTCCATCGGCGGAGCCATGGTCAGCCATGAGCACGGCAATTACATTGTCAACACCGCCGACGCCACCGAGAAGGACGTGGTCGATTTAATGCGTCATATCCGTCGGCAGATCGTCAAATTGTACGGTTTCTATCTGGAAAGCGAAGTAGTGTTTTTCGATCCGCAGAGCAAGGAGAATGTGCTTACGTCGCCCAAGCCGCCCTCCGTATTGGTGCTCAAGGGCGGAACCAGCAGCGAGCGGGAGATTTCGCTGCGCAGCGGAGCGGCAGTGGCAAACGCGCTGCGCAACGGCGGCTATCAGGTCGACGAGCTGGACATCACGGAATGCGCCGCCACAGTCGAAATGAAAAATTACGACGTGGTGTATCCGGTTCTTCACGGCGGCTTCGGCGAAGACGGCCGGATCCAGAAGGAGCTGGAGGAAGCGAAGATCACCTTTGTCGGCGGCGGAAGCACCTCCTGCGAGAAGGTCATGGACAAAATCGTGACCAAAAAAATTCTCGACGAATGTAATTTACCCACGGCGAAGTGGGCGGTTGTCTCCGATAAATCGCGGGCCTTCCCCAGTGAACTGCATTTCCCTGTGGTCATCAAGGCGCCGCGCGAAGGCTCCACCATCGGCATTGTCAAGGTGGACACGATCGACGATTGGGACGCCGCGGTGGAAGCGGAACTCAAATACGACCGCCGTCTGCTGGTCGAAGAGTTTATCGAAGGAACGGAGCTGACCATCCCGGTTATGCTGGGACGCGCGCTTCCGGCGATCGAAATCAAAAGTCCGCACGGATTCTACGATTACGATGCAAAGTATGTCTACCGCAACGGAAAAACGGAATATTTCTGTCCCGTGCGCACAGTTTCCAGCAATGTCATCCGGCAGGCGTCACAGGAGGCGATCGAGTTTTACCATCGCTTCAACTGCCGTGACATCGTGCGGGTGGACTACATTGTCGACCGCAACGGGACGGCTTTCATTCTGGAAGGCAACAGCATTCCCGGCTGTACGGCGACCAGTCTGGTGCCGAAAGCCGCGAAAGTCGCGGGAATCAGTTTTGAAAGCCTGACCGCACAGATGGTTCAGACGGCGCTGCTGCGCAAGCGCGGCGGCAAAGGTTCCCCGAGCCGCAAGATGATGGTCAAGCTCCTTCGCTGGGCTTACCGGCTGTTCCTGCTGCTGCTGGCATTGCCGATCTTCTTTCTGGGATCGACGCTGCTGCAGAACGCAATGGAGCATCAGGTGTCCTGGCAGGTGATGACCCTGGCGGGCGGATTGCTCTTTGTGGCGCTGCTCACGGTGGCAGGCAACGAAGTGGTGTTCCGGTTTCTGGACCGGCTGGATCAGGACTAGGTGGTCTTTTATGAAGAGGAACCCGCGCAAGAATCCCTACCGCGCCGAGATCGAAAGGCTGCTCGGCAAGATGACACTGGAAGAGAAGATTTCCTGCTGCCATGCGGCGAGCAAATTCACCAACGGAGGCGTGCCCCGCTTGGGAATTGAGCCGATCCACATGTCCGACGGGCCTCACGGCGTGCGCGAAGAGATCTGCGCAGACAGCTGGGACGCCGTCGGCGGAGAGGCCGATTACGCGACTTATCTGCCGACCGGAACGGCGCTGGCCGCCACATGGAGCAGGAAATGCGCGAACCTCTTCGGATCGGTGTTGGGCGCGGAGGCGCGCGACCGCGGCAAGGACATGATTCTGGGGCCCGGAGTGAACATCATCCGCAATCCGCTTTGCGGCCGGAATTTTGAATATTACAGCGAGGACCCGTATCTGGCCGGAGAAGTCGCAGTTTCCGCGATCCGGGCAATCCAGAAGCAGGGAACCAGCGCCTGCGTCAAGCATTTCGCGCTGAACAGTCAGGAGCTGAACCGCGGCGAAGTCGACACGCTTTGCGACGAACGCACGTTGCGGGAAATTTATCTGCCCGCGTTTGAGAAGGCGGTCAAGGACGGCGGCGTGCTTGCGGTCATGGGCGCATACAACAGATTCAATGGACAGCATTGCTGCCAAAATGATTTTCTGCTCAATCACATTCTGAAGAACGAGTGGGGATTCCGCGGTGTAGTCGTCTCCGATTGGGCGGGCGTCCACGACACTTACGAAAGCGCGCGCGGCGGCATGGACATCGAAATGGGAACCGGAAGAATTCCCTACGATGAAGATTATCTGGGCCGCCCTTTCCGGGAGGCGATTGAAAAGTACCAGATCGATCCGGCCGTGCTGGACGACAAAGTGCGCCGGATTCTCGAAGTCATGTTTGCAATCGGAATGCTCGGCGGCAGGAAACGGCCGGAAGGCGCGCGCAATACCGACGCGCATCGCGAAGCAGCGCTGCAAATCGCCGAGAAAGCAATCGTCCTGCTCAAGAACGAGCGCCATACCCTTCCCCTCTCCCCGAAAAAGATCCGCCGTCTGCTGGTTGTCGGCGACAATGCCGTGCGCGAACATCATTTGGGCGGACACAGTTCGGCAGTCAAAACGCGGCACGAGGTGACGCCGTTGGAAGGGATTCGCAATTTTCTGGCCGACTCGGACATTCAAATCGACTTTGTGCAAGGGTATCCCGACACCGGAACCGGCGAAAATTTCGCCCCTGCGATGATGGGATTGACCGACGCCGGAGCAGGCGTCCGCGGCTGGGAATGCACATTCTTTGAGGATCGCACGGTGCGCAAAGCGACGCATCGACGTCTGATTGAGCAACCGCAGTTTGCCGAAGCGACCGACCTGCCCGAGGAGCTGCGCGACAAAGATTATGCCGCGGAAATCACCGGAGAATTCACCCCGGACAAAAGCGGCAAATGGACCTTTTTCCTGGAGGGCGCGTCCCAAGCGAACCTCAACTGCGGTTCGATTGTCTGGATCAACGCCTGCAAAGGCAGCGGCAGTGCCGTTGCCAGTTCGATCATGGAGCTGGAAGCGGGACACACTTATCGGCTGAACATCCATTTGCACGAATACCACGACATGCCTATGCAGAAGGTGCGACTGAGCGTGATGTACGGGGAGCCGCAAGCGACGCTCCGGCACTCCCGGATTGTCGAAATGGCGAAAGAAGCGGATGCGGTGCTGTTTTTCGGCGGGCTGAATCATTCCTTCGACTGTGAGGGTTCCGACCGCAAGGATATGGCGCTGCACGACGGACAAAATGAACTCATTCAGGAGCTGGCGCAGGTCAATGCGCGTCTGGCGGTGGTGCTGGTGGGAGGTAGTCCCATGGAACTACCGTGGATCGAACAAGTTCCGGCGGTGGTGCAAATGTGGTACGCCGGACAGGAGGCGGGTCATGCGATTGCGGAAGTGCTTTTCGGCGCGGTCAATCCCTCCGGGAAGCTGCCGTTCACCTTCCCCGTATCTTTTGCGGAATCGGTCGTAGGGCGCAATCAAGATTACACGACGGAGCGCTGTTATTACAAAGAAAACGTTTTCGTCGGGTATCGCTGGCATGATTGGAACAAGGTAAAACCTCTTTTTGCGTTCGGACACGGATTAAGTTATACGAAATTCGAAATCAGTTCGGCCCGGCTTGTCACGCCTTCGCGCAGGAAAACCGCCGCGGTGGAGGTGACGGTGAGCAACTGCGGCAAGGTCGCGGGACGGGAAGTCATTCAGCTGTACGTCGAACCGCCGAAAGTTTCCGGAATCAACCGTCCGGTGCGGGCGCTGGCGGCATTTGCCGAAGTGTTTCTGAAGCCGGGACGAAGTAAAAAAGTGCGTCTGGAAGTCGAGGAGAGATCCTTTTGTTATTTCGATCCGGTGGATCGGATCTGGCGCAAGGCGAAGGGAAAGTATCTTTTCCGGGTTGGAAGTTCGTCGGCAAAACTTCCGGTCAAATTGTCGTTCAACCTCGAAAAAGAAGCCTGATGGTTCCGGGTCGACTCAGGCAGCGGAGAAAACGGCAATGATTTTCCGCAAAAAACAAGAAATGACACTTGAAAAACGCAAAAACGGGGCTATGTTATGGCTCTATCGTATTTTTGAAAGGTGAAAACCATTGCAATAAAAGGGGTAAATCATGGCACATAAAAAAGGACAATCAAGCAGCCGCAACGGTCGCGACAGCAATCCGCAGTATTTGGGCGTCAAGGCGTTCGGCGGCGAATTTGTGACTGCCGGATCAATCATCGTACGCCAGCGTGGAACGAAATTCCATCCCGGCGCGAACACCGGTCTCGGCCGCGACTACACGATCTTTGCTCTGTGCGACGGAAAAGTCGAATTCAACAAAATCAACCGTATGGTCAGCATCGTTCCCGCCGTCTAACGGCCGAGAACGAAGCGTAAGGAATCCCGCCTTCCCGACAGGCGAAGGATCATACAGTTTTTCAAAGAACGCCCCGGCGACCGAATGTATCGTCGAGGCGTTTTTTCTTTGACCGAGGAGGAATCAGAAGATGTTTGTGGACAAGGCAACCATTCGCGTCAGCGGCGGCAACGGCGGCAACGGCTGTTGCAGCTTCCGTCGCGAAAAGTTTGTTCCCCGCGGCGGTCCGGACGGCGGAGACGGTGGCAGCGGCGGCAATGTGGTTCTGCGCGCCGACTTCGGCGAACAGAGTCTGATCGACCTGATGTACAATCGCCATTACGCGGCCCCCAGCGGTCCTCAGGGCAAAGGCAAGGATCAACACGGCGCACGGGCGGCGGACATTGTCGTCCGGATTCCGGTCGGCACGGTCGTGACCGACACGGAGACCGGAGAAGTCGTCGCCGACATGTCGCAGGAAGGACAGACTTTTATCGCGGCGCACGGCGGTCGCGGCGGCCGGGGCAATGCTCGTTTTCTCTCCAACCACAACCGGGCGCCGAGGATCAAGGAACCCGGGGAACCCGGCGAAGTCAAAGAGCTTTTTCTGGAATTGAAAACCATTGCGGACGTCGGACTGGTCGGCTACCCGAACGCGGGGAAGTCGACGCTGCTCCGGGCCATTTCCGCGGCTCGGCCGAAGGTGGCGCCCTACCCGTTTACGACGCTGCATCCGGTGGTGGGGACGGTGGTGTTTCCGGATTATGCGAGATTCACGGTGGCGGACATCCCGGGACTCATCGACGGGGCACATCGCAACGTGGGGCTGGGGCATGAATTTCTCAAGCATATCGAGCGCACGCATATCCTGCTTTATGTCTTGGACATGGCGGGGGTGGACGGGCGCGATCCGCTGGAAGATCTGATGCACCTGCGCAATGAGTTGGAGCTTTACATGAAAGGGCTGTCCAAGCGCCCGGCTCTCATTGCCTGCAACAAAATGGACATGCCGGAAGCTGCGGAAAATCTCGAACGGCTGCGCACCGCGCTTGCCAGCGAGGTAATCGATCTAGTTCCGATCTGTGCGGAAAAGGGCGAAGTGCTCAATCTGGAGGAGACATTGCGCCGCCGTCTGGAAGAACAGGGCGTCCGGCACATTGGCTCCTTCGACGCGACTGCGACGGAGGAGTCCCCTTCCGAGGCCCCGAAAGACACAGCGCAAGTTGAGTCGGCACAGCAGGGGTAAAATCGTTAAAAATAAAGGATTTTTTACGATCATCCGGTTGCATAAATCCGGTTTCGGGTGTAGATTACCGGTCTTGCAACAGAATTTTTTTAAAACCTATATTCGGTAAGGAGAAAAACACATGTACGCGATCATCAAAACCGGCGGAAAACAGTATAAAGTTCAGACGGGCGACCTCGTTGACATCGAGCTTCTCGATGCGGCAGTGGGCGACAAAGTGACCTTCGGCGAGGTTCTCGCTGTCGGCGAAGAGGGCAAATTGAACGTCGGAACACCGCTTGTCGCGGGTGCGACGGTCGACGCGGAAGTCACGGATCTGTTCCGCGGCAAGAAGCTGATTGCCTTCAAGATGAAGCGCCGCAAGGGACAGCGCCGCACGGTCGGACATCGTCAGAACCTCATGAAGGTCAAGATCGGCGAGATCAAAGGCTGAGAAGGCGACATCTATGCGGTACGATCGCAACAACGCATTGGTTTCCAGCTGCATTCCGGGCGTGAAGCTTGTCAATCAGGGGAAAGTGCGCGACGTTTACGACTTGGGAGACGCGTTGCTCTTTGTGGCGACGGATCGACTGAGCGCCTTTGACGTGGTCATGCCCGACGGCGTGCC
>JAQUYX010000118.1 GCA_028691615.1 Victivallaceae bacterium
ACGCGAATCTTTCCTGACGCGCGGAAGCCCAGATCGTATCGAACGGTTTCCTTGTATGGATTATGAAGCGTCCATTCGCTACGAAACGTGGCCCCTGGATAACATTGCGGGATGACAGAACAGGCAAATATCGCGGCTGATGCATTCTGCGAAGCACAAGTACACCTCGGCAATGCAATTGCGGAACTGCGCAACATGGTTTCGGCTATGGAAATTGTTGAACAGAGAAAAAATGGCTTTTTCAGTCCGTTCGGCGACCGGGGCGACTTGAGTTTGTCACACATTGACGACAAAGATCTTGCCGACTATCGGAAGGAGCTCGAAGTTGGTTGTTGAAAAAAAGTCATCTGGCAGAGCGGCATCATGAAAGCAATCACCGAGGATGACCGCCGCAAAATTGAACAGTCCGTTTATGACGGCGCATTCGGACCGTTTACGAGTGAGAACATCGTCAAGGCGATGGAGAGCCTCAAGACAAATGAAAAACATTGCATTCAGCATCTTGCGGCGGAGGCATTCCAGCATTTCAGCCCGGATTACGCCAAGCGGGAACCCATCCGGCAGCGAACGGTGAAATATTGCGGATCATATGGTTCCATTTCGTTTTTCGGTTACGGCTTTTCATGTTGGGAGATTCTGGAAAAAACTCTACTTCCGCTGGATCACAGAATAATGCCGGAACAGTACGGCGACACAATTGTGGCGCAAATGGGCAATGCCGTTGGGGATCACCGCATGGAGTTTGAATGTCCGTATTTTAAAGCGAAATTCTACGAAAAGTCGCTGACAGCGCACCTTACCTTTCTCCGCATGGATCTGGTCAACCTCATCAACGAAATCGGAAAGGAAGCAAACAGTCCCCATCGTTTCTGCCTAAGAATATGAATGTGTTGGATCATAGCTTCTTCCTTTAATTTTATCATGTTCTTTTTTTCAATTTTGAAAACGTAAAAAAACGACATGCAGTATTTACTTCACTGTACGCTTGACATCGGAAAGATCGGCGTTATATTTTTAGGGCGAATGAATTTTAATGAATCCCTGTGCAATTTTTCGCAAGACGTTCTCAGGAGAAACACCCAAATGATGCTGGCAAAAAAAATCAAGCGAGCCTTGAGCCGCGCCGTCAAACACGCGGGCAGCGTTTACCAGCTGGCCGTGCGCACCCGCGTCGATCCCGCCATCGTCGCCCGCTTCCACAGCGGCGAACGCAATATTGAGAACATGACAATCTCCACCTTCGACCGCCTTTTTCCCGATATGAAGGTGTCTTTTTTCGGCGAGGACTCCGCCGCATCAAGCACCTCACAGAGAAACACTATTGATGTCGGCGGGGAAATCACCGGCATGATCGTGCAGGACGGCAGAATCGACGCGGCGCGATTCTCGGCCGAAGCGGAAGTGTCCGGCATTGATCCGGTCGTTTTGGCCCGTAAAATTCGAAAATCAGAGAAACTCACCCCGGAAGAGCGGCTGAAATTTCTCGATTTTCTGGACGAAGAACTCTGAACGGCGGAAAAAACGAATGAATTTCAACACCATAAGAGTCGCCGGAGATGTACGACAGCCGATTATTCAAAATGTTCATTTTAAATGGCTCGCGCTGGCGCTTCTTGTTTTGGCTGGAGCGCTGATCGTTTCCGTTGTTCTTTTTTGCTGTCTGCCGCGCCGTCAGGCGCGCCCCGAAGAGATCTTGCGGAAACTGCCGCAAAAGCCCGCATATTTTGTTTCCCGTGATCAGATACTGCATAATTTGAACTGCAAAATCGATTTCTCCGCGCAAAACGGATTTTTTACAGACCGGTCGGGACATTATCGGAACTGTTCGTCCTGCGGCGGCGCAACGCACAGAGCAAAAACACACTGAGGCTCTCCTTCCCTACCCTTATTCCGGCTTTGCCACGCAAACAGTGGAAGCCGCATTCTCGATCCCGGCGGCATGAACATTGTTCACGGAAGAGCTTGCTGCGCTTGTTCCATCGGAGAAAAGCGTCGCATCAATCAGAAAATCCGCATAACAGTAATAGTCAACAATTCGCACACCGTAACTTTCATGGTTTGCAATTCCGCAGTAAATCCCCGCAAGCGTGAGAGTTCCGCTGTAGCCGACGGTGAGACTGAACTGGTAGGAGATGTCGTAAAAATAATTTCCGTTGACTGCATAAGCGCCAGACAGTCCGGAGTTTGCCGACACCTGCACGGGCAAAGATCCGCTGAGCGACACGGAGAAATTTTGATCGCAGTCGCTTGAAGAATTTCCAGACCCGCATGAAGTGAATAGTGTGGTTAAATACCCGAGGCAATAATCTGCAATCGAATATTGGCTCGTTCCGAGAACTTCCGCCAGCCCCAGTGGATCGACCATATTGACCGCCCGATTATTGCAGTAAAGCTGATTGTTCCAGCCGGACGGATACCCTGCGGGGTCGGCACTTTGCCAGCGGCCATGCGCTGAACGATATGTGCGGAACAAAAAAGCGTAGCCGAGGTTTCCCACAAACGGCTTCCCTGTAAAAAAGGTGATGTCGGAGGGCGTTTCTCCTTGGAGCGACTCTCCGAAGGCGGACAACTGTTTTGCATCCACACGCTCCGCATCCATAACCCCCAGCGTGGTTCCCAAAATATCCTGGAATAAGATCTTGCGGTCGGCCATGACCGGGGACGCACCGCAAACAGCCGGTTCGTTCAAATAGCGGATATTTCCGCGCGAAAGGAGGGCAAAATCATCCCAGATCAACTCGTCATCGCTTCCGGGGGTACTGACTTTTGCGACTTGGCCGTCAATGAAGTATTCCATACGCCTCGCGGGAAGATTGCGTTCCTGAATCTCGACAAGCCGATCCATATATGCATAGCTGTAATTGGTCTCTCCTTCTTTGACGAGGCGGCCGGCGGCATCATAACGACAGCGGATGCTTTCCCCGCCGGCGAAAATCTCCGTCAGTTGATTTGCATTGTCGTAAAGATAGGCTGTCGTGCGACCATTGATCTTTTTTTTGCAGGATATTGCCTGCCGGATCGTAAGTGTATTGCTCCAGAGGGACGCCGTTCCGGTCAAAAACACCAAGAAGCCTTCCGCACGGGTCATAGCGATAGGTTTGTCTTTCCTTGTTGACCGTTCTGGCTACAATCACGCCAGACCGGGAATACTCATATTCCACGCGCATCAAGAAGGACGGTTCCGCCACATTGCACGTCAAAGCAACTTCTCCCCACCAAAAAAACGCAAAAATAAAACAAAAAATTCCCATCATTCGTTCTCCGATAAAAATGTTATTATTTAAGTGTCGAATGACATAATATATCTCGGTGAGATTAATTTGTCAATCGACATTTTTTTAATTTCATGTTTTCCGTCCGGTTCGCCGGTCATGCCGGAACGCCGACAAAATGTCGGCTCCGGCATTTTTACGGGCAAAACGAACCGGCGGAAAGGAATTTATCCCATGAAAGAAGCATTTGACCTTTTTGATTTTGAAGATGAAGTTCCCGTTATGGTTTTGCCGACGCTTGAGGAACTCCAAACTCCCCAAAAAACGCCGCAGCCCCCGATCGCAAACATCCCGCACAGCAACTACCGGATTGCGCCGGACGACAGCTTGACACCAACCGGAGCAAAACACAAGATCGCGGCGAATATCTCCGTCAGTTGATTTGCATTGTCGTAAAGATAGGCCGTCGTGCGACCATTGATTTTTTTTTGCAGGATATTGCCTGCCGCATCGTAAGTGTATTGCTCCAGAGGGACGCCGTTCCGGTCAAAAACACCAAGAAGCCTTCCGCACGGGTCATAGCGATAGGTTTGTCTTTCCTTGTTGACCGTTCTGGCTACAATCACGCCGGACCGGGAATACACCATCTTCCGGTATGACGGACGACTTTGGCAGTGCCGCAACCACAAAGGCGTGCTGTTCTCCGACAAGACCGGACGGGAATTTTCCGGCAATGTGGTGCGCAAACTCGCCATCGCCAAAGAGATGGCTCCGCAGAATGTTCCGGCATTGGAGGCGGTTGGCCTCCGGGCGCGTCAGAGCCTTCCGTTTCTTTGGGGGGACGGCAAGTTTCTCATGGAATCTGGGCAAAAAACAGTTTGTTGCCCAGATTCAAGCGGAATTTGACTGTTTGATTTCATTTTGGCTGCCGCCCTTTTTGAAAGGGGAACTGCATCCGAAAATTCTTTCCGGCACGCCTTGTCTTACACCGCTGCCGGGCCGGATTGAGGCCCGGCTGACCAAAGGAGATTCCTTCTCCTTGGGCCCCTGCCGCGCGAACCGTCGGCAGCTTGATCCAAATAGTTTGAATCTAACTATTTGCGTTTTACGAAAAATGGAGAATTAAAAAACAGCAGTGACAGGCAGGGAGGCTAACGTTTGAAGATTTTAATTTTTATAGCTCCGGCATTTAAGAATCATGCGGAGAGAAAACTTTTTTTGCAACTCTTTTAGGTGCCGAAGTTATACTGCACACGAGGTGGCGGTCATCGCCGATTTCAACACCGACAAGCAGAAATCCGACCTGTTTGAGAAAGTAAATTCCGGCGAAGTCCGGGTGGTGATCGGTTCGACCACGAAACTCGGAACCGGTGTCAACATTCAGGAACGTCTGGCGGTCGCGCATCATATCGACTGCCCGTTCCCGCCAAGCGACGTGGAACAGCGCGACGGCCGCATCATCCGGCAGGGCAATGTATTGGAGGAGGTGGAAATCATCCGTTATGGCATTGAACAGACGCTGGACGCCGGAATGTACGCGATTCTGGAACGCAAGCAGAAGTTCATCAACGATGCAATGAAAGGCCGTTGCGCTCGCACCATTCAGGAGATCAACGACGACTGCGCCTTGGACTACGCGAGCTTTTCCGCCGCCATTACGATTCCGAAAACGAACCAAAGCTCTCGGATCACTTCCCGGAGCTGGGCAGCAGCAAAACTTACGGAAATATGGAAATTCAGGATGGCAGCAATGATTCCCCGGAAAAGCAGCGGGAGTGCGCGTAAGACTATGGTTTGAACTCTTTTGTTATTAGAGAAGCAATTTCCCGATAATGCTTTTTATTCGCACTGCAAAGTATCATAGCGCATTCATTTGCTGTGGAAAAAATCAACGCATCAGCCACCCCCATGCCGGATTTCAAGCAAAACTCTTCCATCAGAACCGTAGCTCGCAAAGAAATGTTTTCATTAATAGGAATCGTCCGAAATTCCAACATGGACAAAAAATCCTTGATTGATTTTTGCTCGGCCTTGTTTCTCGCACCTTGGATCAGCTCCATGTACGTTACAGCAGAAATAAAACGATCCTCACAATCATCAATGATTTTTGCCGCTTTCGGATTGCCTCGCAACGCCCAAACCAAAACATCAGTGTCAAATATCATCAGAAACTCCGAGGTTTGCGAAGTTTCCGAACATATGCCGCTACGTCCTGCATATCTTCCCGGCTTTCCCACATGCCAAAAGCAGCAAGATCCGCAACTTTGACTTTGTCGGTATTTGTCTCATGTGCGGGCATAATCACCGCCATCTTCCGGCGGCGGCGGGTCAGAATAACCCGTTCGTTCCGGTCAAGCGCAGACATGACTTTCTTCATGTTTTTTCTCAAATCAAGAATGCTTGCTTCCATGGTACCCCTCCAATCTGTACACTTTGAGTATACACTTCGTTCTCCAAAAAGTCAAGTGTAAAAAGAAAAAATCGGCGCTCAGCGCCTGAATGATGGATGGAGATTGGAATTTCCCGGCGGTCACACAAGTGAACCGGGAAATTCCCGATTGAGAAACCAATCCAACGAAAGGAACAGAATGATGAGTACAAAAATTCCCGTCAGCAGAGTCGAATGCGAGGCCGACCGAGCGTACAACAAAGCCGATGACATGCACCTCTTGACCAGCGTCAAGGGACGTATGGCAAAAGGGTTGATGCCGCTGTTGCAACCGATTGCACTCAAAAAACTGGAACGAAATCCGGATTTTGATTATGCGGTCGAAGATGGCCGCCGCCGTTTCAAAACAGTTGTCGCCGCAGGAATTACCGAGCTTGAATTGGGGCAGGACGCAGTTGTGATCGACGGCGATTCCGAGGTCAATGCGTATGTGGCCAATCAGCACACCGATTTGTCGCTGGCGGAGGAGATCAGGAAACTTTACTCCATGCGCGAAAAATTCAAAACGTTGGACGCATTGGCGGCGGAGATCGGACATTCTCCGACATGGGTGGCGAGACGTTTGAATCTGCTGAACCTTTCCGATCTGTGGAAAAGAGCGATGACGGACAAGGTGTTCGGCTATATGACCGTCGCCCATTACGAGACCATTGCGACGTTTCCGCCATCGGAACGGTTTTGTGTATTGGGATTGGAACTTTGCTTGCCGGAGGGATTGGCGGAATGCTCTGGAACGGCGGTAAAATGAATATGAGCATCGTCATCCTCGGCATGGCACTGATTCCGCTGGTCATCGCAATCCGGGTACTCCACATCGTGCTTCTGCGAAAAAACCAATTCTACCTTGTAAGCACCCGTGGTGTCGCCAGCGAAGGCGGTGTATTGACGAAATTCAATCAGACGCTCCTGCTGAATGAAATTCAAAGCGTGAGTTATACGCAAACCATAATTCAGCAAATTCTCGGCTGCGGCAACATCGTGATAAGCTCCGCCGCGACCTATCGCGCCGGAATGGTACTGGTCAACATTGATCGAGTCAAAGAGATTTATCATATCATCAATACCAACCGCTGAGGAGATTTTTTTGTGGAACCGTCAATTGCAGAACAGGAAGAACACAATCTTCTTTACGTCCGAAATCTTTCTCCGTATTTTGATCGGCAGAACGCCAGAATCGGCTTCCGGCAGCTTGACGCCGGATTCGCTGTTGTTCATGATTACAACGACAAGCAGTTTATGAATCTCTTTGTCAATGAACTTCCCGCTCAGACGCAGAACCGCGACGGCGTACTTCAATACTGCTTTGAAGTCCTGCTGACCGAAAAAAAAGCCGACGAAAGAGGTCAAACTCCGCTAAACACGCAAAGTTTTCCGTCTCCGCGCCCGGAGTTGAACGAATCGTCGGAAGACGATATTCCATTCTGAAAAAGAGTGTCTGATCCGGGGTGGAGACGCAAGCGACAGGAGCAATTACTCACGTTTTTTTTTCAGATAAAACAATTTGATGTGTTTCAACTAGTAAAATTGCCCGGAATGACGCGGTAGCCAGCCAGAATTTCCGGCTTGTTCACCATGCTGTCCGCTTCCGTGATTTCCCGGATCACCCGGCACGAACATCCGGCGGCAAAGGAATTGGCCGGAATGTCACGCGTGACCACGCTCCCCGCGCCGATCACACAGTTGTCCCCGATGGTCACGCCCGGACAGACGGTAACGTTTGCGCCGAACCAGCAGTCGTTTCCGATATGCACGGGTTTGGCGTAACAGAGATGCTTCGGTGCGCCGTGTTCATCAAGCATGGCGCGCCGCTCGTCTGGAAGCATGGGGTGAATCGGGGTTACAATGGTTGTATTTGGGCCAAAATTGTTGTCGTCGCCGATGATGACCGGCGCGTCATCCTGAATGGTCAGATTGTAATTGAAGAAATTCCGCTTGCCGATTCGGGTGTGTTTCCCGTAATGAAAAAAGATCGGCCCCTGCATAAAACTGCCTTCTCCAAATTCAGATAGAATCAGTTTGGCGAGCGCGGCGCGTACTTCGGTATCGTCCTCGTTGGTGCGACTGTATTCGGCGCTGAGCTTGTGTGAGCGCAGTTTGATCGCTTTCAGTTCCGCTGCGCCCGGACAAAACAGTTCACCACGGAACATTTTTTCTTCTTCGTTCATTTTGTCAACTCCTTTTGAAGTATGATCCGGTTCATTCGTTCCAACATCAATGCCATCAAGCACAAAAATATCAGCAGATAGCTGGGATAGTAGACAACGCCGATATTTTGCGCGATGATTCCAAAAATCGGCGGCATCAATGTTGCGCCGACATAGGCGCTCGCCATCTGAATGCCGATAATCGCTTGAGAATTGTCCGCTCCAAAATTCGTCGGTGTTTCATGGATGATCGCCGGATAAACCGGGGCGCACCCCAGCCCAATCAGCAGCAATCCTGCCAATGAAAAATAAATTCCATGTAGCGGCAGAAAAATCGTCAGAATCCCCGCCGCAATACAACTTAATCCGATGCGGATCATATTCCGGTCGCCGATCTTAACCGAAACGAATCCGCTCAAAAAGCGTCCGGCGGTGATTCCCATGAAAAACAATGCCGCCCAGCGAGCCGCCGTCGCCTCCGCAACGCCCCGGTGCAGCACCAGATAGCTGGACGCCCAAAGTCCGGTGCTGGATTCCAAGGCGCAGTAACAAAAGAATCCGGTCAGAATCTCCTTGACTCCGGGGATTTTCAACGCTCCGGCAAGGCCGACCACCTTCCGTTCTTCATCTTGCACATTGGCATTGCCCACGTTTTTTTGTCTGCGCCAGAGCGGAAGCGTCATAAAGAGAAACGCCGTCAAAACGATCTGAATGATTGACACCCAGCGATATCCGGCGTGCCATCCTGCTCCGCCAAGCAGACAAGCCCCCATGATATAAGGACTGATCGTCACCCCGACGCCCCAGAAACAGTGCAGCCAGTTCATGTGTCGCGACGAATAGTGAAGCGCGATGTAGTTGTTGAGTGCGGCATCCACGCCCCCTGCGCCGAGACCGTAGGGGATCGCCCAGAGACAGAGCATCCAGAAAGAACCCGAAACGGAAAATGCTGCTTCCGGTCGATTGGTTCAGCGCCCCCGGAGTGCGGCAGCTGGGAATTTTGTCCATCCGGCCCGATACGGATACCGCGGACGGATGGCTGAATGGATTCATAGCGTTCCAGCGCGACGTCAACCGGACGTTGGCGGCGGTGCGCAAGGGACGGAGCGCCAGTGATGAGTTTATCACCCTGTGCGCGATGGTGCGCCCCGAAGTGACCTATCTGGCACACAAACTGGCTCCGCGCGCACTGGGCGAAATTGTGGGCACGGTGGGGCTGTCGCTTATCCGGGACGCGGAAGTTTTCGTCAGTCCGAACACGGATTTCCAGACGGACGGCTTCATGTCGGTGGGATCGATGAATATGCCGACCGCCGACG
>JAQUYX010000119.1 GCA_028691615.1 Victivallaceae bacterium
CCCTGTCGGATTTCCCGGAACTCTTCTGCGGTCCAGCTGACCCGTCCGCCGTTGATGCACGAATACGAAAAAACGACAGGCCTCCCATCTATATGAGGATAATTCGGATGTTCTGCGGATTGTTTCAAGAGTTTTACCAGCTCGGACACCTGTTTGGGCACATTTGTTTTCACGTCCAGAGCGGGGCAGACAGAAAAATCCAGCCCTCTTGCCGCCTCCAGCAGCAAAACCATATGATACACATAGTTGCTGGGAATCACTCCTGGTTTGTGAACAATATCGACGATAAAGCCATCAATCGCCATTGATTTTGCCAGTTCGATTTCCCGCCGGTAGTCCGCGACTCGTTCCCCCGTGGAACGAAGCAGGGGATAATGATAGTAAAGGAGCTGTTCCATGGAGCTGATCAGCGGGGAATGCCATGCGGTATAGTGGGAAAAAACCCACTTTTTCCCAGTCAGATCGGTTCCTCCGAGCATCATCACCGTGAAGGACAAAATCAAAACCAGTTTTATTTTCATAAGAGATTTCCTGTTGGCACTGCTAAAACTCGCGCCGTGTCTTTTGTCAGTGTCGTCATTTGCCCCACCAGAAAAGATGATCTTGCGCTTCGGTCGGAAAATCGGCGGGCTTTTCCCCTTTGAGCATATCCACATGGCCATCCAGATAGAACACATTTCCGGTTCCGGAGTGGCTGAACCGGGCGCCCTGTTTTTCCGTATAATTTGCGCAGATCTTCTTCCCGCGGCTTTCCAGAACATAGAGAATTGCGGTATTCAACGTGGTGATGGTGGAGATTTCCGTCCGGTCTGTCAACTGCAGCTCTCCCCCGCAGAACGCGGAAGACGCGGCTTTGACTCTGCTGTCTTTGATCTGCTGGGTTTTGTAGACCCCGGATTTGGTAAATCCGAAGAGATATGGATTCAATCCATAATTTCCACCGGTGACGAACCGGTCATAGCTCGGACAGGCGACAAATGTCACGCCTCTGCTTCCCTGTTTCTGACTGGCGGACATGACGACGTGCAGAAAACCGTTCCCCGCCATCGAACTTTGCTTGGTCAGATGCCAGATGAAATAGGAGTTGTTGCAGCTGGGCAGGTATCCCTCATAGGAATCGGAATACAACCCGACGGCGAGCGCAATTTGCTTAAAATTATTTTTGCAGGTGACCGCTCTTGCCTTGGAACGGGCCTGATTCAACGCGGGCAGCAGCATCCCCGCGAGGATTGCGATAATGGCAATGACAACAAGTAGTTCGATCAGCGTAAAGGGTTTTTTCTTCATAAGACCATTCCTTGTGTTGATGGAGGATTTTTTATTCCGATTTCGTATGCACCGGCAACGGCTTCACCCGGATACGAATCGGAGGACCTGTCAGAGTCCCGTCCAAACGTTTTTTGAGAGTTTCGAAGAGCATCTCGCCATTGTATCGGTTGTTTTTATCGATGGTGAATTCCGGCAGATATGGTTCATAGGCATTCCATGCGCAGTCGGAAAACTTGTTGTCATATCCCGCGATGACCACGTCGCGCCCCGGCTCCAACCCCAGAATCCGAAGCGCCCCGGCGATCAGGGGAACATCCCAGTCGTTCCTTGCCAGAAGCGCGTCCGGCCGTTCTTTCGGAGCGCGGAACAATTCTATCAGACATCCCGCATAGCAGCGGCACTGGTATTCGAAATCCGATTTCGACCATCCCTGCCAATCCCCTTCGAAAGGCATGGTTGTCGGCAAGGCCAATGGGGGAAGGCCGTGTTTTGCCATCGCTCTGCGATATCCGTCCAGACGATCCTGCGCCCATGATTCCGGGCGGTTTTCCGGAATGAGACAGCATATCTTTTTGCGTCCGGTTTTCACCAGCATATCCACGAGCATTTCGCATCCGGAAGCGTGATCGGAGGTTACGATATCCATGTCGGAAAAAATCTTGTCCGCGGAATAGGCGACGGCCGGAATGCCGGAGGACGCGAGTCGTTTGAGCATGTCGAGCTGTTCATCGGTCAGAGTGCCGTAAGCGAAGAAGATGATTCCGGCGGGGCGGTTTTGACATAGTTCCCCGATGTCGCGGCAGTTGATATGGCCAATGTCCAAAGTCAATGCCGGAGTGCCTGCGTTGGCCGCCGCGGCGATGGCGCCTCCATAGATTGCCGCAAGATACCCGGTATCCTGAAGGCGAACTGCCGATGCCGCATCGGTTGTGCCGATGAGGGCGATGCTGCGGCGGAACAGATGGTTTGTGTGCGGGCGCTCGGCGGCGTGAATTTTGCGGCCGTTCTTGCGCAATAACCCCTGTTCCAGGAGTTCGGCGATTCCGAATCGGACGGTGCCGCGGGCTACGCAGAGGGTATCTGCCAAAAGATTCTCCGAAGGCAGCTCGTCGCCGGGAGAAAGAGTACCATCCTCAAGCCATTGCCGGATTTTTGCGATCACCTGCCGTCTTGGAGATAACTTCATAATTTTGGGGCACTCCTTACTTATTTGTACATATATTATACAATATATTTTTTAATTTGTCAATAGTTGTACAATAAAAAACGTTTTTGTTTTCGAAAAATGGGGAATCGAATTCTTTTTAACGCGATTGAGACGGTACTGCCCCAAGGTTGCGGGGGGGGATTTGGCCGGAAAAGCACAAAAAAACCAGTCATAACTTGTGGGTTACAACTGGTCTATGAATCGATCTAAACATGGTACACCCGGCGGGATTCGAACCCACGACCTTCTACTCCGGAGGCAGACGCTCTATCCAGCTGAGCTACGGGTGCGCATGATTTTGTAATATATCCTCCCCAAAGCAGCTTGTCAAATCATTTTCGGCTTTTTTCATGCCTTTTTCAAAACCAGAAAAGACACCGGACAACTCCGGTTCGCGCCGTTTGCGTTGCCTTCGACGGAATGGCTTTCTGCTTTTTTTTCCCGGAATGCCTTGCATTTTCCTCTCCAATGGTGTATTTTGTCGGTGTAGTCGGACATCCTGCGGGATATTCGCGTTTCCCAGAAAATTCTCCCGCCATTGCGAATCCATGAGAGTGCGTGCGGCCAAGGCGTCTCTCCGATTTTTTTTTCGCATCGGAATGTGCGGGGGAGTCTCTTGAATTTATATTGTGGTAAGGAGAACAGAAAAATGGACGAAGACAAAGTTTTTACCGATGAAGAATTTGATTCCGTAGTCTCCGAAGGGGTCACTCTGGTGGACTTTTGGGCTCCCTGGTGCGGTCCCTGCAAGATGATGCTTCCGGTGGTCACCCAGATTGGCGACGAACTGGCCGGACAATGCAAGGTGCTCAAAGTGAATGTCGATGCCAATCAGGCCCTGGCCGCCCGCTATTCCGTCCGGTCGATTCCTGCAATCTTCGTCTTCAAAGACGGAGAGGTCAACACCCAGTTCAACGGTGTTCAGGACAAGAGCCGTCTCATCCAAGCCATTGAGAATGCCTGAGCCCGGCGGAAGGAATCCTGTTCATGTTTGAAATCGAAATCGAGCGGGCGTTTTCCGCCGCGCACCACCTGCGCGGGTATTGCGGCAACTGTTCTCATCTGCACGGTCATAATTATGTGGTCGCGGCCGGACTTCGCGCAGAACAACTCGACGAAGTCGGAATCGCCGTCGACTTCCGGAAGCTCAAGGACGAACTGGATGCGATCCTTGCCCGCTATGACCATGCCGATCTCAATGAACTGGAGGAATTTCAGGCGATCAACCCGACCAGCGAGGTGCTTGCGCGCCATATCTATCGGGTTCTTTCGGAAAAGATGAATTCCGACAAGATTCGCGTCATTCGCATCCGGGTTCGGGAATCTCCGGGAAGCACTGCAACTTACTTTGAATGATACCAACATGCGTCTGGTAGAAAGTTTTGAAAGCATACAGGGGGAATCGACCTACGCGGGACGTCCCTGTTTTTTCCTGCGGCTGGCCGGATGCAACCTTGCATGTTCTTATTGCGACACGAAGTACGCGCAATCCTTTGCCGCCGGACGTGAGATCTCTGTGGATGACGCTGTCGCGCTTGCGGCGGCCTCCCGCATTCCTCTGGTGGAGGTGACCGGCGGCGAACCGCTGGCCACTGCTGAGACCCCGGAACTCTGCGAAAAACTTCTGGCGCTGGGGCGCGAGGTCCTGATTGAGACCAACGGCGCCTGCGATCTAACTTTGCTGCCTCCGGCAGTGGTGCGCATCGTGGATGTGAAACTGCCCTCCTCGGGGATGTTTGAACGCAATCTCTGGGACAATCTGGGCATTTTGAACGCCCGTGATGAAGTGAAGTTCGTCGTCGGAACTTTTGAGGATTATGAATGCGCGGTACGGATCATCGACCGGTATGCGCTGTCCCGCAAGACGAAAAATATTTTATTCAGCCCCGTCTGGGGAAAAATTGATTTGCAGGAGTTGGCGCATCGCATTGTTGCGGATGCTCTTCCGGCGCGGCTCCAGCTTCAAATGCACAAAATGATTTGGCCGCCCGAACAGCGCGGCGTCTAACAATTTTACACGGAAAGAACAGACAACTCTTATGGAAAAAGTACCCAAACAGATCATTCTGAACTGCGAAAAGCTGGAAACACGCTTCGCGGTTCTCAGCGGTTCCCGTCTGGAAGAATATCAGATCGAGCGGGAGAATCATGATCCGAAGGTCGGAGCCATCTATTACGGACGGATTGCCAATCTGGAAAATTCCCTTCAGGCTGCCTTCGTTGACATCGGCGCCGAGAAAAAGGCATTTTTGCATTATCACGATCTGATTCCCGGCGGGGACGACATGCTGGAAAAGAAGCGGGAGGAGGAGCTTGAGAGTGAAAGCATCGCCCGCGCGCCCAAGGAGTCTGCGGGCAAGAAACTTCTCTCTTTCTTTGGCAAGAGTGAGCGTTCAACCGCTTTGAAAGAGCGCGAGAAAAATCTCCGCAAGGTCAAACTCACCCCCGAGAATATTCCCGAATATTTCAAACCCGGTACGGAGCTGCTCGTGCAGGTGGTCAAATCCCCGATCGGCACCAAAGGGGCGCGAGTGAGCACCAATCTCTCGATTCCGGGGCGTTATCTGGTGCTGCTGCCCTATTCGGAAACGCTGGGGCTGTCCACGCGCATCGAAAATTCGGCCGAGCGCACCCGGCTCAAGAAGATTCTGGCGTCGCTGGAAGTCCCGGACGGTATGGGCGTGATTTGCCGGACTGTCGGAGAGGGGCGCAAAAGTATTTTTTTCAAGCGGGATCTCGAACTTCTGCTGGACGACTGGCGCAAGATTGAAGAGGCCATTGAGCACCGCAAAGCGCCGTGTCTGGTTTACGATGTGCCGACGCTGGTGGAGCGGTCGATCCGCGATTTCATGACCGACGAGATTGATTGTGTGATGGTGGATGACGACGAGTCCTACGAGAAGATTTACAGTGAACTCAAACGATTCGGCGGACGTCCGATGGCCTCCACGGTCAAACATTATAAGGGCAGCACGCCGATTTTCGACGTCATGGGGATCAATCCCCAGCTGGATACGGTGTTCAACCGGGTGGTCAAGCTGCCCGGGGGGGGACATATTTGCATTGACGAGACCGAGGCGCTCATTGCCATCGACATCAACTCCGGGCGCGGGCGCAAAGCTGGCGACCAGCCGGAATTTATTTTGCAGACCAATCTGGAGGCTGCCGCGGAGATTGCCCGTCAGCTTCGTTTGCGCAATGTCGGCGGGCTGGTCGTGCTCGATTTTATTGACATGCGTTCCGCGCGCGATCGGGACGAGTTGTATAAAGAAATGAAGCGTCTGGTCAAAGACGACCGGGCCAAGACCAAGGTTTTGCCGGTGAGCAAACTTGGCTTGATGGAGATGACCCGGCAGCGCGAGCATGAGAGTATTTTGGACACCGTCTATGACAACTGCCCGTACTGCGGCGGTTCCGGGCGGGTGCAAAGCCCCTTCACGGTCAGCGTGGAGATTCAGCGGAAACTCAACAGTGTGCTCAAGGAGAAGCGGAACAAGGGCGTCGCCGTGCGTGTGGTCATGCACCCGGAGGTGCTTGCCCGGCTCAAGAACGAAGATGCGAATTTGCTCTGCGATCTGGAGAAGAAGTACAGCAATGTGCTTTCGTTCCGGGGCGATCCGACGTTGCATTGTGAAGCGTTTGAGTTATTCAACGCGGACACCGGCGAAGCGCTCTGACCGTTTGGAAAAAGGAAGAGCTTCGACGGCACTGCCATGCGGAGGGAGGGGAATTTAGACAAATTCCCGGAAGATCTCCCATACGTCGTCAAGTTTCCGCAGGTAGGCCGGAATATTTTCGTCGCGCTCTCCGTGGTTGTCCTCCAAGCGCTTCGCGCATTCCAGCACTGAGACTTTCGGCTTGTTGCCCGTGAGGTAATAGCGCACCCGGTCGCCGGCTTTGGCGTTGCCATCTTTGACCAGTTCGTAGGCGGCGCTGCGTCGGGCGCCGGGGAGCAGCTGTTTTTTGCGGTAATTGGCGACGGAGTCGTTGAGGACTTCGGTCTTGGCCAGATCGGAAATCGGGAGGCTGTGAAGCTCGATGGCGTGTCGCGTGTCGGCTTTCAGCTGTTCGAGTTGCTTTTTTTCGCCTTGCATCAGGAGCAGCGCCGCGCGCCGGATGAAATAACGCAGATACTGCTCCATGCCGCGTGATTTCAGCGCCGCCCCGGTTAGTTCCACCGTGTCGTCCGCGTTTTGATCGAGCAGCGCGTAGTTTTTGCTCTTGTAGGAGAACATCGCCTGCGCGGTCCGGTCGAGTTCCACGTCGATTCCCTGCGGGAGAATGGGGCGCAGCGCGGTCAGAAAAGCCGTCGGCGAATCGAACTGCGCGCCCGGCACAAAATAGATTCCGTCGGTGTCCATCTCGACGCAAAGTCCTCCCGAGCGCGCGATGAATTCCTTCATCATCAAGAGAATTTCCCGCCCCCGGGTGGTCACTCGTTCGGCCAGATCATAGTCGTTGAAGCATCCCTGAGCGAAGCCGAGATAGCCGTAGAAGGAGTTGATCAGAAGCTTGAGAGAGTTTGACAATGCCAGCGCTTCCGCCTTTTCCTGCGGGTCTTTGGCGCTTCCGGCGCGGTCTTTGGCGGTCAGGCGCAGGGTGCGAAATTCCGCCAGACGGCGCAGGAAAACCCCGTCTGAATCCCGTTTGGGCGACCAGTTTTCGCTGAGCAGGATCGATGGATAGAGCGACCGCACGTCGCAATGCCAGATGGGGGAGAAAACGCCGCGTTCCACCGCCTCGGTGAGCGCTCCGGCGTAGGGGCGCGCTATTTCCGGCAGGGAGAAGCGCAGCCGTTTGCGAATGTACTCTCCGGTAAACATCGCGTCCAGCGCCACTCCGTTGCCCCGGAAGATCACCTCCTGATAGCTGAACGGCAGCGCCATGGTCTGATAAAAATAGCTTGGACTGAGTGTGGCGCTGAGTTCATCGACGAATTTTGCCTCCGCCTCCGGCGGGATGAGCCCGGTTCCGGGCGGGGACAAATGGAAATATTCGGCCAGATAGCTTTCGTCGAAACTCTCCAGATCGCGTTTGGCGCTGTCGTGAAAATCCACCAGATGGCGGAGATCGACCAGCTGTCTTCCGAATGCCCGGTATTTGCGGAAATAAACCGTCCGCCCCGCAAGATTCATGGCGCTGGATGTTCCCGTGACCCACTGTCGATCGCGGCCCCACGCCAATTTGATTTTGGCGCGCCGCGCCGCTTTTTCCAGCAGCGGCAGATCGTAACGCATCAGACCGAATCCTTCGATCACCTCCGGATTGTCGGCATGGATGATCTGCTCAAGGGCTTGGAGAAGGGCCTTTTCGCCGCCGGTTTCGCTGCTCAAGCGGAGCGTTGATTTTCCGGCGAAGCGCCAGACAAAAGCGTCCGCCACGGCATCCTCGTCCGGTTCGCCTTGGGCGGTGTGGTGGCCGTGCTGATCGTAGACGATCAGCTGACCGCGCCGCAGATCGCGGAACTCCATGCCTTCGAACAACCGGAGCTGATGCAGCGTCATGGCTTCCTGCTCCGGCGATTTCAAGCGGTAGTGGAGCTTGCCCTTGAGAAACTTCGACGCGGCGTCGGAGGCAGCCTCGCTCTCCAGAAATGCGATGGCGCAGAAGTCGCCGTCCCCGTGCAGCTCCTCCATGCGGTAGGGAAACGGGAATCCTTCCAGCATTCCAGCGTCGCCGAGCAGCACAAACGCAGTCGCCTTGATCTCCCGGACGCTGTTGTCGTGCAGGAAGATCTGCAAAGATTCTCCGATGCTCTCGATTGCGGTGATGCCGTCCATGAAAATTTTTTACTCCACGGTAACGCTTTTGGCCAGATTGCGGGGGCAGTCGATTTCGCATTTGCGGTCGCGCGCGACGTAATAGGCGAAGAGCTGCAGCGCCACCGCCGTGGTGATCGGCGCGACAAAGCGGCTTGTCCGCGGCACGCGGATGATGTCGCCGGTTAATTTGTTCGCGCTTTCATCGTCGCCGGAAACCAGTGCGATCACCGGCGCATGGCGCGCCAGACACTCTTCGATATTGCCGATCATCTTGGATTGTCCGGGAATATCGTTGGCCAGCGCCAGCACCGGGACGTTCGGGTCGAGAAGCGCAATCGGGCCGTGTTTCAGCTCGGCGGCGTGGTATCCTTCGGCGTGAACGTAGCTGATTTCCTTGAGTTTGAGCGCTCCTTCGAGCGCAGTCGGATAAAGACAGCCGCGCCCGATATAGAAGAAGTCGTCGAACCGACTGTATTGGAGTGCGAGTTTCTCGATGGCGGGGGCCTGTTGGAGCGTCTCTTGGATGAGCGACGGGATTCGTTCGATCTCGTTGAGCAGCGCGGAGCCTTCTTCGCTGCTGAGTCTCCGGTTGCGTCCGAGCAGCAGCGCCAGCAGCAGCAGAATGGTCACTTGCGAGGTGAACGCCTTGGTGGACGCCACGCCGGTTTCCGGTCCTGCGTGCAGATAGATTCCCCGTCCGGATTCGCGGGCGATGGTGGAGCCGACGACGTTGCAGATTGCCGCGACGATTGCGCCTTTGTTTTTCGCTTCCCGGACGGCGGCGAGGGTGT
>JAQUYX010000004.1 GCA_028691615.1 Victivallaceae bacterium
AAGGTGAAAAAACGCATCTTTGCAATGCCGAGCGCCGCAAGAAATCGCTCCTTGTTCGCTGCGTCCAGTTCGCCTGTCACGTCGTCCACCAGCGCCAAAACCGGCAATTGTTCCCGTCGACAGCTGAGCGACAGTTCCGCCAGCTTGAGAAAGAGCGAGATTAAACGCGTCTCTCCGGTGGAACCATAGTGCCGCAGCAGACGATCCGCGTAGTGAAAATGAAATTCGTCCAGATGCGGACCGGTTCCGCCGAATCCGCGCTGGAAGTCCCGGTTCTGTTCTTTTGCCAACCGGGCTTGAAACTCCTCCGGCTCCAACGGGTAGTCGTAGCGGTATTCGATTCCAAACTCCTTGAGTCCGGCCTCCTGCGCGATTTTTGCGGTTTCTCTGGACAGAAGCTCTGCGGCGGCGGCGCGATGGCGTTCGATGACCGGTGCACATTCGGCCAAGACCGCCGAAAACGCTCTTGCCATTGCGCGGGTTGCCGGAGTCGCGCCGCGTTTCAGAACCGCGTTGCGCTGTAAATTTGCCGCATGGTATCTTTGCAGCGCGGCAAGATATTCCCCGCTGGCGTGGGAGCAGAAAATATCAAAAAAACGTCGCCGGGCACCGGATGCCCCCGTCACAATCGCGCGGTCTTCCGGCGCGAAGACGACAGTCTGAAATTCATGAATGAAATCGCTGGCTCGCCGTACCGCTTCCTGGTTGATGAAGAGCTTGCGGGTGCTGCCGGAAATCTCCACAGAGAGCGTCGTTTGGCTGTTGCGTTCCTCAAGAAGCCCTCCAACGAAGAAGGAGCCGCCTGCGTCACCGCGAAGTTCTTCCAGCCGCGGGGTGCGAAACGAGCGCAAAACGCTTAAAAAATGAATTGCTTCGAGCAGATTTGTCTTGCCTGCGCCGTTGGGACCGCAGAAGACCACGGTGTCCGCGTCAAACTCTCCGGTGAAATCCCGGTGGTTGCGCCAATTCCGAAGCGTGAGTTTCCGCAGCATCTTTTCGGGGCCGGGCCGAAAGCGACGGCCCTCAGGCCTGCGTCTTGCGGATCGGCATAATCACGTAGAGGAATCCCTCGCTGCACTCCATGGCCACCGGATTGAAGGAGTCGTTGAGTTTCAGCCGGATCGTGTCGGCCGTGCATACCTTCAGGGGGTCGGCCAGATACACCGGGTTGAACGACACTTCCATCGGATCGAAGGCGTAGCTTACTTCCAACTCGTCTTCGCCTTCGCCCACTTCACTGGAGGATGCCTGCAAGGAGAGCTTGTTCTCCGAGAAGGAGAGGATAATATATGCCGTGGAGTTGCTCAAGACCTGCGAAACCATTTCGATCTTGGCCAGCAGCAGCGACGCCGGAATTTCCACAACGCGCTGGAAAGACGTGGGAATCACCTGCCGGTAATTCGGATAATTACCCTCGATGAGTTTGCTGGTTAAATTGAAGTTCTCGGTTTCGAACGAGCAGAATTTGTCTCCGATGCGGATGATCAACTTGCTGTCGCCTTCCAGAAGACGCTTGACTTCCGTCACCGATTTGAGCGGAATGATGCACTCGCCGTCGCTTCCGGTGATGCTTTCCGGGGATTTTTCCTGAAGCGCGAGGCGTTTGCCGTCGGTGGCCACCAGAGTCATGCTGCTCGCGCTGGTGGTCAGCAGCACGCCGGTGAGCACGATTTTGCTGCTGTCGATGCTGACCGCGTAGGAGATCGCGCCGAGCATGGTTTTGAAATCTTCCTGCGCGATTTTGATTTCTTTGTTGGAGGCGAATTCGATGCCGGCGGGAAAGTCCGCCGAAGAGAGTCCCAGCAGATTGAATTTACCGGTGCCGCAGCGGATCTTCGCATGGAAATTTTCGTCCACGTCGAACGTCACCTTGTCCGCGACGAAACGGCTGACCAGCGCCAGCAGCTTGCGCGCCGGAACCGTGGTGGAGCCTTCCACTTCGACCTCGGCTTCGATGGCGGTCGAAATACGCACCTCCAAATCGGTGGCGCAGAGCGTCAATTTCCCGGCGCGGGCGTCGAAAAGGACGTTGCCGAGCACCGGAAGCAGCGGACGTGTGCCGATGATGCTGCAGACCTTCTGCAGAGACTTGAGCAGCGAATCTTTGTTCACCGAGAATTTCATGAGCGGGCTCCTCTTTGCTGAATCAACGGTTTTTTGTGAAAAAATATTATCATAAGATAAGGTAACGTTTTTTTTGTTTTTTTCAAAGCCTTAAAGGTTCTTTTTTCACGAAATCTTTAGATGACGGTGCCCGCCAAAAGTCGAGCCGCGTCCTCCGGCGGCTTGGAAACGGTCTGCAATGGAGGATTTTTCCGGAGTTTTCCGGATTGAGGGACTGTTTTTTCCCCAAAGAAATGCTATATTACCGAACCCGCATCGCTTTGACTTCGGATTTGCCCGTGTTCTACACGCCGCCGGAGGAAAGGGGGCGGCTGGAAATGAGGTTTACTCTTGCACGATAAGGGAGAATGTTGCGCCATGAAGGTGATTTTTGTTTGTACCGGCAACACCTGCCGCAGTCCGATGGCGGAACTTTATTTTGCGTCGCTGTGCCGCAAGGCCGGACGCGACGATATTCAGGTCGGTTCCTGCGGACTGGCCACCTGCGAGGGCAACGTCATCAGCGAACACGCCGCGGAAATTCTGCGTGCGCAGGGGATCGACTCCTCCGGCTTTTGTTCCTCCAGCCTCACACCGGAAAGAATCTCGGACGCCGATTATGTCGTCGGGATGACCGATGGCCACGCCAATGTGCTGCGCCGTTTCCCCGTCCGCGGCAAGGTGTGCATGCTCGGAGACTTCGCCTCCGGTAACGGGATCGACGATCCCTTCGGCGGCGACTATGACGCTTACCGCAGATGTTTTTCCGAAATGAAAAAAGCATTGGATCACTTCTTTTGTACCATACAAAAACCATGAGGAGAACCCGGACAAATGAGTAGCGTGAGAGATTTTCTCGATGGACAGAACAACCGTATCCGCATTGCCATCGGCAGCGACCACGGCGGATTCGAGGCGAAAAATGCACTTCTGACCGCCCTTTCCGGCAAATTTGCCATGATTGATTGCGGTCCGTTTCAGCTGAACCGCGAGGATGACTATCCGGATTTTGCCACCCCCGTGGCCCGGATGGTCGCACTCGGCGCGGCCGACGCAGGCATTCTGATCTGCACTTCCGGCATCGGCATGTCGATCGACGCCAACCGGTTTCACGGCGTGCGCGCCGCGCTCGTCGGCAACGCCGACTCCGCCGCAATCAGCCGGGAGCATAATTGCAGCAACGTGCTCGTCCTCGGCGGCAAGGCGCTTTCGCATGGCGACATGCTTGCCATCGCCAATCGCTGGCTCTCCACGCCTTACAGCAAAGAAGCCCGGCACACCCGCCGTCTCGAGAAAATCGAAACCAGCACTTACGACGATATCGCCGCCATTCGCCGCCGCGATCCTGAAGTCGCCGCGTTCATCGACAAAGAGGCCGCCCGCCAGAACGACGGAATCGAACTGATCGCCTCCGAGAACTTCACCAGCTGCGCCGTGCGCGCCGCGCAGGGATCGGTGCTGACCAACAAGTATGCCGAAGGCTATCCCGGCAAGCGTTATTACAACGGCTGCGAATTTATCGACGAGATCGAGAAAATCGCCATCGAGCGGGTTTGCAAGCTTTTCGGCGCCGAGGCCGCCAACGTGCAGCCCCACGCCGGAAGTCAGGCCAATATGGCCGTCTATATGGCGTTGATCAATCCCGGCGACACCGTGCTCGCCATGAGCCTTGACCACGGCGGGCATCTGACGCACGGACATCCGATGAATTTCTCCGGCGCGCTTTATCACATTGTTCCTTACGGCGTCAACCGCGAGACCGAGCGGATTGATTACGACGAGATCGAGCGTCTGGCACTGGAAAACCGCCCGAAGATGATTCTCGCCGGCGCCAGCGCATACGCCCGTATTATTGACTTCCCCCGGCTGCGCGAAATTGCCGACAAGGTCGGCGCCTATCTCTTCGTCGATATGGCGCATATCGCCGGACTGGTCGCCGCCGGCGAGCATCCGAACCCGGTGCCTTATTGCGATGTGGTCAGCTCCACCACGCACAAAACCCTGCGCGGACCGCGCGGCGGATTGATCCTCTGCCGGGAAAAATACCTCAAAGCAATCAACTCCAAAGTGTTCCCCGGCATTCAGGGCGGCCCGCTTGAGCATGTGATCGCGGCCAAGGCGGTTTGTTTCGGAGAGGCGATGACCCCGGCGTTCAAGAGCTATCAGCATCAGGTGCGGCTCAATGCGGCGTGTCTTGCCGGCGAACTTGCCCGGCGCGGCTTCCGCATTGTCTCCGGCGGCACCGACAACCATGTGATGCTCGTGGATCTGCGGCCCAAGCACTGTACCGGAAAGGCCGTGGCCAACGCGCTGGATCTGGCCCGGATCACCGTCAACAAGAATATGATTCCTTTTGATCCCGAGAAACCTTTTGTGACCAGCGGCATTCGCATCGGCACTCCGGCGGTGACCACCCGCGGCATGAAGGAGCCGGAGATGGTTCGCATTGCTGAATTCATCGAAAAAGGCGTCGAACTTCGCGACGACGAAGCCAAACTCCGGGCGCTCGGGGAAGAGGTTAAGGCGTTTGCCAACACGTTCCCGCTGCCGCAGTTTTAAGCATTGAACCGATTCGGAAAATTCCGAAGAGTGAGGAGAATAATCCAATGATCGACATCAAAGTGATTCGTGAGAATATTGATCTGGTTCGGGAGACGGCCAAGCGGCGCGGCTGCCCGGTGGATATTGACGCGCTTATGCAGCTGGATACGAAGATCCGCGGCATTTCGCAGGAGGTTGAAGCCATGCGTGCCGAGCGTAACCGGCTCAGCAAAGAGTGCCAGAGCAGCCCCGAGGCGCGTTCTCAGGTCAAGCAGCTCAAGGAGGTCATGTCCGAGAAGGAGTCCTCTCTGAATGCGTTGAACGATAAATTCTTCAAGATGATGAGTTTTCTGCCGAACCTGCTCGCCCCGGACGTCCCGGACGGCAAGGACGATGCGGACAATCTGGAGCTGCGCAAGGTCGGCACGATCCGGACGTTTGATTTTCCGGTGCGCGACCATCAGGAGCTCGGAGAGATGCTGGACATCATCGACACCGCGCGCGGCGCGAAGGTTGCCCAGTCGGGGTTCTATTATTGGAAAGGGAAGGGCGCGGAGCTTTGTCAGGCGCTGTACTTCTGGACGCAGAAGGAGCTGGTCAAGCGCGGTTTCACGCTTTTCATGACGCCTTGCGCGGCCAAGGAGCATACGCTGTTCGGAACGGGGTATTTGCCCTTCTTCGCGGATCAGACCTACCGGATTGAGGGGGAGGATCTCTCGCTGATCGGCACCTCTGAGCAGACGCTGGTGGGATATCATGCCGACGATGTGCTCGACGGGGCGAAGCTGCCGTTGTGCTACACGGCGTTCACGCCCTGCTTCCGGACGGAATCGGGCAGCTACGGCAAGGCATCGCGGGGGATTTTCCGGGTGCATCAGTTCCATAAGGTTGAGCAGATCATCTTCTGCCGCCCCGAGGATTCGGTCAAATACCATGAATTTGCGCTGGCCAACGAGGAGTATTTGCTCCAGCAGCTGGGGCTGCCGTATCATGTGGTCAATGTTTGCGTGGGCGATCTCGGAGCACCGGGGTACAAGAAGTACGACATCGAAGCGTATTTCCCCAGCTTCGGCGGCTATCGCGAAGTGACCAGCAATACCAATCTGACCGGTTTCCAGAGCCGTCGGCTGAATATCCGTTACAAGGATGTCGACGGAAAGCGCGATTTTGTGCATACGATCAGTGCCACGGCAATGACCGACCGCGCGGCGATCGCGATTTTGGAGAACTACCAGCAGAAAGACGGCTCGGTGATCGTGCCGGAAGTGCTGCGTCCGTTTACGGGGTTTGACAAGATCGAACCGGTGAAATAGTTCTCCGGAAAGAAAAAACGACCGGAGGGAGGGATTCGTCCTTTCTCCGGTTTTTTTTTGAAAATGCGCTGTATTTTTTGTCCGGGGAAGGCGAGTTGTCGAAGAGTGGGATTTGCAAAACAGGCAGGCAGCGGTTATATTACAGCGAAAGTTTGTTGCTACAGCCAATCACAACGAAAGAAGTTTCATGAAAAGACTGCTCATTGTCGAGTCCCCGACCAAGGCGGGAACGATCGGCAGAATGCTTCCCAAGGATTATAAGGTCATGGCCTCGATGGGGCACGTCCGCGATTTGCCGGAACACTCCTTCGGCGTTGACATCGAGCATAATTTCACCCCGGAATATGTCAGTACGCCCCGCAGCTCCGGGATCATCAAGCAACTGAAATCCGCCTGCGCCGACGCGGACGAAATTTATCTGGCGCCCGACCCGGACCGGGAAGGAGAGGCGATCGCATGGCATCTGGAGAGCGTGCTCAAAAGCAAGAAGGACAAGCGCCCCTTTCACCGGGTCGCTTTTCACGAAATCACCCGTTCGGCCATTGAGCGGGCGCTGCAGGAGCCGGGCAAAATCGACCTCGCCCGGGTCGATGCGCAGCAGGCGCGCCGGGTGTTGGACCGGATCGTCGGCTATATGGTCAGTCCGCTGCTCTGGGCGCAGGTCGAAAAGGGCATCAGCGCCGGTCGCGTACAATCGGTGGCGCTGCGTCTGATCGTTGAACGGGAACGCGCCATTCTGGATTTCAAACCCGAAGAATACTGGGTGTTCTCTTTGCTGTTGGAGGACGAGCACAAACGCCAATTCAAAGTCACGCTCTTCAAGGTGGACGGCAAGAAATTTCAGGTTGGCAACGCCGCTGCCGCCGCTGCTTTGCTTGACGCGGTGCTGGCCGGAAGCGTGCCGCGTGTGGAGTCGATCGAAAGCGCGCCGCGCAAACGGTTTGCGCCGCCGCCGTTTACCACCAGTACGCTGCAGCAGGCCGCCAATACCATGCTGCATTTTCAGACGACCACGACCATGCGTTGCGCGCAGCAGCTTTATGAAGGAATTGCGCTGGCGGGGCAGTCGGGAGGTTCGGTCGGTCTGATTACGTACATGAGAACCGACTCGGTGACGCTCTCGAAGGAGGCGCAGGCGATGGCGCACGACTTCATTTTGGCGAATTACGGCGGGGACTATGTGCCGGACAAGCCGAATTATTTCAAGAACAAGGCCGCTGCGCAGGAAGCGCACGAGGCGATTCGCCCGACCGACGTCAATCGGACGCCGGAGATGCTTGCCGGGAGTCTGGACCCGATGCAGTTGAAATTGTATACGCTTATCTGGAAGCGTTTTGTCGCCAGCCAGATGACGCCTCAGATTTCCGAGCAGATGACGCTGGACGTGCTGGTGGCGGGTTCCGATGGCAAGGCTTATGATTTTCGCGCCGCCAGCTCGGTGGTGCGTTTCCCGGGATTTTCAAAAGTGTTCCGGGACGAGAAGGAAGACTCCGATCCGGCCGCGCAGCAAATCGAGGAGATTTTCCGTTCGCTTCGCACCGGACAGAAGCTCGCCATCGGCGAAGCGCATAAGGATCAGAAATTCACCGAGCCGCCCAGCCATTACACGGAAGCGACGCTCATCAAGGAGTTGGAGGAGAATGGAATCGGCCGGCCGTCCACCTACGCGACGATCATCAAAACCATTCAGCAGCGCAATTATGTCACGCGCGACAAGGCAAAACTGGTGCCGACGGAGCTGGGCTTCAAAGTGACGGATTTTCTGGTGTCGCACTTGCCGGACATCTTCAATGTGAGTTTTACCGCCGGGATGGAGCAGCAGCTGGACGACGTGGAGAATGGCTCCGTCGAATGGACTGGCATGGTGGGGAACTTTTACGAGCGCTTCAAAGGCTCCGTCGAAGCGGTCAAGGACGGCAATTCCTGTGATGCCGCGCTGGCCGGAAAATTGATTCAGGCATTGGCCGATGTCCAGTTCCAAACGGCGGAGAAGGGCGGCGGAAGAGTTTTCGACGATGGAAAATTTTACCGTTCGATCCAGCGGCAGTACGAGAAGGACGGAAAATTGTCATTGCGTCAGTTCGATGCGCTGATCTCCATTTGCGGCAAGTACCGCGCGCAGATTCACGCCGAACTGCCCGCCGAGGTCGAGGCCGGAATCGCCGCCGCCGAGGAGCGTTACCGCAGTCGGGACGAAGCGCGCAAGGCCGGTCCCGGAGAAGCGCTGGAAAAATTATTCGCGGCGTTTGCCTCCGTCACCTGGGCGGAGCCGGTCAAGCGGGGAAACCGCACGTATGACGACAAGAAGTTTTTTGATTCTTTGCGCGAGCAGGCGGTTTCCGGGAAACCTCTTTCGGAGAAACAGCTGGCCGCGCTGAACCGGATGGCGGCGAAATATCAGCTTGGGAGCAGCGTGCCGGGAGGAGAAGCCGGGGGTGCCACGGCCGCGGAGAATGCTCCGACGCCCGAAGTCACCGCCGAAATTGCCCGGCTCTTTGAGCAGATGAGTCATGTGACCGTCTGGGCCGAACCGGTCAAGAAAGGGCGCTTCACGTATGACGACAAAGCGTTCTATGAATCGCTGCTGCGTCAGCATAAAGAGGGGCGCAATTTGTCGTTCAAACAGCTTGCCGCGCTGCGGAAAATGGCTGGAAAATATCACAAGGAAACCGTGGAGACCGCCTGATGTCACCGATTCAGAAACTTGTCGTTGGTCCGCTGGAAAACAACTGTTATCTGGTGCAGACTGTTTCCGGCGGGGTGTTGTATGTGATCGATCCGGGAAGCGAACCGGAGCGGATTGTCCGGGAGGCGGGGAATTATCTTTCGCGGTCGTCGGTGGTGATTTTGCTCACGCATGCGCACGCCGATCACATCGGAGCGTTGCCGGTGGTGGCGGAGAAGCTCGGCGTGACGAAGGTGCTTTTGGACGCGGGGGATCGGGCGATGTATGATTCCCCGGCCAATCGGATCGGGGATCTCATCGCACACCCGGGCAATCTGCCTGCAACCGAGCGTCCAGTGGACACGGAGGATTTTCAGGTGATCCATACGCCGGGCCATTCGCAGGGGGGAGTTTGTTATTATTTTGGAGCCCTCCAGACGCTTTTTTCGGGGGACACACTTTTTTCCGGTTCTGTCGGGCGCACCGATTTGCCCGGCGGCAGTTTCGAGCAGCTCAGTTCCTCCATTCGCGAGTGGCTTTTCCTGCTGCCCGACGCGACGGCGGTGCTGCCCGGACACGGTCCGGCTTCGACCATCGGATCTGAAAAGAAGAACAACCCTTATGTGGGCGGGGAAGGGGAATAGACAATGAGAAAATTATTCGGTACCGACGGAATCCGCGGCAAGGCCAATGTGTATCCGATTACGCCGGAGACGGCGCTTCTGGTCGGTAAGGCCGTCGCCAAGGTGCTCGGTGACGGCGGCAGCCGGCGCGTGGTGCTCGGCAAGGACACCCGGCTCTCCGGGTATATGCTGGAAACCGCGTTGACCAGCGGATTTCTGTCGATGGGAATGGATGTGCTTGCCGTGGGGCCCATGCCGACTCCGGCGGTGGCGCACCTGACCCGGAGTATGGTGGCCGATTGCGGCGTGATGATTACCGCCAGCCACAATCCGTCGGAGGACAACGGGATCAAGGTGTTCGGTGCGGACGGCTTCAAATTGCCCGATGAAGTGGAAGCGCGGATTGAGGAGGCGATTTTCTCCGGGACGCTTGAGAACGAGCATATTGCCCACGGTTCCATCGGCAAGGCGTACCGGATTGACGATGCGAAGGGGCGTTACATTGAGTTTGCCAAGAGTTCCATCGGCAGTGTGTCGCTCAAGGGGCTGAAAATCGTGCTGGATTGCGCCAATGGGGCGGCGTATGCGATTGCGCCGACGATTTTCCGGGAGCTTGGGGCGGAAGTGATCGAATATGCGGTCAAGCCGGATGGATTGAATATCAACCATGATTGCGGGGCGACCCACCCCGAGGCGGTTGCCCGTCTGGTGGTGGAGCACCATGCGGATGTGGGAATTGCGTTGGATGGAGACGCCGATCGTGTGATTTTCTGTGACCGAGCGGGCGTCGAGGTCAATGGCGACCGGATTCTGGGGATGACCGCGCTGGATTACGCGTCGCGCGGACGTCTGGCCAACAACACGCTGGTGGTGACCTCCATGAGCAATCTGGGACTGCACCGGGCGATGCAGAAGGCGGGAATCCATGTGGAGGTCACCGATGTCGGCGACCGTTATGTCATTGAGCGCATGAGAGAACAGAATTTCAATCTCGGCGGCGAACAGTCCGGGCATGTGATCTTTATGGATTATGCGACCACCGGAGACGGAATCATCACCGCGCTCCATGTGCTCAAATTGATGCGCAAACGCAATTGCGATTTGGCTGCGCTGGCGAGTTTTATGACGGTTTTTCCGCAGGAGATCCGTTCGATCCGCGTTCGTGAAAAGCGGCCGATCGGGGAATTGGAGCTGGTTGGGAAAGTGGTTGCCGAGTGTACCGCGGCGCTGGGGGCGTCCGGGCGGGTGATTGTGCGGTACTCCGGGACGGAAAATAAGATTCGTCTTCTGCTGGAGTCGGAGAGTGCCGACGAGGTTCGGCGCTGGTCGGACAAACTGGCGGAAGCCGTGGAACAGGAGCTGTGCTGAAATGGCGCTGTTTTTTTTACCGGAAGAGTCGGTTAAGCTTGCGCCGCTGCATTGCGCGGTGGCCGAGGTGGAGATCGCGGGGCGTCCCTATCGGGAGCACCTGAAGGATCGTTTGAAGCAGTTTTCCGCAGAGAAGCTCGAAGTGCGGGGGAATTTTTTCCCGTCGAAGGCGCTTCTGGAGGCGGTAAGTTCCCAGGCCTCCTGCCAGGTGGTATCCGCAAGCGGAAAAATTCTGCTGACACGCAATGACGGCGCGGTGCAGATTCCCTGCGACGAAGAGTCTTTGGAAGTGATTTATCCGTGGCAGCTGCTCAATTTGATGGAGAAGATTTTTGCGGGGCTGACCATTTTGCGCGGGGAAGGGGTTATTCGTCCCGGCGTCACGATTGACGGCGAGGTGCATGTTGGAGCGGGTACGATTATTCTTCCCGGCGTTTATATCGAGGGCAAAGTTTTCTTCGGGCGCAACTGCAAAATCGGGCCGAATTGCTATCTACGCGGGCCGGTTTCCATGGGGGACAACTGTCACATCGGCCAAGCGGTCGAGGTCAAGTGTTCGTTGCTGATGACCAAGGTCGCCATCGGGCATCTGAGTTATGCGGGGGATTCGGTGATCGGCAGTCGCGTGAATTTCGGAGCGGGCACGATCATTTCCAACTTCCGGCATGACGGAGCCAACCACCGGTCCATGTCCGATGGTGTGCTCATTGACACCGGCCGCCGGAAATTCGGCGCGATTCTGGGCGATGATGTGCATACCGGAATCCATACTTCGATTTATCCGGGGCGCAAGATTGGCAGTGGTGTTTCGACGCTTCCGGGCGAGATTGTCCGCTATGACAAGGATTGCTGAAAGAGGATAAGGAAGCGCTGGTTTGCGCTTGTGCGAACTGCAATCATGCAGATTCGTTTTTTCGAAAAGAAGTTTTGGCGAAAGGAAACGGGAAATGGAACTCAAAGGATCTAAAACGGCGGCAAATCTGGCTTATGCGTTTGCGGGGGAATCCCAGGCGCGCAACAAGTACACCTATTTTGCGAGCAAGGCCCGCAAGGACGGCTATGAACAGATCGCCGCAATTTTCGAACAGACCGCCAACAACGAGAAGGAGCATGCCAAACTCTGGTTCAAGGCGCTTGGCGGCATCAACTCGACCCCGGAAAACCTCCTTGCCGCCGCCGCTGGCGAGCATGAGGAGTGGACGCAGATGTACAAGGAATTTTCGGAAGTCGCCCGCAGCGAAGGGTTTGTTGAACTTGCCGACCAGCTTGCCGCGGTTGCGAAGATCGAGAAGCGCCACGAGGAGCGTTATCGCAAACTCGCCGCGAACATTGAAAAGCAGGAAGTTTGGAAGAAGGTCGGGGAAAACCGCTGGGAGTGCCGCAATTGCGGACATGTTTTCATCGGCAAAGAGGCCCCCGCGGTTTGCCCGGTGTGCAAACATCCGCAGGCTTATTTCGAGATCGAGGCGGAGAACTATTGAGTTCTCTTTTGGATTGGGAAACGAATTTTCTCTGCGCATTTTGCGGGAAGTTCGGAATCATAAAAAAAAGGCGCTCGTTGCGAGCGCCTTTTTTGTGCTGATGTTGTTTTCTTCTATTCAGACGGCATTGTCATCTTCAGGCGAGAACGGGTTTCGTTTCCACTCGCACTTGCGAGGGGGCGTCAACCTCCAGCTTGCCTGACGCATCCGCATGAATCGTCACGGGGCCGAATTTTGTCGGATAAGCACCGTGCGCAAAATCCAGACCGCCCAGCTCCGGCGCAACCAGAATCTTGCTTCCGCCCGGTTCCAGAAAACGGATTCCCAGAACGCGTTCGCTCAGAAAGGGGGCCGGTCCGGCAGCCCATCCGTGACAGAGGCTGTGACGCAACCCCTTGTAACAATAGTTGCCGAAATCCGCGTGCAGATCTTTCTTGCCCGGTTGCGGCAGCTCGGAGATCGGCGTGGTGTCGGCAATCCAATCCAAATCAAAATCCTCCCAGAAGGTGGTCGCGCCATAGTCGAGCATCGCACCCCAGTAGCGGCGAATCACCTCCAACGCGGGACGCGTCGGCTGCGCCAGCAGCATGTAAAATCCGTAGAAGGTGCTGATCCCGTGTAGCGGATCGCGCAGAATCACATCCGTTCGATCGGCCAGACCGCTCAGCGTCTGGATTGCTGCCGCCGCCTTGCTGTTGTGGCAATCGGGAATGTGGCGGACCATGCGCTGTAGCGCCGCGTCGATTTCCGCCGGAAGCGTGACATCGAGGATCCGGCAAAGCTCCTTGCCCCGGCGCAGCGTCCAATAAAGCAGCCCCTGCAATCCGGCGTGCATCGCCGGCGCATTGTCATAATTGGGCCAGTCCAGAAAACGCATCGGAGGAACCTGTTCGGAACCGGCTTCATCGACGTATGCGGCAAAGATCGGCAGGAGCTTGGCAAGCATCTCTTTCTGGCAAGTCAGATAGGTCAGATCGCCGGTGTGCCAATAATAATCCGCCAACGTCAGAACCCACCAGAAGGAATAGGTGCGGATCTCGTTCATATTCTCCGGCTGATCGCTGTGCGAAGTCATGAAATCGAGGGATTTTGCCACCAGTGACACGTCGTCGAAGACCGCCTGAATCGCCCGCACCTCGGGATTGAGGTCGCCCATCCAGACCAGACGGTCGCGTTTGACGCCGTCATAGATATAGTCCTGCATGTTGAGCCGGACGGTGTAGACGGCGGTTTCCCAGATCCGGTCGAGCCGTTCGTCGGAGGAATGAAACGCTCCGACCGCTTTCTGATCGCGATAGAGTGCGACCGCGCAGAGATTCAGGAACGTGACCGGCTCGCTTGCCGAGATGACATCGACGCGAACGAAGCGGAATGCCGTGTTGCCGTATTCCAGCATCCCCATGACCGGCAGATCCAGCTGCGTATCGTGGATTGCATGATCCTGATTGGGGGTATTCATCGCCTCGCTCGCCGACTCTCCGAAGCGGATGCGCACCCGGCAGCGCTGCAGACCGATCAGCCGGATGCCGCCGTGAAGTTCCGTGCCGAAATCAAGCAGAATGCCGCCGCCTTCGCGCAGCACCAGATAAGGCCTGTGCGCAGTCACCTGCGGCTGGATTTCCCGACTCTGAACCGGCCACTGCGGATTGGTGGCGTTTTCCGACCACAGAACACGTTTGGCGAAGAGATATGCCCGCACCCGATCATCATGAAGCGCATCCGGATAAATCGACATGTAAGGTTGTTCCTTCCTGAGTTATTTTCTCAATCTCAAAAAATAGCACGGAACGGGGAAAAAGCAACCCCGGAAGGATTCAAAGTGCGAGCAGAAGAATTGCTCCGACGCCCGAAGTCAGGGCCGCGATGCTCCATACGGTGATCTTTTCCTTGAGCAACCATACGCTCAATGCGAAGGTGAGTAGAAAACTCATTTGCTGCAGCGGCAGGACCACCGCCGCGTTTCCCAGCTGAAGCGAGGCGGCCATGAAGAACACAATCCCCGCGACCAGAAGCCCCGAAATCGCGCCGTAGCCCAGTAATTTCCGGTTCCAGCAGCGCAAGGTTTCCGGTTCTCTCAAGAGCGTATAGATTGCTCCACCGAAGATCCAGAAAAGTGCGTTGATCTGCACGACCGCGTTGCGATCCGCGCCATGAAGGAATCCATAGCGGTAACTCAATCCCATTCCTGCGCGCATGATTGCGGCTGCGAGAACCATCCAGACCCCCGTCCGTGCCAGAAAAGAATTTGACGATGCGCCGTGTGTTTGCGCTGTTTTGCCGCGAGGCATGAATGCGCTGATTGCAAAGATTGCCAACAGTACTCCGAGATATTGAAGAAGCGCGAGGTGTTCGTGCAGCAGCACTGCCGCGCCGGGTACGACCAGCACCAGATTGAGCCGGTAGATCGTCGAGCACATGCCTGCAGACTCTTTGCCCATCGCTTCAATCAGCAGAATGTTTGCTCCCACGGAGAAGATCCCGGAAATTCCTCCCCAGAGGAGCGTCTGACGCATGTTCCATCCCGCCGCAGGCGGAAAATACAACAGCGCCAGAATCCAGATGATGCCGATCAGCATGATGAACAAACCGCGCGGCCTCGGCTTCCGGGCATAAAATTTGAAAACAATGTCGTTGACTGCCGTCAGCAGCAGACAAATCAAAGCATAGACAATCGCCATATCGGTCGCTCCTCTTTGGGCGTAATGCTGTTATTTGTTATAATATAATGCTTGTTAAGGCAAAAACAAATATTAAAATTTGAATATTTGTAAAATATGTGAAGACGCAAAATCACGCAATGTGATCTCTACACATTATTTTTTCGGTGGAATCTGTTTGGAATTCGGAACTTCGCTGTTTGCGGGGGCTGCGCCGTAACGGACGAATTCGGCCCGGATCACACGCAGATAGCGCGGAACTTTGCCCTGTCCGACCTGTTTTTTGCCGATTTCGCCATAACCGCCGTCAAAATCGCTGACCATGCTGTTCCAAGAGTAGGTGGTGTCGGCGCTGACTGCGGCGAGGGTATTGGACTCGGGGTCTACGGATACGACTTTCCCGTCCGGAATCACCTGTGTTCCGGTGACGATGACCGCCTCGGCTCCGCGCAATTGCGCCTCGGACTGTAGTTTCTTGAGCATTCGTTCCCGGGTGATATCCCCGTAGGAACCGGAGACGACGGCCCGTCCGATCACGGTATACCCGGCAGGCGCCTTGGCTTGGGAGAGATAGAGCTTGGCACTCTCTGTCTCCGGGAAGGTTTCGCCTTTGTATTCAAAGCTCATGCACCCGGAAAGAAGCGCACAGACCACCATTGCCGCAGAAATAATTCTCACGCTTATTGCTCCTCGCGAATTGTTTGTACTCCGTTGATACAATAAAGCCTGCGGCGGATTTTTCAAGCGGATCGTCTGGAAAACAGGAAAGTTTCTTGAGAGAAGACGCCACTCGCCAAAACTCGCATCGCGTCTTCCATTTCCTTGGAAAAGGTTTGAACCGCTGGCTGTTCGGGAGTTCCCCGGCTGTCCACGCTGTCGAATCAGTCGCGTTGAACCGGATGTACGGCGGAATTGCGATCCAGCAACTCTCCCAGCACGGTCGCTGCGATTGCCGGTGTAATCGCATGACACGGGGGAGGTTGAGAGATCGGGCATTCCCGTTTGAGGCAGCCGGAACACTCGCCATGCGCGCTGAGAACCTCCGCCATTTCCGGGTGCAGCGGCATCGGTCCGGTTCGTTCCGCACGGGTCGGCCCGATGAATGCCGCCACCGGCGTTCCGTCCGCGGCGGCAATGTGCATCGGCCCCGAGTCGTTGCAGAGCACAACCGAAGCAAGACGCAACACTTCGATCAGGGTGTCGATGTCCGTCTGACCGACGAGGTTGACAATCTTTAGATCCGGCGCTTCCGCCAAAACCTCCCTGGCCGCTTGCGCCTCCGCGGGCCCTCCGGTCAACAAAAAACGACATCCCGGCCGCTGTTCATTGAGGATCTTTGCACTGGCGGCAAAAAGTTTTGGCGGAAATGCTTTGCTTTTCCAGCGTGCGCCGGGGACGAGAACGACAATTTTCTCCGAATGGGGGTGCTCGATCCCATTTTTCTCCAACAGGGCGAGCGCCTTGTTTCGGGCTTCCGGCGAAGGCGGGAATGGTAGAATCCGGTAATCCGGTACGCCGGTCAATGCTGCGGTGAGCTCAAGGTTGCGGCGAAGCGCGTGCGCTGCATTGTCAACCGGAATTTTTTTTGTATAGAAAAATTTGGCCGGAAATTCCCGTGGCTGGGCAAATCCCGCGACAATTTTCGCCCCGGAAAATCCGGCAAAGATCGCGCTCTTCATCAATCCCTGATAATCGATAGCCAGATCGTAGTGCTCTTTTCGCAGCTGACGGATCAATCCGATCGAATAAGGCAGCATCGTCAACGGAGCGCCGAATTTTTTGCGGTCAAAAAGAATCAGTTTGCCGAGGTTCGGGGTTCTCTTCGCCACATCCGCAAATGCCGGAGACACCAAAAAGTCAAACTTCGCATCGGGAAGATGTTCCGCAAGAATTTCGACGGCCTGCAGTGCGTGGATCACATCTCCGAGACTGCTGGTCTTGACCACCAGAACTTTCATTGATCTCACCCCTTGAAGATGAAAAGAACTGCACCCAGAAGACAGACTGCCGCCCCGAGATAATTCCAGCGCAAGGGTTCATGCATGAAATAGATCGAAAACGGGACAAATACGCCCAGCGTGATGACTTCCTGCATGATTTTCAACTTCGGCAGGCTTAGCGCTTCATGGCCGATCCGGTTTGCGGGCACTTGCAGCGTGTACTCGAAAAAGGCAATTCCCCAACTGATCAAAATGGCATAAAATACCGGTTTCCCCGATAAATTTTTCAAGTGACCATACCACGCAAATGTCATGAAGACATTGGAGGCGATCAGAAGCAAAATACATTTTAGCACCGGCGACATTGCGGATTACTCCTTCCGATCTACCCGTCAACGAGCGATCTGCTGGTTTTCCCATGTCGTCGGACGATTCTGAGGAATCGGGGAGACTCCGGAGCGTTCCTGCGGGGAACATCCGCCGAGAAGGACGCCAAAGCTAACGAAAAGCATGAGCGCAATGCTCAAAATTACGATTTTCATTTGCTCGCCGGAGCCTCTGGTGCGGGCTTCTCCGCTTCCGTCGCTGTCGCAGCGGCAGGAGCTGAAGTCTCAACACTTTTTGCTTTTCCGAAACGCGCTTGGAGCGTTTCGAAGAGATTGTAATCTTTTATTTCCAACACCTGAAATGCCACCGCCGCAGCCAAAGCCAGCGCAGTCAGCGATGCCACCACAGCAACCAGTTTGGATGAATACACGTTATGCCTCCGGTACGGAATTATTTCTTCAGAGCCTTCTTGACGCCCCCCGCAGGGGCAATGCAGACGGAATCCCCGACTTCAATCGGATTTTCCTTGTCGCCTTCCACAACCTCTGCTACAGAGTTGCCCGCCGTCACATCCGTGAGCTTGAGCCGACTGACGTATTTGACCTCCGGCGTGTCCATATTGCGCACGACCATGACTTCCATTCCAGATTTGAGCAGGGCACGAACTTTGTTCTTGCTGTTGCCGACGGTCTGTGCAACCACGGTCTCCTTGCCGATGTCAAGAACATAGAATCCATAACGGGTGTTGATGTAAAGCACTTTCCCGCGAACCGCGCGAAGCGCCTCCGGGCAGCCGTCGGTCCACAGTTCCGGAAGCGGTCCCTCCGGCAGTTTGAGAATCGTGCGAAGTTTTCCGATATCCTGATTCTGCTTGCCGACGGTGGTATTCAAATTGCGGATCTTCCCATCGCGGTCGGAGAGCTGGCGGGTAAGATTGCGGACCTTCTCCAGTTCGTTGCGATAGTTGCGTTCCGTCTGGATCATCCGGTTGTTGAGGTTGTTCACACCCTGCGTAATCGTGTTGGCCGCGCCCATATAGCCGTTGTCGCTGAAATCCGGAGAGGAAACCCGAACCACACGTCCGATATTACGAAGCGTGTCCTGATAAACGGAGATTTGCTTGAGTTTGAAACGGATGCGGTTGTCAATCTGCTGAAAAACCGGCGCCGCATTGCCGGAGGCCAGATCGTTCTGGTTGACGCGCACTCCGAGAATGGAAGCGGAGCTGGAAATCCGGCGGATCAGATCGTCCCGGCGATCCCGGAACACTTTCGCCGCCGCCAAAACGTCCTTCGTGGCCGCGCCGTAATCGCTCATCGCGGTGAACTTCGGCTGCGCCGCAAGATTCTGCATCTGAATGATTGTGCCCAACTCATGGAGCGCCTGCGCCAATTCGTTGCGCTGCTGAACCATGCGCGCGGCCTGCTCATTGAGATTCTTCAAATTCTCGTCAAGCTGTCCGTAATTTTCGTGGTTCAGCACGGTGGCTGCGTCCAGTTTTTTGGAAACTTGCGTATTGCTGTCTTTGTCCAGCGCGGCGGATGTCTCCTGAATTGCAACTGCTAATTTGTTCCATCCGCTGAGCATCTGCGCACGCTTCTCAAAGAGAAAAAAGCTGAATACCGCGCTGGCCGCCGCCAAAAGCAGAATAACCACGCTCAGAATAATGTTGACAATCTTCATTGAACGCTCCCTCGCAAAGTATCCTTTATCATGTTTTCAAAAAAATAGCCAAAAATTCAAACCCGATCCTTGGGTATCATCTGCATGACTTCCAAGTGACTGGGAAAAAACTTCTCTTCGAACGCCGCCGCACATTCTCCCGCGCCGCCCCGTTCTTTCGTTCAATTCTTCCCCGTGCGACAGTGACTCCTGCCGCAATTCTACAACAACTGCTCTGAAATTAACACCGCTGTCCTATTTTTGCAAATCGTCTCGTCGCTTTTTTTATCTTTTTTTGCAAAAAAAGCTTTTTGGCGGGGACTTTTGTCAGCGCCGTCTTTTGCCGACACTCGCCAAACGTCTCGCCGCAAATTTTTCTACTCAATGCCCGATTGAAACCGGACGCGGCAAGGGACGAACTGCCAGATGCCGTACCGTTTTGCCTTCTTCCAGCCAACGCATTTCAAAATCACTCTTCGTTTCCGTCAGCTCCGGCAGCATTTCCGGCGCCGATTCGAAAATTCCCGATCGCTCCAACTGCTCAAGCACCGAATCAAAATACGGTTCATCGTCGCTGGAAAAATGAAAAATTCCCGTTCCCGGCTTCAAAATTCGATGCAGCTGGGAGAGAAAATCCGCCGTCACTAGCCGGTGTCCCCGGTGTCGATCTTTCGGCCACGGATCCGGACACAGAATGTGTACCACATCCAGCGCACCGTCGGGAAGCATCCGGGATACCAGCGTCCGCGCCTCCACCCGCAACACTTCCAGATTCGCCAAGTTGCGGCGATTGCGTTTTTTGACCACTTTACGCAGACGGCCGATCATCACGTCCGCCGCCAGAATCATCCGCTCCGGGTGCTTCTCCGCGCGCGACAATGCGTAAGAGCCTGCGCCGCACCCCAGATCCAGCTCCGCCGGACTGCTTCGGTCAATCGCGTACAGCGCATAGACCCCGGTCAGAATATGCATCTGAAAATCTTCTTCAAACTGGTACATGAATGGGGGATTCCTCTGCTCAATTCGTTTTGCGGCATCGATAGACAAAGGCAGGCGGGAAGTTCCGCCAGACAATCGGACTGGCCTGCACATCATCGAACAACTCGTTCAGCCTTCGGCGAAACCGCTGCGCTTTGGGAAGCAAAGCACTCTGAAGATAGGCAAATGTACAGAATGTCCCCTCCTCCGCCAGATTATCGTAGACCGCAGTCAAAATCGAATCCTGCAACGCGCCCGGGAAAACCGCCCAAGGCAGCCCGCTGATGATCACATCGGCCCGTTTAAGATGATTTTCCCTCAACGCCTCCCCGATCGCCTCCGCACTCTGATTGCGGAAGTATTGCGCGCCAAACCTGCTGCACAACTGTCCGTACAGCCGCGTGTCCAGTTCAAACGCCAGAAAGTCCGTGGCGGCTTGCTTCTTCTTTAGAATTTCCGCCGTGAACACTCCCGTTCCCGGCCCCAGCTCCACAATCACCTTCGCCGACTCCAGCTTCGCCTCCGACGTGATGACCCGGCAGAGCGCCGGAGAGGATGGACAAACCGCGCCGACTTTGGTCGGATGTCGGAGAAATGCTTTCAACAATGCTCCCGTCTGCGTAGAGGTGCTTCCGGTCATTATGCCTCTTCCTCCATCGGATGTTCCAGTCCGCGCGGGCCGTATTCGACGGTGCGCACCTTCGAGAAACCATTGCGGGTGCGGAAGTAGAGATCGTCCGACTCCCGTGCGTAATCCCCGGCTGCGAAATGTTCGACGGTGGCCGGAAAGACCACATGATCTCCCGCGTATTTGAGTTTCTCCAACGACGCGGCCGCCACCTGGCTGAGCAAGTCGCCGGTCAATTTGCCGGGAACCGACCGCCAATCGATTCCCGCGACAACTTCCTCCGGCGGAAAGCCGAGCCAGTCGGGTTTGACCGGCGTCGAAATCCCCAGAACCAATCCCCCGTCCACATCGTTGGCGCCCCGGCACGGCTGCGCCAGAATGACGCTGCTGCGCAGCCCCTTGTCCCCGTTCAGCAGCAAAGCGCGCTTGACCGGAAGGTGGTGCAGTCCCGCCAGAATCCGAACTCCGTCGATTTCACAGGTCAAATCGCCCGGATGGACGTTCAGACAGGGAAAATCCGCGACGATATTGCTCAACGGCACGAAGCCGGCAAGAATGCCGAAGTCCACATGGTACGGCGCAATGATTTCCCGCAACGTATCCGTCCATTGATCGCGCAACTGCCACGCCTTGTCGCTGGTGAGCGCGATCGACTTGAGGCCGTGATCCCGATAGAGTTTGCGGATGTCGCAGAGTGCGAAAGGCAGATGAAATCGTTCGGCAATGGCTTGTGCGTTGCATTCCGCCCGGTCGCTGACAATCAGAACCGGATCCCAGTTGCGCGTGGCCGATTCCAGCAGTTTTTCCGCGTTGGTGCCGCTGCCGCTGATGAAAATGACTGCGCGCGCCGATTTGCCCGGACGCGGTTCGTACAATAATCTCATGTCCAATCCGAACTGCTTTGTTTTTGAAAAAATGATATCAATTTTAATAATATACCGCGCTTTTGGTCGTTTGTCCACCAAATGCCATTGTTTTTCCGCGGATTTTTTAGCGTAACACTTTGATTCCGTGTTCGATTCCGAGTTTATTCCGGAATACGCTGCTGCCGGCGACCAGAATATTCGCGCCCGCCTGTTTGACCACCGGCGCGGTTTTTTCGTCGATTCCACCGTCCACTTCCAGATGCACCGCCAGATTGCGCCGTTTGATTTCCTTGCGAAATTCGCTCAATTTCACGGCCTGATCGGCCAGAAAGGACTGGCCGCCGAACCCCGGTTCGACGGTCATGACCAGCACCAGATCCACTAGATCAAGCAGGTCAAAGAGTTTCTCCGCCGGAGTCGCCGGCTTGAGAGAAATTCCAACCGTGCAACCCAGCGAACGGATCTTGGCGATTACCTCGCGCGGATCGTTGTTGGACTCCCAGTGAAATGTGATGTGGTCGGCCCCCGCCTTGGCAAAATCCTCCGCATATTTCAGCGGATCCTCGATCATCAAATGCGCATCGAAAAGCAGATTCATATGCCGTGCGCGCAGATTCGAAATCACCACGCTCCCGAAGGAGAGATTCGGCACCAGATGCCCGTCCATCACATCCAGATGCAAGAGCTCCGCTCCCGCGCGCGCAATATCATCAACTTGCGTATCCAAGGAACCAAAATCCGCCGCCAGCAGAGAGGGGCTGATCAACAAACGCTCCGTGGAGTAATCTTTGAGATTCCTGCTTGTCATGTGCATTCGTTCCCTTCCGTTTCGATGACCCGGAGCATGCCGCGCTCTTCCTTGGGCCAGCCGTTGAGAAAATCTTTCACCGGCATTGGTTTTTTGCCTGCCGGGGCCACTTCCAGAAGCGCCAGAACCGCGTCGCCGCAGGCAATTCGGATTTCGCCGGGATTCGCCGATGGCAGCCGGTCGCCCGGCTTCGCGTCGGCGGGACGATCCGCGATGACCGCCGCGCGGCGGATGGTCAGCGCAATCTGCTTGCGTGCCGTCCCCAGCGTGCAGAAGGCGCCCGGCCAAGGCCGGTATGCCCGGGTCATTGCCTCAATCTGTGCGGCGCTTGCCTCCCAATGAATCCGTCCGTCCGCCTTGTGCACCTTGGTGCATACGGTTGCTCTTTGCGCATCCTGCGGGACGGCGCAGAGCGTGCCGGAGGCGATTTGAGAAAGCACTTCGGGCAGATGCTCCGCGGCGAGAAGTCCCAGCGCGGTTTCCAAGGTGTCCGCGTATTCGTCGCCGCGCAGTTCGCGTTCGATGGTGCGAAAGACCGGACCGCTGTCCAGTCCTTTTGCCATTTGCATGAAAGTCACTCCGGTGACCGGATCGCGGGCGAGCAGCGCGCTGGTGATCGGAGACGCTCCCCGGTAGCGTGGCAGCAGCGAGGCGTGCACATTGATGCAGCCGAAACGGGGCAATTGCAGGATCGGAGCTTTGAGCAGCTGTCCGAAAGAGATGAGCACGATGAAATCCAGATCCATTGCGGCGAGCCGGGCGATGAAATCGGGGTCGTTGACGCTGTGCGGTTTATCGGAAAGAATCCCCATTTTTTCAGCCGCCTGCGCCAGCGGGGTGGGGGTGATGGCGCATTTGCGTCCTGCGGGGCGGTCGGGCTGGCTGCCGACGCCGGAAAGCTCCACGAAATCGCATGCGTTTCGCAGAACGCTCAGCGACGGAACTGCGATGGCTCCTGAGCCTAAAAAATATACTTTCAGTCGTTTCAAGATAAGCTCCGAACTGCGATTTTCAACTTTTTGCCCGGTAATATAACCGTTCAATCTGTTTTTTACAAGGTTCTTCTCCGCCGGAAAAAGCAAAACCTCCGCGTGGGGGGATGGAACAGTCCCGCCGGGTGGAAATTTTAAGAAGCGTTGGCGCGTCAAGGAAAAACCCATTTCTTTCCGTCAAAGTTCTTGAAATTTTGGGAAACGGAGGCTATTATATGGAATGTTTGCCATATTGTCAAGGTCGTTTTCTTAATCAGGAGTGGTCAAAGATGAAATCTGCCGCCTTCGTCAAAGTCTTTCTGCCGGCGCTCATTGCCTTCGCCGCCGCCGTGTTTGTATTGAACTACTATTATGACAACAACGAATTTTTCCGCAATATCTTTGCGCAGCAGCCCGCCGCGTCCATGGAGGTCGGGTCCGCCGCCGCCGCGGTCGCCGCAGCCCAACAGCAGAGCGATATGCTCGTGCTCTCCGGGAGAATTTCCATGTTTTCCTGCGCATTCATCACATTCCTTCAGATTCTCGCCTTTCTCGCCGCGGCGTATGTGCGGCACGGGATTCTCAAGGACAGCTGCTCTCCGGCGGCCAAACTTAAAAAACTGGAAAACGCCGACATCTTCTTCGATCTGCCGCTTTATCTGGGGCTGTTCGGCTCGGTCACGGCGTTTCTGCTGATTAATTTCTGCCCGCAAAGCAGCAAGATCATCGCGTATTCTTCGACGATGATCGGAATTATTTTCAGCGTGGTTCTGCGTCTTGCCCTGCTCTATCCGGCGCGGCGCAACCTGCTTCAGGCCAAGGGGGAATAACAAGTGAACCGCTCGATTCTGGTTGTCATCTGCGACTTCCTGATCCTGTCGATGTTCGCGTTGAACACCGTCGGGCCGTCGCAGCAGGAGGGCGGTTCGCCCCTGCCGGTCATCGTCGGCAAGGTCGAGGCGAAAAAAACCGAGGCAACTTCCCCCGAAAAGGCGCTGGCGGAAATCGCCGGTGAACGCGACGCGCTCGCCAATGCGTTGCGCAGAACCGTCGATGAGCTGAAACTCGAACGGGAACGGCTGCGCACCATGCAGACCGAGACGGTCGAGCTGGAAAAACGCAATCTGCGCACCGGACGGACTTTGGAAAGCACCCGGCGGGAACTGGCCGAAAGCCGCGGCAAACTTTCGGTGATGAACGAACGCCTCTCCGAATACCGGGTTTCCCTTTCCACGCAGGAACGGGAGCTGATCACCGCGCTGGAGAAGCTCGAACGCTCCATCGGGGAACTCAAACAGTCCAATCTTCAATCCGACGAATACCGCAAAAAACTCGGCGAATACGAAGTGAATATCTCTTACACTTCCGGGAAACTGTCCACCATTGAGCGGGAACTGGCCGAAACCAAGGGCCGTCTCTCCGTGACCGCCCGCAACCTCGGCAGCCGCGAGGTCGAACTGGGCGAGAGCCGGCGGCAGGTCGACCATCTGCGCGGCATGCTCTCCTCCACCGTCGCGGATCTCGGCGCCGAACGGCGCACCGGAATTGAAAAACAGCAGAAGCTTTATGAACTGCAGAAACTTCTGGCGGAGGCCGCCAACCGTCCTTCCGACAGTGTTCGGCGCGATGTCTTTTCCAGTTACGCGCAGGCGGTCGGAAAATTCTCCGTGGTTATGCGCGAGGATCGGCTTTTCTCCGACTTCGTTGGCGGCGGGGACTATTACCTGCCGGTGCTGGAGCTCAACAAACGGCGCATCTTGATTTTCGACTTCGGCAAGCTTACCGGCAATCCCCCGGGACGAACCAACTTCAATCGCGTCAGTGAACTCGGGTATTCCTTCGCAAAGGCCGGCGCCGCCGGGAAGGGCAAGTCGGTTCAAGGTCCCATGGGGTATTGGAAGAAATCCCCCGCGATTGGCGTATTTGAACTCGGAGAGCATGCCAACGGATTTACCGCGCTCAAGATTTTGACGGCGGAGGAGCTGAAAAAACGCGGCACCGAGGATCTGTATCTTTTCAAAGCCGGAAGCGCCGGACGCGACAGCGTCAATCTGGCGGGACGTTGCTCGTTGGATCTCGCCAGCGAATATCAGTCGCTTTGCCTTCGGAACGCCGGAAGATCCGTGGTCTCCGAGCTGCGCGCCGAACCGGGAGATTTCGTGCTCACCGGAGATGGGAAATTTGCAGCATTGGTTACGCATATTGAATCTTTCGATCAGGGACGCAGACAGGAAGCGCGGTGTTTTGTGTTTCCGAAAGATTTCCGGTTCGAGGATGTGAAGAACGTGGACATCTCCTCGAAAAATTCCGACGGCCTCTATCAAGTCTTTGCAAAGGACGCAAGCGAGGCACTCCGGCAGGCGGGCGAAGAATCCAGAAACTGATCCGGTCTTCCCCTGGCCCGGAAGCATTCCGGCAGGAGAGCGGTCAAGGAGCATTATGGGCGAGTGCGAAAAGACAATCTGTCTCGATCGCGAAGGCGACGGCGCGCGCATTACGTCCGCGGAATTTAAGGCGATGCTGGATGTCCCCGAGATCGTCCGTCTCGGGGATTTCCGGGATGTGCGTCTCTTAGGCAAGGGCGGCGTGGGCGAAGTTTATTCGGTGCGCGACAACACCCTTTTGCGCAATGTCGCGCTCAAAACGCTTCGCCCGGAACAGCGATACCGCCGCAAGGCCGTCAACGATCTTATTCGTGAGGCGCGCACGACCGCGCAGATCGATCACCCCAACGTCGTGCCGGTTTACAATATCGGCGTGCTCGATGATTACGGGGTCTATTTCACCATGAAAAACCTCTCCGGCGGGGAGACGCTCCAGGAGGTGATTACCCGGCTTCGCACGCATGTGCCCGGCTATGACAAGCGCTATTCATTGCGGCGGCGCATGGAAATTTTCGTCTCCATCTGCAATACCATGGCCTTTGCGCACAGCCGTGGCGTCCTGCATCGCGACCTCAAACCCGGCAATATCATGCTCGGCGAGTACGGCGAGATCATGATTATGGACTGGGGAATGGCGCTTTACCGCAAAGAGATCGCCCGCGACGGCCACGCAATTCTTCTGGAAGGAGAGGGGCAGGCTCAGGCAGAACAGGTTCTGCACAAGGAGGGCGGTTCGGATTTTTCGGTGGGGGGAACTCCCGCATTCATGTCGCCCGAACAGGTGCGTGGATACCTCAGCGAGCTCGATGAGGCCGCTGATCAATACAGTCTGGGCGCAATTCTTCACTGTCTCCTGACCTTGCAAAATTCGCCCTTCGAAGAGAATTTGGAGACAAAGGCGCTGCTGGGGCGCGTGCTGGCCGGAGCGATTGTGCCGCCGCGAAAACGCGCCCCGCGGCTCAAAATTCCCCGGGAATTGGAGGCGATCTGCACCAAAGCGATGAAAACTGACAAACGTCAGCGTTATGAATCCGTGCTGGCGCTGGCCACGGACGTGCGCAACTATCTGGACTTCTACCCGGTAAGCGCGTATACCAGCAAGATCGGTCGGCTTGCCAAACTTTGTCGCCGTCGCCCGCTGATTCCTGCGACGCTGCTGGGCGCGGGGTTCGCGCTGTTGGTTACTTATGCGGGAATTGGTGCGCAGAAATATTTGGAACAGCGGGATTTTCAGCGCCAGATCGACAGCCGTTACGAGGAGTTGATGCGCAAGACGGCCATGGCCAAACACGAGTATTTCAACAGCAAGAACGATGCCCGGCTGCCTTCCGAGGCGTTTCTGCTGGCTCAGAGTGAAGCGCAGATGATTGCCAGTGTGATCTTGCACGACATCGAAGGGGCCAAAACCTATTCGAATTATTCGTCCGCGTCGCGGAATTTTGCGGAAAAAACGATTGAACACATGCTCAATTACTATCTGGCAACCGAAAACAGCGAACAGCTCGGCCAATTCTTCCGGGAGATGCGTTCCCGCTGGCAGGGAGAGCTTCTTTCGGTGTTGGGCAGGGATGCAAAGCTCTCCCGCAGTTACGCGCTGCAGAATCGCAACGAGGCAATGGTTCGCATTGAATGCAATCGCCCCAGCCGGGTGACGGTGGTCAAACGACTTTTTCCGCCGGTAAAAGTCACCCCGGGGGAGAAAATTCGGGAACTGCCTGACGAGGCGGCGCCGTTTCATGGGACTTTGCCGGCCGGAGAGTATCTCTTCCGGATTTCCGGCCGATTCGGGGCGTTTTCGCTGATTCTCAAAATGCCGCCATCGTCGCAGCGCACCATTCGGCTGGAACTGCCGGAGAAGGTGCCTGACGATAGCATTTTCGTGGCGGATTGTGAAAATTCCGGGAATGCGCTGTCGTATGGATTCCTCGCCGGGCGCGAGGTGGTTTCGCTGGGGGAATATCTGGAATTTTGGAAAACGCTTACCGATCCGCAGGCGCGCAGCCGCTGCATGGCCCGAACGATTTTCGATCCGGCCACCGGTAAAATCGAACCGCTGTGGGATGCGCAGGGAAATTTGCGCGGACGCTTTCGGCCGGACGATCCGGTCACCGGGATCAGCGGCGTCGCCGCCCGGGAATATTGTCGTTACCTCTCAGAAAAGCATGGCGTTACCTACCGTTTGCCGACGCCGCAGGAGTGGATTTTTGTGCTCAAGGCGTTGCGCTCGGATCAGCTTGATTTCCAAACGCGTCGCGGGGGCGATTTGCGGGAATTCACGGCAAACGGGGCGCGTTCGTCGCGATTTCAGGTGATGTCGGAGCGGGATTTGACCCCTTCCGCCGCCGAGCTTCCCCGGTATGATGGCGGATTCCCCGCACCCGATCTTGGTTTCCGCTGGGTGATCGATCCGGACGCGGGCAAGGAAGAGGCGAAGCGATGACAAATCCTTCTTTTCGCGCTCCCGCCGGCGGACGAAGCCGGGCAGGGCGTGTGGCGGCGTCCGGGCACGCTCCCCAAAAACTCCGCTGGGCATGGATTGCCGCCGGAATCGCAATGAGCTGTGGGCTGTTTTTCCTGTTGCGCGCCAGGACGCAGATGCAGGCGCCTTCGCTCCCCCCGGAAGAGGAGGCCATGCAAAATTTCAAGCGGGCGATCGCAGAGGACTCGCAGATGCTCGGAAAACTCTATCATTTGCAGCGCAGTCTTGCCGCGAGCCGCAAAATTCCGCAGGAGCAGCGGCGGCAAATGCTGATTCGCGCCGCGAGTTCGGCCGTATGCTCGGTGATGGAGGATTTTTCCCGGCTGCCGGAGAAGGATAAGGACAAGCGGGCGTCGGTTTTGCAGGCGGACGCCGACTCCATGCATCGCGCGTTTCGCGCATTGCCGCCGGAAAAACGCAAAAAGGCGCTCGAACTCTTGCAAAACGATCCCGAGGCGAAGGCGAATTTCGACCGCGCGATTCGGCTCTCGGCCAATCGTCTTTCGCCCGCCGACCGGGGCAGACTCGGGCCGACCATTGCGCTTTGGCAGAAAATATTGGAAGATAAACCGTGATTGTTTGGTCACCAAAATACAGCAAGGAGTAGAGAAGAAATGTTGCGAGTCACAGTAGTAGGCGCAGCCGGACGGATGGGACGAACCTTGGTCAGCGCGGTTCACGCCGCGCCGGACATGACACTGGTCGGGGCGTTGGAGAATGCGGGAGTTCCGTTTCTCGGGCAGGACGCGGGACTGCTCGCGGGCTGCGGAGAGTCCGGAGTGAAAATCTGCGACGATCCGGCCGCGGCGTTGAAGGACGCGGATGCCGTGATTGTCTTTGCCACCGGAAATGTTCTGGAGGTCGTTCGCATGGCCGCCGCGGCAAAGATCAGCGCGGTCATCGGCACGACCGCGCTTTCGGCCGCAGAGAAGGAGCAACTGCGCGAATTGACCCAAACGCAGGGCGCGCGCATTGTCTGTTCGCCCAACATGAGCGTGGGGGTGAATTTGCTTTTCAATCTCGCACGCAAGGCTGCTGAAATTCTCGGCAAGGATTACGATGTGGAAATCGTTGAGATGCACCACAATCAGAAGAAGGACGCGCCCAGCGGAACCGCCGTCCGGCTTGGCGAGGTGATCTGCGCGGCGAAGAATCTCGATTACGACAAGGACGTCCGGCACGGCCGGGTCGGCATAGTCGGCGCACGCACCGATCATGAAATCGGAATGCATTCGTTGCGCGGCGGAGACGTGGTTGGCGATCATACGGTGATCTTTGCCACGGAAGGCGAGCGCGTCGAGCTGACTCATCGGGCATCCAGCCGGATGACGTTTGCTTCGGGGGCGCTGCGCGCGGTGCGGTTTTTGGCGGAGAATCCGGCCGGATTGTACGATATGACCGATGTACTGGGACTCAAATAATGGAGACTGTCGCAAAAAAACGCCGTTACTGGATTATCGCCGGAGAGTCTTCCGGGGATAATTACGGGGCGCGTTTGGCAAACGAGTTGCGCAAGCTCGGCGCGCGCGAGGGGGTCGAGGTCGACGTCGCGGGCATGGGCGGCGAGAAAATGCGCGGCGCGGGAGTGCGAATGCATGTGGATTCCACGGAGCTGGGCGTGGTCGGTGTGGTGGAGGTGTTTCGGCACATTCCGCATTTCCTGTCGATTTTTTTCCGTCTGCTGCGACTGGCGGCGGAGGAGAAGCCCGAGGCGGTGGTCCTCATCGACTATCCCGATTTCAATATGCTCTTGGCGCGCTTCCTCAAATTCAAGAAAATTCCGGTGATCTGGTATGTCAGTCCGCAGCTTTGGTGCTGGCGGCGCGGCAGACTGCGGACGATTGCTAAAATCTGTCGCAAGATGATGGTGATTTTTCCCTTCGAATTGGAGGTTTACGCGCCGACTTGTCTGGAGGCGGTTTTCGTCGGACACCCGCTGCTGGATATTGTGCGGGAGCGGCGGGACGATTCGATTGTCCGCGACCCGAATCTGGTGATGCTGCTGCCCGGAAGCCGGGGCATGGAGGTGAACAAGCTCTTGACGCCGATGCTCGATACGGTCTGCGATCTGGCTGCGGCGCATGGCAATCTGCAATTCGCATTGGCAGCGCCGCGGGAGAAGATCGCGAAGAACTGCGCGGCGCAGATCGCGGCTTATCGGGCAAAGCACCCGGAACTACCGGAAATCGCCGTGGAAGTCGGCCGGACGGGATATTATCTTCAGAAGGCCGCTGCGGGAATCGCGTCGTCGGGGACGGTCACGGTAGAGGCTGCGGTGAGTATGCTGCCGCTGGTTTCCGTCTATAAACTCAATTATCTGACGCTGCTGATCGGCGCGGTGCTGGTGCGGTTGTACCGGGGATTTTTCACGATGCCCAATATCATCGCGGGGCATTGCGTCTTTGAGGAATTTCTTCAGTGGCGGGTCAACCGGAAGAGACTGGTTCCCGCAGTGGAAGCAATTCTGCCGGGCGGAAGCCGCGACGAGGAAGTGCATCGCGGCATGCGGGAAGTGGTCGATCTGCTGACTGGAACCGAGGCCAACGCCTCCGCATCGGCGGCGCGCGCGGTATGGGAAACCGGAGAAACGAAGGCAAAATGAACCATGCGGAATCATTGGTCCGGCTGCTCACGGAACGAAAATTGACGGTCGCGACCGCCGAGTCCTGCACCGGCGGCCTTGTGGCCGGAGCCATCACCTCGGTGCCCGGCTCCTCCGAGGTTTTTCCCGGCGGGGTCGTGTCGTATGCCAATCGGATCAAGGAGACGGTTCTGCACGTGCCGTCCGGCGTGCTTGAACAGCACGGGGCGGTCAGCGCCGAGTGCGCCGAAGCCATGCTGGACGGGGTGCGCGCTCTCTTGGGGGCGGAGTGTGCCGTTTGTACGACCGGGATTGCCGGACCGGGGGGGGGGACGAAGGAGAAACCGGTGGGCTTAGTTTATATCGGAGCGGTTTCGCCGGAACGAAGAATGGTGTTGAAACAATTTTTTTCGGGCGGACGCGACCTGATTCGGCGGCAGGCCGTCGAACGGGCGCTGGAGCTGCTTTGGGAAATACTGAATTAATCGAATCGACAGGAAGTTTGACACATGGCGGATTTTTGGGGCGAAGAGATCGAAAAGTATCGTCGGGAACTGGAAAATTCCGTGATCCCTTTCTGGGCGTCGCATTGCCTGGATCGGGAGGTGGGGGGATTTTTTACGTGTCTGGACCGGGACGGAAGCGTATATGACAAGACAAAATACCTTTGGATGCAGTGGCGAATCGTCTATCTGTTCGCTGAACTATATCGTTCGGAGTACGGAGAGGACAAGCAATCTTATCTGACGATCGCGCGGGACGGATTTGACTTTCTTACAACACATGGGCGTGCGCCGGACGGAAGTTATTATTTTTCGCTCAACGGCCGGGGGGAACCGGCGACGGCGCCGTTCAGCATCTTTTCGAACTGCTTTGCGGCGATGGGCGCGGCGGCGCTGTACCGGGCGACCGGCGAGAAGCGTTACCGCGACGAGGCGGAATCGGCCATGCGCATCTACATCGACCTGATTCCCAATCCAAAGCGGCAATGGGAAAAGGCGCTGCCCGGCAAGACGAAATATCTGTCGTTCGGCAGTTACATGATTCTGGCCAATCTCGGATGTGTGATGGCCGATTGTCTGCAGACCGACCGCTATGAGAAAGAGTCCCGCGAGGCGATCGATTTTGTGATGGACAAATTCTGGAAGCCGCAGTATGGCGCGATTTTCGAGAATATTCTGCCGGACGGCTCGGTGGATCTGGAGAGCAGCGAGGGACGGCATTTGAATCCGGGGCACGGTCTGGAATCGATGTGGTTCGTGATGAATTACGCGGAGAAGCACAACGACCGCGCGCTGATCGAACGCGCGGCCGAATGCACCGAGGCCTTGCTGAAGCTCGGGAGCGACCCGGAATACGGCGGGATTTACTATTTCATGGACGTGTTGGGCAAGCCGCACATGGAGCTGCAATACGACATGAAACTCTGGTGGCCGCATTGCGAGGCGATCCTCGCGTCGCTGTATGCGTACCGTCTGACCGGGCGGGTGCAGTTCAAAGAGTGGTTTGAGAAACTCGACCGATGGAGTTTTCAGCACTTTGCCGACCCGGAATACGGAGAGTGGTTCGGTTATCTGAACCGTCGCGGCGAAGTGACGCACACGCTCAAGGGGGGCAAATGGAAGACGATGTTCCATTTGCCGAGAATGTTGCTGGTGGCATTGGAACAGATGAAACAGATCCGGGAAATGGAGTTGGGGAAATGAATTCATATCTTCGAAATGCAGCTGCTTTGTCCGTCTTGGCGATCTTGACCGGATGCTTTGGGGGGCCGGAGCAGCGGCCGCAGGCGGTGATCCGCGATTTTACGCAGGCGCCGGTGTTGAAAAATCCGCTGCTGGGGGATGTTAAACTCATCAGCTTTCTGGATCCGGTGCGCGATCATCTGGCGGATCTGCCGCATTCGATGCTGGTGGTGGAGGTTCCCGTGGGCGGCCGGATGGCGGCGAGAAGACTGAAACTCTCGGAAACGGTGGTGGTTTTCTCCGGGTTCGGCAGACTCACGGTGGATCGTCAGATCATTCTGCTCAAACACGGCAAGGCGGTATTCATCCCTGCCAACGCGGTTCAGCATACGGAGAATACGGGGACGGAGCCTTTGATTTATCTTTCGGTGATTGCGCCGTCTTATCGGGACGATCTGGCGGAATTTGTGCCGAAAATCCCGGGGAAATAAGAAGAATATTTGCGGATGCGGGCGTTTTTTTTATGCTGCCGCTGAAAGTCGCGTCCGAACGGGTAAAAAACCGCGATTTCGGGGTTGTATTTTTGCAAAAGGATATTACATTATAGCCAACCGGATTTCATGCGGAAAGAATTTTTTGATCAGGAGAAAAATCATGTTGAAGAAGAGTCTGCTTTTCATTGGACTGGCGATGGCTTGTGTGATGCTTGTCGGCTGTGCGAAGAAAGGCACGGACGAAAATGCGGATGGCGAAGTTCCGCCGCCGTTGGAAGGGGAAGTACAGGCCACACCCGGAGAATGGGCGCCCGGCGCCAATGATAAATCGGTCGGCGCAGGCAACGGCGGTGCCGCCGGAGAGTGGACGCCGGTTCCCGGCGGGCTGAATTTCCCGGTGATTTACTTCGGATTCAATTTGGACGAGGTCGATCCCTCGCAGACCGCGAGCCTTGACAAGGTGGCGGGATATCTGAATAAGCATGCGCAGCTGGGACTGATCATTGAAGGGCATTGCGACCAGCGCGGCACGGAAGAATACAACCGCGCGCTTGGTGAACGCCGTGCGAATTCCATTCGCGCATATCTGACGGGCAAGGGACTGGCCGACAGTCGGATCAAGACGCTTTCGTTCGGCAAGGACCGTCCGGCCGTCGAGGGATCCGGCGAAGATGCATGGAAGAAGAATCGCCGGGGCATGCTGATTCCGGCAACGATGAATAAATGACATCGTTTTAATTTCCGCGTCAAGTGCCGCCTTGCGTCTGTCGTTACAACCGAAAGCCGCCGGCGGCTTTTTTCGCATGATGAGCATAAACAGTCAAAATCAATAGAGATAAAGGAAAAAGGATGAGCAAGATCAAAGCCGATCACATTTTTACCTCGGAATCGGTTTCCGAGGGACACCCGGACAAACTTTGCGACGCGGTCAGTGATGCGATCGTCGATGCATGTCTGATGCAGGATCCTGAAAGCCGTGTCGCGTGCGAGACGCTCGCTACGACCGATTTGCTGGTGATTTCCGGTGAGATCACCACCAATGCGCAGGTTAATTGGCAGAAGGTTGCCTTGAATGTTGTTCGCGACATTGGTTATGTCGACGGGACCATTGGGTTTTCGGCCGACACCGCCAAGGTGATGGTCGCCGTGCATAAGCAGTCTCCCGACATTTCGCAGGGGGTGACCGCCGGGATGGGGCTTTTCTCCGAGCAGGGGGCCGGCGATCAGGGCATGATGTTCGGTTATGCCAGCAACGAAACCGAAGCGTATATGCCTGCCACGATTTATTATGCGCACCGGATTGTCGAAGAATTTGCCCGGTTGCGCAAGAGCGATCCGGAGAAGTACCGTTACCTGCGGCCCGACTCCAAGAGTCAGGTCTCGATCCGTTACTCCAACGGCAAGCCTGTCGCCGTGACCAGCGTGGTGCTGTCGCATCAGCACACGCACGACATGCCCCGCGAATGGCTGGAAGCGGAGACGCGCCGGGTGGTCGAGCAGGTGATTCCCGCTTCGCTGCGGACGGAGGAGATTCGTTACTTTGTCAATCCCACGGGACGTTTCGAGGTGGGCGGTCCGCATGGCGACACCGGTTTGACGGGACGGAAAATCATTGTTGACACTTATGGCGGCGTCGGTTCGCATGGCGGCGGCGCGTTTTCCGGCAAAGATCCGAGCAAGGTGGATCGTTCGGCGGCATACATGTGCCGTTATGCGGCAAAGAATATCGTCGGGGCCAAACTTGCCGACAAATGCGAGATTCAGGTCGCCTACGCAATCGGCGTGGCCGAGCCTTTGAGCATCAATGTGGACACCTACGGAACCGGGAAAATTTCCGATGCCGATCTGGAAAAGGTAATTCGGGAAGTGTTTTCCTTTAAGCCGGCGGAGATTATCAAGACGCTCGATCTCAAGCATCCGGGCAAGACTTGGTGTTACCGGGACGCCGCGGCCTACGGGCATTTCGGCCGTCCGCAGTTCCCCTGGGAGAAGCTGGACAAAGCCGGGGCGTTGGCGGAAGCGGCCAGGAAGTATGCGGATAAGAGATGAAAAATAAGCCGATTCTCGGCGTCGGTGCGCCTCTCTTGGATTTGCTGTTTCGCGCGGACGAGGAATTTGTCGCCCGTTATGCGGGGGAAAAAGGCGGGATGCAGATGGTCGATTTCGACCGTCAGAAGGAGATTCTCGATCACGCTGCATCGCCGATCGAACATGTTCCCGGCGGATCCGCTGGGAACACGGTTCGGGCGTTGGCCCGACTGGGGGCCGCCGCCGGAATGCTGGGCAAGCTGGGCGATGATGCGGACGGCAGAAGATACGCCGAGGCGCTTGCGCGCAACGGCGGCGGGACAGAATATTTGTTTCGCACCTCCGAGGAGCCGACCGGTCGATGCATTTGTCTGGTGACTCCTGATGGAGAACGCACCATGCGTCCGTCGTTGGGGGCATCGACCAAAATTTGCGCCGAGGATGTGCGGAACGTCGATTTCAGCAAGTTTGAGAGCGTTCACATCGAAGGATACGCGCTTTTTGCCGAAGAGTATTTTCAGGCGGTTGTCAATGGCGCGCAGTCAGCCGGATGCCGGATTTCTCTGGATTTGGCGAGCTTCGAAGTGGTGCGTGCATTCCGGGACAAATTGCCCGGGATTTTGGAAAAAAACATCGATCTGGTCTTCGCCAATGAAGACGAGGCCGATGCGCTTTTGCCGGATGCTTCGCCTGCGGAACAGGCGGAAAAACTGGCGTCGTGGTGTTCTGTGGCGGTGGTCAAACAAGGAAGCCAGGGGTGCTATGTCAAAGGCGGCTCCGAGCCTGCGTTTCATGTGCCGGCCCGGAAGGTGCGTCCGGTGGACACCACTGCCGCGGGGGATTTTTTTCAGGCCGGATTCCTTTACGGAATGACCTTGGGGCGGCCGCTGGAAGATTGTGCGAAAATCGGCGCGCTGCTGGGCAGTGAGATCGTCGGAGTCATCGGTGCGGAATTGCCCGACCGGGTTTGGAATATGCTTCGCGGAAAAATCGCGATGCAGGCGTAGAACGGAAAAAGATGGAGACGGAGAGCAGAAAGATGAAGAATATAGAGTATCAAGTCAAGAATATTGCCCTTGCCGATTTCGGACGCAAGGAGATCGACATTGCCGAACACGAGATGCCCGGACTGGTTGCCACGCGGATCAAGTACGGCCCCGCGCAGCCGCTGGCGGGAGTCAAGATCGCCGGAAGTCTGCACATGACCATTCAGACGGCGGTGCTCATTGAATCTTTGAAATTTCTCGGCGCGGACGTGCGTTGGGCCAGCTGCAATATTTTTTCGACGCAGGATCACGCCGCCGCTGCGATTGCCGAGGACGGAGTGAGTGTTTTCGCATGGAAGGGCGAGACGCTCGAGGAGTATTGGCAGTGCACCTATCGCGCATTGACCTGGCCGGACAACTCCGGGCCGGATCAGATTGTGGACGACGGCGGCGATGCGACGTTGTTGATTCATCGCGGGGTCAAAGGCGAAGACAATCCCGCCATTCTGGATGAGCCGACCGACAATCATGAGCTGGCGATCATCAATGCGCTCTTGAAGCAAGTCCGGGAAAGAGACCCGCAGCATTGGCACAAGGTGGCTGAACATGTTCGCGGCGTCTCCGAAGAAACCACCACGGGAGTGCATCGTCTGATTCAGATGGCCGCGAACAACGAACTGTTGTTCCCCGCGATCAATGTCAACGATTCGGTGACCAAGAGCAAGTTTGACAATATTTACGGCTGCCGTCATTCTCTCGGGGACGGGATCAAGCGCGCTCTGGACGTGATGATCGCCGGCAAGACGGTGATGGTTTGCGGCTACGGCGACGTCGGCAAGGGATGCGCCGAGGCCATGCGCAGCGAACGCGCCCGGGTGCTGGTCAGCGAGGTCGATCCGATCTGTGCGCTGCAGGCGTGCATGGCGGGATTTGAAGTTTGCACGGTGGAAGATGCGCTTTCCCGCGCGGACATTTTTGTCACCTGCACGGGGAATTGCGATATTATCACGCTTGAGCACATGCAGAAGATGAAGGATCAGGCGATCGTCTGTAACATCGGACATTTCGACAACGAGATTCAGGTTTCCCGGTTGGAGAATTGCCCCGGAGTGGTCAAAATGCAGATCAAGGGCGCCGAATGTCCGGTGAGCCGCTTTACGTTTGACGACGGTCACAGCATCTATCTGCTGGCGGAGGGGCGTCTGGTCAACCTCGGCTGTGCCACCGGGCATCCGTCGTTTGTCATGTCGAACAGTTTCACCAATCAGGTGCTTGCGCAGATCGATATCGCGCGTCATGCAGAGCGTCCCGCCGGAGTGTATCTGCTGGACAAGAAGCTTGACGAAGAGGTCGCGCGGCTCCATCTGGAGAAACTCGGCGCCCGGCTGAGCAAGTTGACGCCCCGGCAGGCGCAGTACATCGGCGTGCCGGTCGACGGTCCGTTCAAAGCCGAAACCTATCGTTACTGATTGCGGAGGAAAAATACAATGAAGAAAAATCAGCTGAAAACGCTTGTCATCACCGGATTCGGACTCAACTGCGAAAAGGAGACAGCCGCGGCTATCGAGCATGTCGGAGGAAGCGCCGAACTGGTGCATCTCAATGATCTCATCGCGGGAAAACGCAAACTGGAGGAGTTTCATTTTCTCACGTTCATCGGCGGTTTTTCTTTTGGCGACCACCTCGGTTCCGGGACGGTTTTTGCCAACAAAGTCAAATTTTCGTTGCGGGAGCAACTGGAGAAGTTTGTGGCCGACGGGAAATTGGTCATTGGAATCTGCAACGGATTTCAGACCCTGACCCGGCTGGGGCTGGTTCCCGCGCTGAACGGGCATTATTTCCAGCAGGAAGCGGCGTTGGCTCACAACGATTCCGGGTTGTTCCGCGACGACTGGTGCACGTTGAAGGTCGAGGCCGGCAATCCGAGCGTGTTTCTCCGGGGAATTGACACGGTGCGTTTGCCGTTGCGTCACGGCGAGGGCAAATTTGTGGCGGAGCCGGAGGTCCTTGACGCGATTGAAAAGAATCATCAGGTCGCGGTCCGGTATGTCAATTCCGACGGAAGCCGCGCCGAAGCGTTCCCGGAAAATCCCAACGGCTCGCTCAATTCCATTGCCGGAATCACCGACCCGACCGGCCGGATTTTCGGGCTGATGCCCCACCCGGAGGCGTTTCTGTCGCCGTACAACGCGCCGGACTGGACGTTGGCAAGAAGCGAAAACCGTTTGCCCAAAGAGGGCGACGGAGTGGTTTTCTTTGCCAATGCGATCGACTATTTGGCTCAAACCTTCTGATTGGCCCACATGGAATTTGAACTTCACAGCGCCTCGCTCTGGCTGAATTTGGTCCTTTTTGCGGGGGGCTTTTACCTGTTGATTAAAGGCAGTGACCTTTTTGTCGATGCGTCCGCGGCAATTGCGCGGCGTTGGCATGTGTCGGAGCTGGTGATCGGTCTGACGCTGGTGAGTATCGGTACGTCGTTGCCGGAATTCGCGTCCAGCTGGTACGCCAGTTTTACCAACCAGCCGGATTTCATTGTCGGAAATATCTCCGGGAGCATCGTGACGAATATCACGCTGATTCTGGGGATCGGCGTGTTGATGGCCGGCGGAATGTGCTTCGACAAGCGGCTCCTTTCGCGCGACGCGGTGCTGATGAATGCGGTCTTTCTGGTCACAATGGGAATGATCTGGGGCGGCCGGGCGGTCGCGCCGAATGGCAGTGTGACCTATGGAATCAACCGGTTCTGCGGGGCGCTCCTGCTCCTCGGCGCGGTGGGATATTGCTGGTGGCTGCTGCGGGAACGGCAATCGGAGATCGTGTGCGAACATTGCCAGCCCGATACGCCGAAGGATCCCGGCCGATCCTGTGCGGTGTTGTTTCTCCTGGTGCTGGTGGCCTTGGGGATGATTACGTTCGGTTCGAAGCTCCTGGTGGACAATGTCGTCTGGGGGGCGGAGAAACTCGGCGTCAGCGCGCTGCTCATCTCGGTGACGGTCGTCGCATTCGGAACGAGTGTGCCGGAGCTGGCGGTCACGATCGCCGGTGTGCGCAAAAAATGCAATGATCTGGCACTTGGTAATATCATCGGAAGCTGTATTTTCAACGTCCTGTTGATTTATGGGATTTGCGCTTTGACCCGTCCTCTGGCGGTGGTGGGGCTGCCCGGATTGTTCAATATGGGAATGATGTTCGGTTCCGGGGTGCTGTTGCTGGTACTGATGGCGGTACGCCGGCGTCTTACCCGGATCTGCGGATGGATTTTGCTGCTCGGCTACGTGGGCTTCTTCCTCTACAACCTGATGGCCTGCTGAAATTTTCTATGGTCCCGGGAAGAAATCGATTCTTCCTTGTGCTTTGCACGTGCCTTGGGATCATCCAGGTTATGCCGCGTTCGGGGGCGGCGTGGAAGCATCCTCATCCGGTTGCGGGGAATGAACTAGAAGCAGCAATCGGCGCTGCGGCACTTTCAACAGAATGCGGCGGGTTTGCCAGCGGATCAGAATTCCATCCGGGTTGTACGCCTCATAATGGGAATGGGTTTGGGAAGGCGCCAATTCCGCCGCATGCGCATCGTCTTCGCGCAGCTGCGGCACAAGATCCACACCGCTTCTCGTCCGAAAGCCGGAGAACAGTACCTGATCATCAATATCCACGGCGCTTGCGAAGCGATGAAGGCGAAGCATTCTGAGGATATTGCGGTTGCTGAACAGGTATTTTCCGGTCGCAAGGTCTTTGACCAAAATGCTTTCGCTTTGCTGCTCAAGCACTTCTGTCAACAGTTTGTTGCTGACCGCCAGCTCTCTCCGGGTGGTTTCCAGCTCGGTGATGTCCGTACTGACCAGCAGCAGTGACTTCGTGCCGAAAACATCGTCCGGCAGCGGCAGGGACATGCATTGACGCAATTTTACGCCGTCTTTCCCGGAAAGCTGCCAGAAAAATTGTCCCGGCTGGTTGGTGGTGGCTGTGCGCGTTACCGCCGCCATCATCTTTTCGGCGTCATCCGGGGCGTAGATCGTCCGGATATTGTCATGCACCTTGACATGCCGGTAAGTTCCCCCCGGCATCAGTCTGCTGTTGTGGATGAAAAGATAATTTCCCTCGGTATCGACAATCGCAATGCGAATCGGCAGATTTTCCAGAATCGAACGCAGCTTCAACTCCTCTCCCGCCAGCGCTTTCATCGTATCATAGCGCTGCACGGCCAGAATCAACAGCTGCGCCGCCGAATTGAGAAAATCAAACTCTCCGCTGTCAAGCCGTCGGCCGGTTGTGGCAAAATCCAACTTGAGCATTCCCCAGAGCCGATTTCCCCGCAGCATCGGAAGCGCCGCCACCGCTCCGGAGGGAACCAGCAAACGGATCGGGGAGTGCTCCCCGGTAAATACCACCGAACGCACTGCCTTGAGCTCGCCCAGCAGCGTGGAGACGGTTCCGGCCGGATAGAACTGCGTTTCCTCCGGCAACTCTTCCGACATGCGATAGCTGCTGAAGCATTCCAGACCCCGTTTCCCCGGCACATATTGATACATCGAACACCCTGCCGCATCCAGATGCTTGCCGATCTGTTCGAGAATCATGGAAATGGCGTATTCGGCCTGATCGCTTGAGACAATCAGCATCAGAATCATATTGATGCACCGGGTGTGCTTGTCGCTGCTGCCCAACTCTCCCGCCAGCGACCGCGCGGACAGCATGAAATAGCCGGCGAGCAAGAGCAGAATCAGCAGCACCAGCAACGTAAGCAGCAGAAGCACAACCCGGTGGGTTTCGAAAAAAGAGGCCTTGCGATTGATCAGTTCCGCTTCGGCCGGAATGATGTCCGGCGCAATTCCAAAATAATCCAGCTCCGAAGCATCATACCACGGAACTGCAATCGCTCCTTTGACCGGCAATTCCGCCGGATTGCTTCCGGTCAGCAATTTTTCTGCCAACGATGCGCCTTTGCGTCCCAGTTCATCGGAATCCACCCGCAGTCCTCCCAGCGCGCCCGAGCCGACCGCGCCTTCCCGCAACGTCAGAATCGGTCCGGCAAAATAATTCTCCCGCAGCATCGAGATCACCAGGCGATCCGGGGAAAAAACTCCACCCCTTCCCAAATTCCACGAACCGAACACCAGGCAGGTGGTGTCTTTGTTCTCCTTCGCCAATTTTCGGAAAAAGTTTTGATCCGTCCAATTCGTTTCGCTCAAAAATTCCAGCTTCGCTCCTTCGAAAAACGCCAGATTTCCCCGCAACTGCTCGTCCATCGCCAGCCCGCCGGTGCTGTCGTCGGTCACAAAAATAAATTTTTCCAGCCGGGGCAGCATCCGCATCGTCCGGCGCAGCATTTGCTTGACCGGAAGTTCATTGGTCATGCCGGTCACATTGTTGCGCAACGGGAAGTCTTCCGGCCGATAGGCATACACGTCGGTGAAAAGCAGATCCGTATACTCCGGAATCTTATTCTGGTAGCGCACCAGCAGCCGGTATGCGTCCTCACCGATTCCATAAATCAGATCAAAACGCCGCCGGGTGATCTCCGCCATCGCTGCATTTGTCGATTGTTTGCGGTCCTCCGGGGTGCTGCGGCGAAGCGCATCCAGGTAAATCAACTGTACACGCGGATCCATTCCGCGCCGCTTCAAGTGCGTTTGAAAAGCGGCAATTTGCGCTTCCCCCTGACGGTGTTGACGGTGATAGCTGCTGAGAATTAAAATATTTTTTTGCGGAATTTCCTGTGCAATCGGATTCGGCTGCGGTGGCATCGAGGATGTGTCTGCATGACTGACCCCGGCGGAAAAAATTGCCGCCAGTGCGATTGTCCCAAAGAACAAGCCCCTCTTCATGAGTTACGCTCCGCCATTTCCCGCAGAGTCTCTTCCAGCTTCGCGAGAATCATTTTTTCCGGATAAACGCCCAGCGGCCGCCCTTCGCGGAAGAGCACGAAGGCGTCTCGGCCTCCCGCCAGCCCCACATCCGCACCCTTCGCCTCTCCCGGTCCGTTGACCGGACAGCCCATAACCGCAATTCGCGCGGGAAGACGCACTCCCTGCCGCCGGAGTTTTGTCGTCAGCTCCTCCACTTGCCGAACCACGGCAAAGAGATCCACTTCCGTTCTGCCGCAGGTCGGGCAGGAAATGATTTCCCCGGTGGATTCCCGGAGTTGGCAACTTTGCAGAATCTCCATGGCCGCAATCACTTCCGCTTCCGGTTCCTCCGACAGACTGACCCGGATGGTGTCCCCGATCCCGTCCAGCAGAAGCGATCCGATGCCGATGGCCGATTTTATCCTCGCACGATTCCCGAACCCCGCCTCCGTCACGCCCAGATGCAGCGGATAGTCGGTCGCCGCGGCGAACATTCTGGCCGCCGCCGTCGAAGAGGGAACATCGGAGCCTTTGATCGATACTTTGATCTTCTCCACACCGAATTTTTCCAGAATCAAACACTGTTCGCGTGCGCTTTGCGCCAGAGCTTCGGCAAGGATTTCCGTGCAGCGTGCGCCGTCCGCGGCGGCAAGTTTTAAGCGATACGATTTGGCCAGACTGCCTGAATTCGCGCCCACCCGGATCACAGTGCCGTGCTTGCGCGCGGCCTCCGCGACCTGCCGGACCGCGTCCTC
>JAQUYX010000120.1 GCA_028691615.1 Victivallaceae bacterium
TGGTCGAGGGAATGTTCGACAGTATCTTCGGGGAATTTTCGAAGAAGAGTTTCAACCACTCGCCGTTCCCGCGGATTCCCTACCGTGAATCGATGCGGCGCTTCGGCTCGGACAAGCCGGATCTGCGCAACCCGTTGGAGATGATCGATGTCAGCGATCAGTTCCGGGATTGTCCGTTCAAAGCCTTTGCCGACGTGGTCGCCAAAGGCGGAGTCGTCCGCGCCATTCGCGCTCCGCAGGTTGCCGGAAAGCCGCGCAAATTCTTTGACGACCTCATCGATTTCGCCAAAGAAAACGGCGCCAAAGGCATGGCGTACATCATCTGGAACGAGGACGGCCAGAAAAGCCCGATCGTCAAGTTCCTCTCTCCCGAAGTGATTGATGCGCTCAAAACCGCCGGCAACGTGCAAACCGGCGATGCGCTCTTCTTCCTCGCCGACAAAGAGAAGGCGGCGCAGAAGATCGGCGGGGCTGTCATTCCGGAGCTTGGAAAACAGCTCGGACTCATCAATGAAAATGAATTCAAATTCTGCTGGATCGTCGATTTCCCGATGTTTGAGACCGATGAAGAAACCGGCGAACTTTGCTTCTCGCACAATCCTTTCTCGATGCCGCAGGGCGGTATGGACGCGCTCCTTCACAAGGATCCGCTGGATATTCTGGCCTATCAGTACGACATCGTGTGCAACGGGATTGAGCTGTCCAGCGGAGCCATCCGCAACCATCGTCCCGACATCATGTACAAAGCTTTTGAGCTTGCCGGATACCCGCAAAGCACCGTCGACGAGAAATTCGGCGGCATGATTAACGCCTTCAAGCTCGGCGCGCCGCCGCACGGCGGAATCGCTCCCGGAGTCGACCGGACCGTGATGCTTCTGGCGGACGAGCCGAATATCCGCGAAGTGATCGCCTTCCCCTTCAACCAGCAGGCGCAGGATCTGATGATGAACGCCCCGGCGGAGGTGACGCCCAAGCAGCTGCGGGAATTGCATCTGCAGGTGGTTTTGCCCCGGCACGATGCGGCAAAGGCAGCCGCGCCGCAGAACGGGGGAAAAGAGGCATGATTGTTCCGTGTCGTTTGTTCCTGCGGGGAATGCTGTGGTCGGGAGCGCTGCTTTTCAGCGGACTGCTTCCGGCGGCAAGCATCTCTTTTTCCCCTTTGAACGAAACGACGGACAATGCCGCTTTGGCCTTTCGCGCGGACCTCGGAAGCGTGCGGAAATCCGTATGGTACCAGCGTTTTTCCAAGAATAAAGAGTCTTTCTTCAACGAGTGGGAAACCAAAATTCGCAACTGCTCCGGCAGCGGGAAGAAAGATTTCACCGACGCGACCTTGTATTGTTATGGCCGGGGAGAAGAACCGGAAGGATTTGTCCTGCAAGGTTTTCTGACGCCGAAGGAATTGGCGGAAAACGCGGCAAAAAGCACGCTGTCTTTGCAGAAACGTCCCGGAGGCGACTATCTCTTTCGCACCAATGAATCGATTGCCGACGACCGGAAAACGTTTCTGATTCGCGCAATTGCGCCGGATACTCTGACCGTGCGCGCCCAGAAAACAGCGACGTATCCCCGCACGGGACAAGCGCCGGTACTGGCGTTGTTCCGTAACATTCCGTCGAATGCGACATTCTCATTTGCGGCGACAGCCGCCGGTTTGGAAAAATCAATGGGGATCGCCGGCGCCGCCGGAGTGTTGAAAGAACGGGCTCTGGAAGGAATCCTCGGCTGGCTCACCCTCACCGGCAAAAATGGCGCGGGAATTTCGGCGGAAATACAAGTTTTCTGCCGCAACGAAGCTGCGGCCAAGGCGTTGGCACTGGAGCTGCGGCAAGGCGTTTTTCTCGCGCTGGCCACGGTCAGCGATCCGCGGATTGATCCGGCAAAACTGCTCTCCTGCGTGCGGGTTGAGAACCGAAAGAAAAGTGCCGTTCTAACTTTGAAAATCGACGCAGCCACCGCGGAGGTGCTTTATCAGAGCGTCTCCAGCTTGCTCCAATCACACACAGTGGAGCCGGACGCCCCGCTCTCCGGGAAACCGCATTTGGAGCCGCTGCGATGAGTCGAAACAGCTGGAAACACCTGGAGCTACGTATTACGGCGGCGTCTTTGGCACTGCTGGCAATGGCGATGGTGTTCCTGCATTACAGCGAAGAATTGATTGATGTCTGGATCGACGACGGCCGTTACAACGTGCTGATCGAACAGGCCGCGCTCCGCAATGGAGTGGAACCGGCCCTGATCAAAGCGGTAATCTTTCAGGAGAGCAAATTCCGCCCCGATGTGCGCGGTTCGCAAGGGGAGATCGGACTGATGCAAATTCTGCCCGGCGGAGCAGTGGCAGATTATGCACGCGTGCATCGTTCCGCGCAGCCGCCAGATCGGGAACTCTTCGATCCGGCGCGCAATATCGAAATCGGTTCCTGGTATCTCGGGCGTGCGCTGCGCCGCTGGAAAAAATACCGCTGCGTCCGGGAACTGGCGCTTTGCCAGTACAATGCCGGCGAAAGCCGGGCGGACCGCTGGAAACCGCAAGACCCGGCGGGCAATGTCGTACAGAATATCGACATTGCGTCCACCTCCCGTTACGTCACCAATGTCATGCGCCGCTACGAGCACTACCGGAAGAAACAGAAAACAGCGCCCGACGCGGTTGCCACAACGAAAAAGAGTTCCCGTCCATGAGAAGAATTGCGACAATGATTGCCGCCTTGCTGCTGCTGCTGTCGACGCGGCCCGTTTCCGGGGACGCCTCCGCCAATGCAGAGAGCCGTTCCGAATGGAAAGTGGGATTCCGGGAAAGTTTCAACACCGCAGATCCCGGCAAAAAATTGCCGAAAAACTGGCGTCCGCGGGGAACCAAACTGCTGGTGCCTCCCACGGTGTTCGAGATCAGTGACAGCTCCGGGAGCGAAAAAATATTGCGTGTGACCGCCAACCGCGCCACCGGCAATCTGATGACCGCATTGCCCGCCGATTTCAAGTTGAAAGAATATCCGATCATGCGCTGGCGGTGGCGTGTTCTTTCCCTGCCGCCGGGCGGAGACTGCCGCAATCCGTCGCGCGACGATCAGCCGATCGCCATTTATGTGGCCACCGGCGGATTGCTGCGTGAAAGGGTGATTGCATATCGTTGGGAGAATCTCACCCCCGCAAATTACGAATGCAAGTTGCGTTATCTCTTTGAGGTTCATTGCATTGCCATTCGCAATGGCACGATGCCGCTGGGGGAATGGGTGGTGGAGGAACGGAACGTGCTGGCGGATTTTGAGCGCATCTACAAACTCGTGCCGCACAATCTGGGCTTGAGCATCAGCGCGAACAGCCAGTATTCGCAAAGCCACACCGTCGCAGAGATCGACTATATTGAGTTTGTCGCGCCTTCCGGAACAGAACGAAAACCAGCCGGGGGCGACGTAAAATGAATTCGGGGTTTTCCAGAGGACAAAAATTTTGAGTACGAGATGTCTGGTTCGTGTGTTTGCCTTCCTTGCGTGTGTATGCATCATCGGTGTTCTTTCCGGATGCGGCAAAGACAGCGCCGGGAAGTCGGCGGCAATCGTTAATTCCGTGCGGATCATCTCCGGGGCGGATCAGTTTGCCAATCCGGGGGAGAAATTTCAACCGCTGAGAATGGAGTTTTTCCATTCCAGCAAGGGAACCTTTTCCGGGACAACTTCCGTGCCGGTCGCCAATGAAAAAATCAAAGTGACGGCGTTGCGCAGCCATTCCGCAGCGCTCGTCCCGGAGGCGGAAGAGTACCGGACCGATCATGGCGGAACGATTCTAATCAATGTCACCGCGGCACACAAAGTCGGAGATTATTATCTGGAAGTGACGCCGCAGTCGAATCCGAAGGAGAAAGTCCGGATTCGTTTCACCGTGGGAATGCAGCTGACCGGGACCAATCAGGAGGGCGGAACCAATTCCAAATTGTCCAAGCCGTTGAAAGTGCATCTGGTGGACGATCAAGGCGCGCCGGCAAGTGACATTCCAGTCTATTTTGAACTCAAGGGCGCCGCCGACGGAAGAAAAAGCTCCGCCAAAGTCCAGCCTTCGATGATGCGAACCAACGAGCATGGCGAAGCGTTTGCCCAGATCACGACCGGGAAGAAAACCGGCGCTTATGAAGTTGCCGTGGAAGTCGCAGCGCCGGAAAAGAATTACTTTCTGCGAAGCCGGACCGTCCGGGTCATGGGCGTCAATGTCTTTACCGTGGTCATGACGGTCCTCGGCGGCCTGACGATTTTCGTTTTCGGAATGAAGCTCATGAGCGACGGCTTGCAGAAGATCGCAGGCGAAAGCATGAAGAAACTGCTGCAATTCTTCGCCAGCAACTCCTTCGTGGCGGTAATCGCCGGAGCACTGGTCACGGCGGTCATTCAGTCGTCCAGCGCGACCACGGTCATGGTCATCGGCTTCATCAACGCCGGTCTGCTGCAACTGACGCAGGCAATCGGAATTATTTTCGGCGCCAACATCGGCACAACCATCACCGCGCAGATCATCTCCTTCAATCTCAACGCCTTCGCACTGCCGGCAATCACCATCGGATTCTGTGTGGCAATGGCCCGCCGCCGCTTCATCAAAGGATGGGGCGAATCCATTCTGGGATTCGGCATGATCTTCTTCGGCATGAGCATGATGTCCAATGAGTTGAAAGTTCTGGGGGAATTTCCGTCTTTCATCGCGTTCTTCCAAACCTTCGACTGCGCTCCGGTCAACGGGGTCATGCCGATCGGAGCGGTTCTGGGGGCCGTTCTCATCGGAGCGATCGCCACGGCGATGATTCAGGCCAGCGCCGCGGCGATGGGAATCCTTCTGGCGCTTTCGGCGGGCGGATTGATTAACTTCTACACAGCCGTGCCGCTGCTGCTCGGAACCAATATCGGAACCACGATCACGGCGATTCTCGCGGCGCTGGCAGCCAACCGGGTGGCGAAACAGGCGGCGCTGGCGCACACGCTATTCAACGTCTCCGGCGCGCTGGTGATGATCGGGCTTTTCTACATTCCCTACGGACACACCGGCATCCCGATCTTCCTTTATTTCATCAACTCGATCACGCCCGGAGACGCATTCGCCGTGGTGCCGCAGAATATCGAACGGCATATCGCCATGGCGCATACGTTCTTCAATATCTGCAACGTCGTTCTGCTCTTCCCCTTCATTCCGATGATCGCCCGCATCTGCCAGCGAATGCTCCCCATCAACGATCAGCGCATGGCGGCGGTCAAGATGCTCGAACCGCATCTGCTCAATACCCCGAGCGTCGCGCTCGAACAGTCCGTCATGGCGATTCGCAAGATGGTGTCGCTCGCCTGGGATATGGTTGATCGCGCCGTCAATGAACACTTTCTCAAAGGCAACGACGACCACAAAAAAGCCGAGGTGCTCGCGCAGGACGAAGCCGAAGTGGACGCCATGCAAAGTGAAGTCACCCAGTATCTGGTGCAGATTACCCGCCGTCAGCTCTCCAAAACCCAGAGCGAACTGGTGCCGCTGCTGCTGCACTGCACCAATGACGCCGAGCGCATCGCCGACCATACGGACAATATTCTCAAGCTCACGGAACGGCTTTTGAAGCTCGACAAAAAAATGTCCGAAACCGGCAGGCACGATCTGCGCAAAATGTGGGAAATTCTTGACAAACAGGCGCGAAGCGTCATCAAGGCGCTCAACAGCACCGACGAGAAAAAAGTATTCGTCGCCTTGAAAGCGGAAGCGAAGATCAATGATCTGGCCGACCGCTACGAAGTCGCCCACATTGAGCGACTTCGCAAAGGCAACTGCAATCTGGCCTTGAGCGTCATCTTTGTGGAGATGCTCAACGAACTGGAAAAAATCGGCGATCACCTCTCGAACATTGCCGAACGCGCTCCTGAAATCCAGAAGCACTATATGAAGTTGTAAATTGCGTTCTCTCCGACAGACATTTCGCTTGTAAAAAGAGTTCCATGAAGTATATTACCGCCGTTGTTTCAGAACAGGAGATCATCGGGGGGGTAATGCGCTTTCTTGAATGAGATGTCATAAATGCGTAATTTTTGCAAAAGTCGCGTGGTTTTGCAAGTGTCAGGCTACCAGAGGCAACCAGACGCGCGCAAGGCCGCGCGAATGAAGCAAAAATACAGGATTTATGATTTATCATGATAGAAAGCGTATCAGGAAGGCTGTTTTTTATGGCTCAGGCAAAGAGTATGCGGTTGATTCCGTTTGAAAAAATTGCGTCCGAAGTGGCAACGCTTTGCATCCGGGCAAATTCGGTTTTGCCTGACGATGTGCACCGGGCGATTGAACAGGCGTATGCGCGGGAAAGCAATCCGCTGGCCAAAGGATTTCTCAACGAATATCTCCAGAATGCCGAAATCGCGGCGACAGAACAGGAAGCGCTGTGCCAAGATACCGGCTTTGCGGTGTTTTTCATTGAGATGGGCGAAGATTGCGCCGTCTCCGGCGGTTCGCTCTCCAACGCGATCGAAGAAGGAATCCGACGCGGATACCGCGACGGGTTTCTCCGAAAATCCATTGTGTCCGATCCGCTTTTCCATCGGATCAACACGAAGGACAACACCCCCGGAATCATCCACCTGACGCTGGTTCCCGGAGACCAACTCTCCATCACGCTTGCCCCCAAAGGAGGCGGATCGGAAAATATGAGCGCCATACGGATGCTCAAACCCTCGGACGGCAAACAAGGCGTCCTTGATTTTGTGGTCGAGTGCGTGCGCGCGGCCGGAGGATGCCCCTGCCCGCCGACCGTGGTCGGAGTCGGCATCGGAGGAACCTTCGAAAAAGCGGCTTATCTGGCCAAAAAGGCGCTGCTGCGCGACCTTGCCCAAAGCAATTCCAATCCCGATTACGCCGCACTTGAGCAGGAGATTCTCGACAAGCTCAATCAGACCGGCGTCGGCGCACAAGGGTTGGGCGGAGATGTAACCAGTTTCGCCGTGCATATCGAATTTTTCCCCTGCCATATCGCGTCCTTGCCGGTGGCGGTGAATCTGAACTGCCATGCCGCGCGGCATGCGTCGATTACGCTTTAATACCAAAGAGGAGTGATTTCTGATATGATCCGGGAAATCTGCATGCCCTTGTCGACGGAAGTGATCCATACGCTTCACGCGGGAGAACGCATTCTGCTCTCCGGAGTGGTTTATACTGCGCGCGACGCAGCGCACAAGCGCTTTATGGAAACGCTCGACCGTCAGGAAAAACTGCCGTTCGAATTGGCAGGAAATGCAATCTATTTTGCCGGCCCCTGCCCCGCGAAACCCGGTCGGGTGATCGGCAGCTGCGGACCGACAACCAGCGCGCGCATGGACGCGTATTCTCCCCGGCTGATTCTGGAATGCGGTCTTTCCGCCATGATCGGCAAGGGAAATCGCTCCGCCGGAGTGATCGCCGCGATGAAAAAAGGTCCGTGCGTCTATTTTGCCGCCACCGGAGGCGCGGGAGCGCTGATCGCCCGGCACATCGTCAAATCCGAAGTGATCGCCTATGACGACCTCGGGGCCGAAGCGGTCCGCCGACTGGAAGTGTACCGCTGGCCGCTGGTGGTGGTGATCGACTGCGAAGGACACAACCTTTACGAACGGAACGAACGATCTTGAATCTTGTTCGCGTCATTGCGTTGCTGCTGCTGGCGTATGTTCCGCTATCTTTATTGATTCCGCTGAAAATACGGTGGCCTTGGCGACTTCTCATCGGAGCGGGATTTGTGCTGGTCTGGCTGCGCATTCCGCTCTTCGGAGGATTTTTTTTCTCAACGGACGCCTCTCGCTGGGTGTTGCTCTGCGGGGGATTTTTCTTCAGCATGCTGCTGATTCTCTTTGCGCTGCTGCTGATGCGGGACGTGGCATGGGGGATCTCGGCGCTGATCGCCAAGGCGAGCAAAAAACCATGCCGCTACCCTGCCAACCGGATTGCTTTAGGCATTACCATTGCCGCCTTGATCATCTCCGCATTCGGAATTTACAGCGGTGCACAGACACCGAAAATCCGCAACGTGAAGCTCGCATTCGATCATTTGCCGCCGGGGCTGGAACACTTTCGAATCGCCGTCATCGCGGATCTGCACGCCAGCGGAATGAACCGGGAAGGCTACGTCTCCTCGGTGGTGCGCCGCACCAACGCGGCAAAACCGGATATGATTGTTTTGCCCGGCGATCTTGTGGACGGCCGCGTGGCCAGCCGGTTCGAGGATGTGTTGCCGCTGCGTAAGCTCAAGGCGCCTTACGGGGTTTACGGCTGTCCCGGCAACCATGAGTATTACTCCGGCTACGCCGAATGGATGAACTGTTTCCGGTCATTGGGAATCGACATGCTCGAAGGCGTCGGACGAACCATCGAAGTCAACGGCACAAAACTGGGGCTGGCGGGTATCGAGGATCTGGCGGCATTCTGGTCGCGCACTGGCACGCGCGCAAATGCCACAGCGCGGCCGAGTTTGAACCGGGCGCTCCGGGATCTGATCGGCGCTGATTTCAAAATTCTTCTGGCGCATCGCCCCGGCACGCTCTGTGAGAACACCGATGTGTCGCTGCAAATTTCAGGCCATACCCACGGGGGACTGGTGTGGCTGCTGGATCGATGGGTCGTTTCTCCGCTCAACGACGGTTTTGTCCGTGGGCTTTACCAAGTCGGAAAGACCCTAGTTTACGTCAGTTCCGGCGCGGGATTGTGGAGCGGCTATCCGGTGCGTCTGGGCGTACCATCGGAAATCACGATTCTTGAGCTGATTTCGAGCAAGCCTTCTGCGCCACTGCAAAAAAAGTAATTCTTTTGATCCCGTTGCGGGAAAGCACCACCCGATACCGCGCATACTGATCGGAACGACCTTCCATGCCGTACCGGATGACGATATTGACATGATAGACGCGCTTGCCGTTGACCGTGATGATCCCGCACTTATCGTCGGGCAGATAAACCGGACAGACCGGAT
>JAQUYX010000121.1 GCA_028691615.1 Victivallaceae bacterium
AAATCTCGTCGACGCCTGTTGCGCCGGAGTGAAATTCGGTCTTCTCCAACATACTGAAAAACCCCTTTCGGATTCAAAACATTCCTGCAATCGCCACCCTTGTCCCGGGGCGGATGATTCCCCTCTATAAAATAGAGAGCGCAAATTCTTCGGAGAATCTACAACGTCTGGGGATTTTTTTCAAAATTTTTTTCTGGAATCTTCTCGAAAAGAGCATGGAGCGTCGTCAAGAGCGCCGGAAGATCTTTGCCGTGATAACGCGCCAAATCGTCGGAAATCGACCGCACCAGCCGCTCGGCCTCTTCGAATTTCTGCTGTTTGACGGCGCGATCAAGTTGCCCCAGCTGGCTTTTGACCAGAAATAAACGGATTAAATCGGAGTCGGCAGCCTCGGGGGTGTTGGCCAGAATTTTGAGAATCCCCAGCGTAAACATGTTTTCCCGCCACGCCTCGGCGCTCGATCCCTGCAGCCGCAGAATCGTCGCATACCGCTGACGGTACGAGGCGATCGCCTCAAGCACACCCGGTTCATTCGGCCAACGCGTCAAGAGCTCCGTCGCCTGTTTTTGAACGAACTCCAACTTTTCCGCAGAATACACTTTCCGGTTTTTCGTCCGCGCGCAGTCGCGTACAAACGACTTCACGCACGCCAGCTTGTATTCCGGCGAATCCGGAAACTCCACGGCCAGTTCCGCCAGCAGATCGCCGGATTTCCGCCCCCGGTCGAGCTTCGGATTGTCGTCGAGCGCCAACGCCAGAAACCAGCGGCAATTTGGATCGCCCGGATCTTCCCGGTACAATGCCGAGGCAATCCGGTACGCCGTTCCGGCATTGCGCGCCCCGGCGAAATCGGCAAGGTTGCGCAGCGCCCGAAGCCCCTCCAGACGAATGCCGCGCGATGCGCCTTTGCGCCCGGCGCATTCGGCCGTCTCTTTCCAGATGACCGAAGCGGGAACCGGCCGCCCCGCACGGTGAATGGCCTCGCCGAGTTTATTGCGCAAAAAAGCCCGTCCCGCCTCCTCGCCGCGCGGGAAATGGGACAGCGCCTTTCGGAAGGAGCGTTCGGCCAAATCATTGTTGCCCGTGCGCAGCGCGATCAGCCCGATCATCCGGTTCGCCCCGGCAATTTTCGCTTCCGGCAAATCCCGCTGCATGGCGATTTTTTCATAATAAGGCATCAGTTCCGCCAGCAACCGCGCGTTTTCGCGGGAAAGCGGCAGCGCCGACGCCTTTTCAAACACATGCGCAAGCGCGCCGTCGGCAATGGCCGCATTGTTTTGCGCCAGAAGCCGCTGCCCAGTCTCCCGGCGCAACGCGTCGGAGAGCTTAAAATAACCGATCCCGAAGGTCACGCAAAACGCCGAAAGCAAGACAATCACCGATCCGGTCAACGCCGCCACCGCCGGTTGCCGCACCGCCCAAAGCCGCAGCTTCTTCCAGCAGGAACTGCGCCGCGCCGCCACCGGTTCATAGGCCAGAAAACGCTCCAAATCCATCGCCATCTGCTCCATGTCGGGATAACGATCCCCGGGAAGGTACGCCATCGCCCGGTCAACGATCGCCGCCAGTTCCGCGGATACGCCGACAAGCGGCGGAAGCCCTTTTTCGCAGACGGCTTTCAGAATCCGCCCCGGCGACGATCCCTCCACCGCGGGGCGTCCGGCCAGAAGTTCATAAAGCGTCACCCCGAGCGAATATTGATCGGTCGCCTCCGAATACGCTTCGCGCAGCAGCGATTCAGGGGCCATATAGCGCAGCGTTCCGCCGTTGACGCGCGTGACATGGCTGAGCGCCAGATCGTTGCGCAGCACCGTGGCCAATCCGAAATCTCCGATGTGCAACACGTTGCCGCTGTCCAGCAAGAGATTGGACGGCTTGACATCCCGATGCAGCACACCGTGCCGGTGCGCGTAGGCCAGCGCCCGCGCGGCCTGCGCGCCCAAATTGGCGACCTCGCGTTCTCCCAGCGCGCCGCCATGCTGATCCATCCCCCGCCCGTCAATCAGTTCCATCACGTAAAACAAATATTCCCCGTCTTCGCCCGCGCCGAAAACTTCGACGATATTCGTGTGATGCAGCGAAGCGACCAGCTTCGATTCATTGCGAAACGCCTGCCGCAGTTTGGGGTCGCTTCCGAAGAAAGGCGAAAGGATTTTGACCGCGACATGGCGGTTCAACGAAAGCTGAAGCGCCTCGAAAACCGTCCCCATCCCCCCCTGCCCGATCTTGGAGAGCAGCCGGAATTCACCGCCGAGTTCCGTGGGAAACTTCACCGCGGCGGACGCGCTCGTTGAAGAAAGAAATTGCGTCTCCGGGGAAAGACCTTCCACGGCAAGCATCGCCTCCAGAAGTTCCCGCAGCTCCGAACGATGTTCGGGATCGGCGCCGCGCACATACTCCTCGACCGTCGGATTTTTCCCGGCGCGCAGCAGTTCCAGATACGCTTCGATCCGGTCGTTCAGATCGTTTTCGCCGTCCGCGTTCATCGGGCAAACTCCGTGCGGTCAATCAATTCCGTCCGAAAACGGCGCAGCGCGCGGACATAACGGATGCTGGCCGCCTTGCCGTCGATCCCCAGCAAAACCGCACATTCGGAATTGGTCAGATGTTCAAAGTGGCGAAGCCGCAGAATTTCCCGGTCGTTCTCCGGCAGATCGTCCAGAAGCGCCCGAAGCTGTTCATTGCGCTCGAGGCGGATCAGATGGCTTCGCGGAGAACTGATGGTATCGGCCAGATGCTCCCACAAATTCCGGTCGCGCGAGGCTTCGTCCGGCACGATTTCGCAGCGGACGTTGCGTTTGCCGGCCGCAAGATATCTGCGCTCCCAGTCGATGATCGTCTCCATCAGAAGCCGCCGCAGTTTGAGAAACATCGGCACGCCGGGCGCGTTGTGAAAATACGCCGGCTGCCGCGCCGCACGCACAAAAGTTTCCTGAATCAAATCTTCCGGCGAACATTTTCCGGCAAGAATCGAAGGCATTCTGGCCCGGGCGACCGCACACAGCCGGACACGGTGCTCCTCGAAAGCCGCCGCGAGCAGTTCCATGCGGTCAATCGGTTCCGTGTTCATTTCCGGGGCGCTTCCTTCCCGCCTGTGCGGTGACAGGTTATATTTTCGACAAGATAGACGGCAGTATCGTCAAAATAGCACAAAACGACCTATTTTGCAAGTGCCTCGGACGCGTGAAACAATGCTTTTCCCCGGACGGAAGACGCGGCGCACGTTTTTCTGTCAATGGCGCGCCTTGTTATTTTCTTTTGGAAAAGAGATTGTATTTCCGGCCATAAAGGTGTATATTACCAGTTCTTACACAAAAAATACACGAGGAGACGGGAATCAAAGCGGATTATCCTTTCAATTCGGTAAAATCCCCTGAAAGGAACGCATCATGTCTTCATTCGCAGAGCTTGGGCTCTCCCCGGAAACCCTGGAAATCCTAGCCGAAAAAAATTACCAGACGCCAACCCCCATTCAGGAGGAGGCGATCCCCCTGCTGCTGGAAGGCGGCCACGACTTCATCGGACAGGCGCAGACCGGAACGGGCAAAACCGCCGCGTTCGCGCTGCCGATTATTGAGAAGATCCATCACGGCAATTCGATCAAAGCCATGGTCATTTCCCCCACCCGCGAACTCGCGCTTCAGACCGCAGGCGAAATGAAATCGCTCATCGGCAATCGCAAACTCAAGTGCGGCTGCTTCTTCGGCGGCCAGCCGATCTTCGTACAGCTGCGCGCCATCTCCAACAGCGTCGACATCGCCGTCGGCACGCCGGGACGTTTGATCGACCTGATCGAACGCGGAAAACTCAAGCTGGATCTGGTGGAGTACATCGTGCTCGACGAGGCCGATGAAATGCTGGATATGGGATTCATCGAAGACATTGAGAAGATTCTTTCGCTGGCCCCGGAGGAGAAGCGGATCATGCTCTTTTCCGCCACCATGCCCGCGCCGATCAAAGCGATCGCGGAGAAGTTCCTCCGCGCGCCGATCACGGTCAACACCCGCAACACCGAAGAGAACCGCGCGCTGACCAAACAGTATTTTTACAACCTGTACCGCGAAGAGAAACTTGACGCGCTGCTGCGGCTGATCGATATGGATCGCGATATGTACGCGATGATCTTCTGCCGCACCAAGGACGATGTCAACGAGCTGACCTCCGCGCTCAAACAACGCATGGTCAACTGTGAAGCCCTTCACGGCGACATCGCCCAGAATCAGCGCACCTTGGTCATCACCGCCTTCAAGCAGAAGGCGTTCCGCATTCTGGTGGCCACCGACGTCGCCGCCCGGGGAATCGATGTCAACGACCTCACGCATGTCATCAATTTCGCATTGCCGCACAATGCGGAAACCTATCTGCACCGGATCGGCCGCACCGGCCGCGCCGGACGCACGGGAACCGCGATCACCTTTGTGACCCCCGGCGAAAAGAAACGTTTTCTGGCGATCAATCAGCAGATGGATCAGGCCATTCGCAAAGCGTTTCCCCCGTCGGGCAAGGAGATGGTCGCATACAAGAAATCCTGTTTTACCGGAGAGCTGACGGAACTGGTCAAGCACCCGAGCGAAGAGTGTCAAACCTTTGCTGCGGAGCTTCTGGAAAGTTTCCCGCCGGAAACATTGATTGCCGCCTTGATCCAGCGTGAGATGAAAGACGCCCTCGCCCCGGCGCAGGAGTTGACCCGGGAACCGCGCAAAGAATTTGACCAGCAGCCCCAGCGTCCGCGGCGTTACGCCCGGAATTCCGACCGGAATTCCGACCGGAATTTTGACCGTCCCGAGCGCAAAGGCAGAGCCGCCTACAACTTTCCCAAGAAAGTCCGCACGCCCAAACGAACCAAATCATCCAGCCCGGAACGTTCCTAATTCGACGCTTTCGCCGCCTCACCGACGGGGAGGAAGTCATTGCGAAACGCAGCGCATCGGGAGAAACTTTGAATGAGTTTTTTTTCAAAACCGTATGCTGTGCAATGTTTTCGTGTTGAACTTGCCCCGGAGGAACTCAAGGAGCGCATCGGGCAGAAATGCCCTCCCGATGCGGGGATCAGTTTGCGTCGCATGCGCGCGGCATTCGGAAGAAATTATACTTTTTTTCTGAAAAAAACAGCTGCCGATCGTCGCGTACTGACCCTCGTACCCATCGGTAAAAACAGAAACTCTGCGCAAACAGAATTGACGCTGAAAATTCAGTCCGCACCAAACGCGAATGAGAGCATTCTGGAAGTGACGGCGCAAGCGGCCGCGTGGGTTCCTTATTTCTGGGGGATCTACATCGGATTTGCCGTACTGTTTATGCTGCTTGCGGCAGGGTTCGGACAATGGCGCTTCTTATTTTTTCCGGTTCTGGTGCTGGGCGGCGCGTTTTGCGTCTTCCGGGTCTGTCGAATCATGTCCGAATCGGCAGTTGCGGAGATGCTGCGGGACCTTCAAGCCATGATCGACGGATGCGAGGCCGCAAGCCGGCGCGAAAAAGAACGGCGCGAGTTTGGGCAGTGTCGTCTCATTTCTCCGGGTCAACCTCGTTCTTGAACTCTTTGCGCTCCTTCGCCAATGGCGTCAACTGCGCACGGATCTCGGAAAGAAATTGATCGCCTTTGAGAATTTGCGCATAACGTTTCCGGCAAATCCGGCAGCGGCGAAGATGCAAACGGCAGAACAGGCGCAACAGCAACGAACCAGTCCGGTTCTTCAGATGCTCCATTTCAAAATCTTCATAATGCCGCATGATCAATCCTCCCCGCTCCGAATCTGATGCAGACACTCGCGCAAATAAGCCACCCCGCGACTTTTTGCCAGATATACGGCATTGACAGAAATATCCAGACTTCTGGCCACCGCCACCGCCGACTTCCCCTCGATCGCATAAAAAATAAATGCCTGATACGAGAGAGGCTCCATCTTTTCCCGAAGCATCCGAAGCGCCTCCTCCACCAGATGGGCATTCCATTCCGAATTCCACGACGCCTCCAGCACGTCGCTTTCGTCCGGGACGTTGTCCTCTTCACAATAGACTGCCGCGTTCTTCCGCCGCCGAAGAATCGCCCCCACGCAATGCGCCGTCACCGTCTTCAAATAATTGCGGAACTTTCCCTTGGCAGGATCATAAACGAACCGCTCCGACGACTTGAAAATCGCAAACATCACATCCTGAGCAAGCTCGCGCAACTCCTCCTCGTTGAGCGAAAAATCCCGGCCGCGAAGCCGGATCAACGGCGTATAGGTTTCATAAAATTCCGTCCAGGAAACATCGTCATTGTCATGAATACGTTCCAGAAGCGTTTTATTGGTGGTGAATGACACTTGATCTATCTAGCCTTATTTACAATTTTCATCAATCGAGACATGTACTCTTTCGCCGGACAATACCCGCCGAGCTGCCCCAGCACCTTCTCGTCCGGTCCGACAATCATCGCAGAAGGAACGCCGCCGGAAAAATTAAATTTCTGACGCACCAGCTGATTATGTTTGCGCTGATCCTCCGGCAGCGGCTTGCGCTTGGGCAAGTCCAAGTACAGCAATACCAGTTTCTTGGAGGCTAAACTGCGGAATTTCCCGCTGTTCAACACATCCTGACGCAGCCGGATGCAAAAACCGCACCAATCCGAACCGGTGCTCAAAATCATCAGCAACTTCTTCTCCTTGCGCGCCTTGGCCAGCGCCTCGTCATAATGCAGCAACCAGGAGGAATCCGGCCCGCGCTGCCAGGATCTCCCGCGCGGCGGCAAGGAGACTTGCCGGACTGGCGGTTCCGGCTGATATTGCCGAACCGGAGGAGGCGGAGGCTGGACAGAATTTTGCCGGACCGGCGGCGCAGACGCATTGGTCTCTTTGCGCGGCGGAATCCCCCCCCCCGTCGCCGACGGCACATCGCCGGTTCTTGCCCGATTTCCGACGCCTCCCCCCTGAGGGGACATCGACACATTCGCGCGCCAAGCCAACTGCACAGGAATCGCAAGCGCCTCCTGAGAAGGAGCGCCATTTTCGTCAAAGATTCGCACACTGATTTTATCGCACTGGACCTCCTCCTGAAACCCGAAAAAACCCTCCCAGATGCCGCTGCCGGAGAGAAATACCGGCTGCCGACAGAAAAATCGTTTTCGCGGCACTTTCGGAAACACCTGCACCTTGATTTTCCGTCCCTCCGCAATCCGGTAGGCCAGACGGACGCAAACGGCATCCCCAAGCCGAAGCACCAATATCTGCCGAATCCCCGCGTCCGCATGCAAATAATTCAACGGAATCCCCTGCGGGCGCACATCCAGAAGGAAAAAATTCACCCCCTCTAAAGAAGCTTTGCTTCCCGCCGTGCCGGGAACCGGCGCGGCCGCCTCGGGCACGCGCCGACGGACAATCTCGGCCAACCGCGCCAGATAGGGCGACTCCGGGGCAAATCCCATAATCCGCCCCATCTCGCGCCCGTCGGAATCCAGCACCACCGTCAACGGCACGCCGCCGGACAAATTCAAATCATTACGGACAGAGCGATTATGCGCAACTTGTTCCACAGGCAACTGCGTCTTCCGAGGAGAATCCAGATACAAAAGAATCAGATTTTTTTCGGCAAACGCCCTGAATTTCGGTTTCTTGAGCACTTCCTCCTGCAGCCGCATACAAAAAGAACACCAGTCCGAACCGGTATTGAGCACCATAATTTTTTTATTCTGCTTCTTCGCCAAGGCGATCGCCTCGTCATAGCGCACCAGCCAAACGTCATCCGGCCCCGAATGCCACAATTCGGAATCGTTCCCGAGCAACCGACCGCAAGTAAGCACTCCCGTCATCAGAGTGAAGCAGGCGAATAGCGACAACTTTGCAAAAAGTTTCATCCTTTTCTTTTCCCTCTCCCTTGTTCTCATAAGACTAATAAGTGCATCGGCCTTGAAATCTGTCACATCCCCTTATTTATTTTTCGACTTTTTCAATCCCGTCTGACAGTAAAAATCAAACAGCCGAAGCAATTTTTTATTCCCTGCTCCCTGCGCCAGAGAATACGCCGTAATCCGGCCGGAGATCGAACGCTGGTGCGGATCGGCTCCGTGATCCAGAAGCATCCGCGCCAAAACATGGTTATCCTCCGAAGTCGCGACCATCAGCGGCGTCCAGCCATTATAAAACGGAATCGCCGGATTCGCCCCGAAATCCAGCAATCTCTTCACAATGCGTAGATCCACATGTTCCATCAACGCCAGCTCCAATGCCGAATGCCAGCAGTAATTCATGGTGTTTCCAGAAACTTTTCGCTCCGCAAGCAACGGGATGACGAGGTTCAAATGATTGAGAGCCACCGCCGAGGTGAACCTTTCGCTGACACAGCAATGCTGCAATTTGCCTTTGCGCGGCAACGGAAATTCCCCGGAAAAACGCGGCGGAGCCACCAGCGAATCCAGTCCGACACGATTCGCCCCGTACATCTGATTGCCTTCCCGATGCAGCTGGTCTTTGCCCGGTTCTTTCGCCCCCAGCGCCAGCAGACGCTCCCCGACGACCTCATTTCCGCACAGCCGGGCAAACTGCAACGGCGTTCTGCCGTAACGATCCGGCGCATTCACGTCGGCGCCTGCTCCGACGAGAAGCTCCAGCACATTCACGCTGTTGCAGATGGCCGCATAATGAAGCGCGGACAATCCGCGCCGATCCGCCGCCCGGGGTTTCGCCCCCGCGGCAAGCAGCAATCCGACCGTACCGGCGGAATCGGAGGAGACCGCATCCTGAAGCACGGTAATCCCGAACGCATCGGCGGCATTGACATCGGCTCCCGCCCGGATGAATTTGCCGATCACTTCCGACGAGGCCATTGCCCGCACGGCGCAATGCAACGGCGTCACGCGGTGCAGCATCGGCTGATTGACCTGCATTTTCCGGTCGAGCAGCAGCTGAAGAATCTCCGGAGAATTGCTCCCCCCCGCCAC
>JAQUYX010000005.1 GCA_028691615.1 Victivallaceae bacterium
GGAGAACTCACCTTCCGGACGCTCAGCAGAAACCCGGTGATCACGTCGCTTTTCGACACCCCGGAATCCTGGGAGGTGCGCCATGTCGCGCTGGCCGAACGCGCGGGGCTCCTGCTGGTCGCTCCCGCCACCGCAAATTTTTTGGCGAAAATGGCCCACGGAATCGCCGACGACGCCCTCAGTACGTTTGCGGCCGCCTGTTTTGACAATGTGCTGCTGGCTCCGGCCATGAACGAACGCATGTGGCGCAATCCGGCGACCGCTGCGAATGTCGACGCGCTTGCTGCGCGCGGCGTCGGTTTCTGCGGACCGGCGACCGGCGAACTTGCCTGCGGAAGCGGCGGGATTGGGCGCATGGAAGAGCCGCAGACGATTTTTGAGGCGGCTTTGAAGCGGCTCTGACCCTTCCCGGGGGCATTCCGGGCGAAAGGAGTTCCGTTGAAAAAAATGCGTCAGCCCGATTTTATGCTGGACTATGATCTGCCGGTGTTCGGATATGAGCAGTTGGACTCCACCAACGGCTTTGCCCGGGAAAACTTCGAGGAATTGCCCGATGGCGCACTGGTGCTGGCGATGCATCAGACCGCCGGTCGCGGCCGCCGGGAACGGGTCTGGATTTCGCCGCCGGGAACCAATCTGGCGCTCACTTGGGTCGATAAGCGTCCCGGCGCGGGATACTCCACGGGAATGCTGTTGGGCTTGGCGGGACTGGCCGCACTGCGGTCGGCCGCGCCCGAATTGGAGTGCTATATCAAATGGCCGAACGACCTTTATATCCGGCATCGCAAAATTGCCGGGATCCTTTGCGAAGGGGCCGGATTTTCGGGGACGGAGCTGCGCGGCGTGGCCGGCGGCATCGGGATGAATATCAATACGTCTGGGGAGGCGCTTGCCTCTGTCGGTGATACCGCTACGGGGCTTTTTCTCGAAACCGGACGGCACTTTGATCTCAAAAAAATCGTTTTTGATCTGGCAAAATACCTGAAATGGTGTTATATTTCCAAGATTGCCGAAAACGGAGAAGCCACCCGGCTTTACCGGGCGGAGAACCGTCTGATCGGAAAGGAGATCGCCTTGATCGACGGGCGCGGCAATCGGTACGAAGGTACGTTCGAAGAGCTCGGACCGGGCGGAGAACTTCTGCTGCGGCGGAAGAGCGGCGCTTTGGAGAGTTTCTGTTGCGCCGACGTATCGGTGGACAAAAAGATTTTTAACTCGTAATAATTACCGGAATACAACAACCTAACAAGCAACAAGAAGGAAAATGGTTATGACGCTGTTTTTCGACGGACTCAAACTGATGGTCCTGGGCATGGGTGCGGTTTTCGCCTTTCTGCTGGTGATGATCGTTCTGATGTCCTTGATGTCGAAGGTGCTCGCTCCCTTCGCGCGGCGCATGGAAGAAGCCGCCAAGGCCAAGCAGGTCGCGCCAAAGGCCCCCGCCTCCGCCGCCGACGCTGAACTCGCCGCCGTCGCGGTCGCCGCGGTCAAAGCATCGCTTAAGTGACACTGTTCTTTTCGCAACTTCATCCGACAAAAAATACACAAAGATCAAGGAGAATCATTCCGTCATGAAGAAAATCGAATATATGGACGCGTCGTTCCGCGACGGATTCCAGTCCTGCATCGGAGCGCGTGCGCGTACCGAGGATTTCCTGCCCGCTCTCGCAGCGGCCAAAGAAGCAGGGACAACCAATTTTGAAATCGGCGGCGGAGCGCGTTTCCAGAGTCTTTATTTCTACTGCCAGGAAGACGCCTTCGAGATGATGGACAAGTGCCGCGAAGTCGTCGGCCCGCAGATCAATCTGCAGACCCTTTCGCGCGGCGCCAACGTCGTCGGACTGATCTCCCAGTCGACCGACATCATCAATCTGCACGCGGTGCTCTTCAAGAAACACGGCGTGTCGACCATCCGCAACTTCGATGCGCTCAATGACGTGCGCAATCTGGCTGTCTCCGGCCGCTGCATCGCCAACGCCGGACTCAAGCATCAGGTCACAGTCACGATGATGGGGCTTTCTCCCTCCCTCAAGGAAGAGTATGCCCACACTCCCAAATTTTATACCGATAAACTGCGCGCGATTCTCGACGACGGCCTTCCCTTCGACAGCCTCGCGTTCAAGGACGCCAGCGGCACTTCGACCCCCCAGACCGTCTATGAGACGATCAAGGCGGCGCGCGCGCTGATCGGCGATCAGATCAAGATTCAGTTCCACACCCACGACACCGCGGGCATGGCGGTCGCCTGCAACTTCGCGGCGATCGAGGCCGGCGCGGACATCATCGATCTGGCCATGAGCCCGATGTCCGGCGGCACCTGCGAGGCGGATATTCTGGTGATGTGGCAGCGTCTGCGCGGAACCGATTACACGCTGGACATCGATCCGGAGAAGATTCTTCAGGCCGAGCGCGTTTTCGAGAAGCAGATGGCGAAATATTTTATTCCGCCGGAATCCATGGAAGTCAGCCCGAAGATCATTTTCAGCCCCATGCCGGGCGGAGCGCTGACGGCCAATACCCAGATGATGCGCGACAACAACTGTCTGGACAAGTTCCCCGCCGCGATCGACGAGATGCGCGATGTGGTTGCCAAAGGTGGCTTCGGCACTTCGGTCACCCCCGTGTCGCAGTTCTATTTCCAGCAGGCTTTCGCCAACGTCATGCAGGGCAAATGGAAGAAGATCACCGATGGTTACGGCAAGATGGTTCTCGGTTACTTCGGCCGCACGCCGGTGGCGCCCGATCCGGAGATCGTCAAGCTCGCTGCCGAGCAGTTGAAGCTGGAACCGACCACGGAAGATGTCCATGCGATCAACGACCGCAATCCCAAGCTCGGGATCAAGGCCGCGACCGCGCGTCTGGAAGCCGCCGGGATTCCGGTGACCGATGAGAACGTCTTTATCGTGGCGACCTGCGACGACAAGGGATTGGAGTTCCTCAAGGGCAACAAACCCTGCGGCATCCGCTACAAAGAAGAGCCGAAGAAGGCCTCCGGAAAGGGTGCCTCCGGCACTTATACCGCTGCGGTCGACGGCAAGAATATCAGTGTTGATGTGCAGTGCGGCGATGTTTATACCGCCACGGTCAACGGCAAGAAGTATTCCGTGAAGATCTCCGAGGGCGCTGCTCCGGCTGCCGCCGCGGGCGCGGCCAAAGCCGCTTCCGGCGCTGCCACGGATGTGGTTGCTCCGCTTCCGGGCACGGTGACCAAGCTGGTTGCCGCGGTCGGCAGCGAATTGGCCGAGGGCGACACCATTCTGGTGATCGAAGCGATGAAGATGGAGACGCCGATTACGGCGGAAAAGGCCTGCAAGCTCGTGGCGATTCCTGTGACGCAGGGGCAGGTGGTGGCCGCCGGAGATACGCTGGCCCAGATTGAGGAGAACTGAGGTAAAAATGAAGAGACTCTTTACGCTGATTATGGCGCTTGGAGTTCTGAGCGTTTTTGCTGCGGAGGGCGTTTGCCCCTCCGCGACAAAGAACGCCTGTTCCCAGGCGTCCGCTCCGGCGATCTGCCCGAAGGCAGCCGAAGCGGCAAAAAATTGTCCGAAAGCTGCAAAGGCAAACTGCCCGAAGGCGGTTTTGCAGAAAGCGGAAGTTCAGAATCCCAACCGGGACGAGGTGTTCCAGTGGATTCCCGACGGCAAAGGCAATCTGCAGCTGGTTTATGTCTGGCCGAAGAAGGCGCGGATTTATGCCATTTCCGTGGCCAACAACCAGAATGTGCTGCCCGGTCGCGAAGCGATGACCATTGTCCCCGAAGGACGCAGCAAAGGCAAAGTGAAGATCACCGCGGCCGGAAAAATCTCCGGGATCCGCAGCGATCTGGTCGCCGCCAGCGCGGTGGAGGCCGGACAGGTGCTGTTGACCTTGACCCCGACGATGCTGATGCACGACTCGGTGAACAACGCCGACAACAAAAGCGCGGCGCTTCCGGGATGGGGCAGTGCGTTCTCCGGACTTTGGCACAGCACGGGGCTTTATGACATCATTCGTCAGACTTCGACCGACTTTGCGTCGACCTGGACGCTGGGACTTGGCCGGGTGCTGATGAGTCTGGTGGCGCTGGTGCTGATTTATCTGGCGATCGGCAAGGAGTTTGAACCGTTGCTGCTGCTGCCGATCGGCTTTGGCGCGTTGCTGGCGAATATTCCGTTGGCGGGTATTTCCGGCCCGGACGGATTGCAGGGAATGATTTATCAGGTCGGCATTGAGTCCGGCGTATTCCCGCTGCTGATTTTTATGGGCGTTGGCGCGATGACCGACTTCGGTCCGCTGCTGGCCAATCCGAAGACTTCGCTGCTCGGCGGCGCAGCCCAGCTGGGCATTTTCACCGCGCTGCTTGGCGCGTTGGGATTGACGGCCATGGGAATCGGAATCGACTTCAGTCTCAAGGACGCGGCCTCCATCGGAATTATCGGCGGCGCGGACGGCCCGACTTCGATTTATCTGACCAGTAAACTCTCTCCGAAACTCCTCGGCGCAGTGGCGGTTGCCGCATACAGCTATATGGCGCTGGTGCCGATCATTCAGCCGCCGATTATGCGGCTGTTGACCACGCAGAAAGAGCGGAAGATCCGGATGAGACAGCTGCGGAATGTTCCGAAGCTGGAGAAGGTCTGTTTCCCGATTCTGATTACTGTGCTTTGCGCATTGCTGCTGCCGGATGCCGCGCCGTTGATCGGCATGTTGATGTTCGGCAACCTGATGCGCGAGTGCGGCGTGGTGGAACGCTTGAACCAGACTGCTCAGAATGCGCTGATCAATATTGTCACGATCTTCCTCGGACTGGCGGTCGGGAGCAAGCTCTCCGCCGAACAGTTCCTGAGCCTTCAGACGGTCGGCATTCTGGTGCTTGGCGCGGTGGCGTTCAGCATCGGCACGGCCGGCGGCGTGATCTTCGCGAAGATCATGAATCTCTTCTCGAAGGAGCCGATCAACCCGTTGATCGGTGCGGCCGGTGTTTCCGCGGTGCCGATGGCGGCGCGCGTGGTCAACAAGGTCGGTCTGGAGACGGACAAGCAGAACTTCCTGCTGATGCACGCGATGGGGCCGAACGTGGCTGGCGTGATCGGATCGGCGGTTGCCGCCGGAATTCTGTTGAATCAGTTGGGGAAATTCATCGACTGACAAGCTCTTTCTTGAAAAAAGAATCGAGCATTTACCGGGAGGAACTTCCCGCGCTCCTCGAAAGGGGGGAGGCGGGAGGTACCCCCGGATTCCTTTTTCGGGGAGTGATTTCCCCGTCCGGAAGTTGTGCGGCCTCAGGGGTCTGTGGTGTTTTTTGGCGCGTCGAATGACCTAAAAAAGGACATCGGACCGAGGCGTCTTCAAAGTTATGAGGAACAATTTTCATGAATTATCTGTGGGATCAGGCAAGCGGCGTTGTCAAGGACGAGAGCATTATGTTTGCGGGGACCAATCATGCGGAATTGGCCTACCCGGCGGTAAAAATCATCTCGTTGACCAATACGGTCAGTGGAATTACCTATCTGCCCGGAAAAGATTTTCTGCACATAAAAGGAAACTGCTCAATCGAACTGGCCCCCGGCTCCCGGATTGTGCCGGTGCCGATGGAGGAGCTTTATCCGCCGACGGAAAAATGTATTTTTTATCCAAACAAGAATGCCAATGCGTTGCCCAGCGGAATTGATCAGCGCAACTTGCGTTTTTCTTCAAAGGATTTTTTCCTCGCCAATCAGTTTGAAGTCGATTATCAGACGGATTCGGAGCTGTTGATCGATTTTGCTCCGCGCCAGAAGGGGACGTTGCGCCGAAGCATCGATAAGCTGCGCAAGAAGGAGTCTCTGCGGTTGACGTTCATCGGAGACAGCATCACAGAGGGGTGGAATGCCAGCAAATTTGTTAAGGTGCATCCCTTCCGTCCCTGTTATGCCGAACAACTGGCGATCGGACTGGAAAAAAATTATCAGACCAAGGTAATCTATCGCAATTACGCCATCGGTGGAACCGGATGCCGGCAGGCCGTCGAGATCGAAGAGAAGTATCTGGCGGAGCCGCCCGATTTGCTGGTGATCGCGTATGGCATGAATGATTTCAACGGCATGACCGCGGATCATTTCGGGGAAGTCATCTCCTCGATCATGGCGCGTGCGCGCAAGCGTTGCCCCGGAATTGAGTTCCTGCTGGTTTCCAGTATGCCGGGCAACCGCGAGTGGGCGCCGACCCGGCCCGGTCCGGATGCGCGGTTCCATGCCGAGCTCAAAGCGGTTGCGGAGACGGTTTCCGACGCGGCGCTGGCGGATGTGCGTACGCCGTGGATTGATCTCTTGAACCGCAAGAAGTTTTTCGACATGACCGGCAACGGCGTGAATCATCCCAATGATTATGGTCATCGATTGTATGCATCGGTGCTCCTGTCGCTTCTGACCGAAGAAGAATAACGCTGTCGGAGGATTGCAGACGGCGTTTTCTTTGCCATTTCGAATGAAGAAATTCAAGTCTGAAAAATCAACTACTCGCGGCAGGCTGCGTTCCAATGCGTCGCATCTTGCTGCGAGTGGTTTTTTTCAGGAATCTTTGCGGCTGTGTGCCGCGCCGACGCATAGGTCTTCCCAGTGTTCAAAGCGCCATTTGCGCGGGAATGCGTCGCATTGTTCCGGCTTCACATCCTGAATCTTGCATCCGGAATACCCGGATTTGCTTGTCTCCAGAAAGATACAGCTGCCATCGGGTTTTTCCGTGAGAGACAGTCCCCTGCGATCCTCGGTGAGCCGGGTATAGCGCGCGGTAAATTCCTCCAAGGTCAACTCTAGAAATTCGGCAATGCGCTTCGCTTCGTCGCCGGACAAATGCACATACCCTTCCCAGCGGCAGCAGTTGCCGCAGCGCAGGCAGTGAAATTGTTCCGGCACCGGAAACATTTTTGGTTCGTCGTTGCGACGATTACCGGAAGTTGTCGAAACGAAGATCGTCGTCGCGCAGATCGACAAAGAAGAACCCGGCGGCGAAATCTACCCATTCAATCGGATTAAGATAGACTTCCGCTTCCACCAGCAGTCCGAGCGCTCCGCCGATCTGCCAATAGTCCCGCGCTCCGGTGTAGAAATCGAAGATCCGCTGATCCGGACCGGGGATGCCTGCAAACTGATGATAGTACTTCTGCACGAGGTAGCTGGTGCTGCGCCGCTCCATGTCTTCCTCGCCGACGACGATGAACGACCAATACCATCCATCCTGAATTCCCCAGCCGTACTGCCGGTTGTAATCCTTAAAAACTTTGGCCTGAACTCCTGCGCCAGCGCCCACCACGCAGGCACGGCTTCCCATCAATTCCGCCCGGACCACCGGGCCGACGCCCAGTCCGAGGGAGAAGAGATCCAGTGCATCCAGAATCCGATTGGGCAGATAAAGCGCGATCCGTTCGCCCCAGGTCACATCCGACGCCTGCGCCGTGCCTCCGGCCAGAAGCACACATCCGAGCATAAACGACAGAATAAACTTTTTCATCTTAAATCAATTCCCTTTGCACAATGCTTTCTCTTGAACAATTTTATTTTCGATGGCGTCATGTCCCCGTCCTCGCGGCTTTCCTTCCGCTCGCGTGGCCGGGAGACCGTCAATCAATACTGGGCTTCTTCGGCTCTGTCGTGCGCGGCGCGGTCGCTGTTTCCGGCGCAGCACTGGAAGCCGGTTCGATCGGCTCCTCGACAATGTCAAAATCGCCGGTCATCTCCGCACGCTTCAACTCGGTCAGATCCAGCAGGAGCCGATTGGTCCGTTTCTGTTCCTGAATCACGTCGGTCAACAACGCCTGATTCCGGCGCATGATCGTCCCGATTCCGGTCAAATTCGCATCCATATCCTTGCTGACCTGACGGAAACTGGAATAAAACCGCGATAATTGTGCAGCACCAAGGGCAAAAATCAGCCACGTCAGCAGCCCGCCGACGATTGCAAACCACATTTCCGATGATAATTCCAGCATCATGTTCCTCCCCTCTGGATAACCCTCGTTCAGACAATTACGATCCGATAGTAATATAGGACGGAAAAAGCTTTTGCGCAAGTCTTTCTCGCTTTTTTTCTCGGCATATTTTAATTTTTTCGGAACGACGCCACCCGGAAAAAGTCGCTCCGATGGATTCCGAGGGGGGATTTCTACTGCTGATACATGCTTGGAAACGTCCCCCGGAAACTTTCGCCGGTCGGCAGATCCAGCGGTTCCTGACGGTCGATTGCTCCGAGCCTTCGCGAGAGGGGCCAGAAGATGAAGAGCGCTTTGCCGACAATGTTGCGCCGGGGAACCGTCCCCCACAACCGGCTGTCGGCACTGAAAAGCGCGTTGTCGCCCAGCATGAAATACCGTCCGTCCGGCACGGTAAACTCGTCTGTCGGCGTGCGCAGATGATTGCCCGGCGCGTCCCCGACGGTCGAAATATGCCCCTGATACCCGCCTTTGCCGCTGTAAAGTTTGTCAAACGCTTTCGAAAAGGCGGTGATGTGCCGGAATTGTGATTCCCCGCGCGGCTTGACGAACAATCCCTGCCCGGTTATCTTCAGCGTGTCGCCGGGCAATCCGACCAGCCGCTTGATGTAATAGAACCCCGACTGATCGGAAAGCCGTCCGCCGTTGATATAGATTCCTTCGGTATTGAACACAACCACATCTCCGCGTTTGAGTCCGGTCAATACAAAACTCACCCGGTCCACAAAAAGATGATCCCCCGTCGAAAGAATCCCGTCGCACAGCACTTCGCCCTTGCGGTATTCGCGTCCCGGCATGATCCGGCTGTACTCAAAAACCTTTGCCGGCGTACCGGGCAGCTGATAGGTCGTTTCCCCGATGGAAAAGACTGTTTTCCCGCCCGAGGCGCGGGGCGTCCGATCGTCGAGCGTCCCGTCGGACGCAATTTCCAGCCGGGCCTTGCGGCTCTCCAGGAGCGACAGCGGGTAGGGCAGACGGTTCATCAGCGGACTACCCAATCGCTCTTTTTCCACAAAATGGATTCCGTAAAGCGTCGGCTGCATGCTGCTGGTCGGAATTTTGAACGGCTGCAAATAGAGCCCGCGCACTCCGAACGCCACTGCAAACGCGACTGCGGCGATGTCCACCCATTCCCGAATACGGTCGCCCCGACGCGGAGGAAGAATTGCGGCAAAACGGCGCTGCTGGGTTTCCAGTATCCGGGCGCGGTCGGCGGTAGGATCGGCGGTGATCGCATGGTTTTCCGCGATCAACGCATCCAAAGCGTGTTTTTTTTCTGCCGAAAGAATATCGTCGTCGCGGTGCCGGATGGAGCGGACTTCGCCGGAAAATTTGCGGAACTCTTTGGAAGATCTATATTTTTTATAAAAATCGAACATACGAAGAAAACTCCGTGTCTTTCTTTTTTTCTTCTCCTATCAAGATGGGATAATATATCCTGACCGGAAGGCTTTTACAAGCAAATGGAACGATTCTTTTCTGCGGGACTGAATCCTGTGGTTTTTTTCTGCGCGTGCCCTTGACAAATGGCAAATGCGCGTTACACTATGCCCGGCAACGGCAGAAAGCCGTCCGGATCAATCTGAAAAATCAAAATTCAGGAGGAAGAAAGATGGGAACAGCCAGTTTGATTATCGGGATTCTCTGCTTCGGCGCAGCCATGGTTCCAACCAGCGGCTATCTAACCTTGATCCCCGCGACCATCGGCTTGATTCTTGGCATCGTCTGTCTGGCCGAACGGGTCGACCGCAAGGCGATGGCGATCGGCGGGACGGTGCTCAACGCTCTGGCGATCGTTTTGCTGTTCTTCTGGGGCGCGGTCATTGCCTTCGGAGTGGAAGGCGCCGTGGATCTCTCGGCGGCTCGCCTCTTCCACCAGCCCCCGCCCGGATCGCTTCCTCCGGTCGAACAGCTTGACATCATCGCGCCGGAGACGCCGGTAACCATGCCCGCGTCCGCGAAAACCGCGGCTCCCGCACCGGCCAAGGCGGTCGCTCCCGCAGCAGCACCGGCAATGCCCGCTGCGAAGACCGGCGGCGCCGGAAAATAGTCGATGATGCAAAAGCCAGATGCGAGCTTAAAAATTTGACACAATCGTTCGTTTTCCGGAAAAACACAAAGCCCGGAAGCGCCCCCCCCTTTGGGATGGATGGCGGGACGCCTTCGGGCTTTTTTGTGCCGCAAATGCTGGAACTTGAACTATTTCTCGCCGAAATACTTCTCGCTCATCAGCAGTTTGTCGATCGCATTGATCTCGGTGGCCATCAGCGGCGCGGAATAGATCGCGCGCTTCTGCGCAATTCCACCCTTGAGCATCGCCTGCTCAATCAGGGTGTTCGCGCGCTTGAGATCGTCCAGCGTTTCACGCACGTTGAAGCGTCCGGGCGTCGTCGGCAGCGGAGGCCAGCGCGAATCGGAGACATAACTTGAAGCGATCGCACGCACGGCGTCGCGCAGTTCCGGCAGATCTCCGGTGTATTTGCGCACCGCGGAGACTCCGTCGGCGAGCGAGCGGCAGACCGGATCGAGCACGCGCGAATAGCTCGTGTTCGCCCACGCTTTGGCCGTTCCGCCGTGCCATGCGGCGCCGTTTTCAATGTTGTCGATCAGATCGTTCGGAATGAGCGTCTTGGCCTTCGCGAAAACCTCTTTGATCGTCGCCAGTTCGTAGCCGATCGAGCGGGCCATGTCAAGCAGCTCCTTGAAGCGGCGCACGCTGGCCGGTTCCGGCTCGAAGAAACGCGCCTGATTGAACTGTTTGACGTAGAAATACGCGCTCGATCCGATGTATTCGGCGTCTTCGGCGTAGGGCATGATGAACGTGCCGCCGCTGGTCTGAATGCGCGGCGCCCACTTCTCGAACATCTCCTGCAATTCCTGAATCGACACCGGCGTTTCGCGCATGCCTTCGGTGGCGCCCATGAGATACCACAGCATCGGATTGGCCATGCAATCGCTGCGGAAAATCATCTTCAGACCCTTCGACGTGACCGACGGATTCGTCAGATAACGCAGAAATTCGCTCTTGTCCTTGATGAATTCCTCGATCTTGAAGAGGTGGTTCTTGTTGCTGTGCCCCTGAACATCGTAGCTCAACTTGGTCGCTTCCCGGATCTCCGGGAAACTCAGGAAAAAGCTGTCCGCGTCCATAATCAGGCTCTTGTAGCCCGCTTCCAGATAGAGATCCGGCAGGTGTCCGGCCCAGCCGCACTCGGGATTCCAACCGGTTTCGGGACGGTAGGAGGTGTATTTTTCCCACGCGTCCAGACCGTCTTTGAGCGTCGCAAGCGCGATCTCCGGGGGGATGTTGGCGAGCATCACATGGATGAAGGGGCTGCCGACCGGTTCGATGCGGCCTTCCTGCACCAGTTTTTTCAGCAGGGCGAGCACCTCCGGCGCTTCGTCGTGCATGACTTCCAGCGTCCGGCCCGAGGCCTCGAACGCGATTTTATAATCATTGTCCCGCACCAGCTCAAAGAGCGGCTGGTAGCAGTTTTCGCAGACCCATTTGCGCTTTTCCGGCGGCAGCTGGGAGTACTGAATGTTGCCGTGGGGCATGAAGATGACTTGACCTTTGGACATGATGAATTTCCCTCCTTGTTTTTATGCTTCGATGATTTTTGAAGAATGCGCGGCAAGTTTTGTTCCGGCGACGATCGCTTCGCCTTCGCCGTAATGAAAGAGACCCGTGACCCGTTTGCCGCTTGAACGCTCCACCCCTTCGAGAATCGTGCACGGCACATGCTCAAACCGATCCGCCACGCGCGTCTCATATCGATCGATATGGTTCAGCAGATCTTCGGCCAGAACCGCCCGGTCGGGCGTCAGCGAAGGCAGATTGTCGCTGGACAGGATCATTCCGCCGGAAAGCGTCAGCAAATCCGCCCAGAGATGAACCTCATTTTCAGTGAGTTCGGTGTTGTCCGAACGCACGATCAGCGTGTCCGGATCGTTCAGCCACAATCTCTTATGCATATAAATATGCGCGGCCACATTGCGGCAGACATTGGGCACCGTGGGGGCTTCGTCATACCACTTTCTCGGCGGTTCCCAGTAGGGGGTGATGTCCGTCGAAATCCGTTCCGCATCCACCACTGCGACCATCTGGCCGAGCGGAACCGTGCAACCGAGAATGAAACCGTCTTCTCCGAAGCCCCGGCGGATTGCCTCCATGCCGCGGCGCAGCGCTTCCGCACGCGTCGCATTCGGATCGAATCGCACCGCGCCCGGCGTCGCGGAGGCGAGCATCATGAAATCAAGTTTCACATAATCGAAGCCGAGCGAACGCACGGCGCGGAAAAGTTCTTCGAAATGACGCTGCACTGCGGGATTCGTTCCGTCGAGCACCGCCGCTTTCCGGCCCTCGCGCCACTGCTGCGGATAGAGCACATTGCCCGCCTTGTCGTGAAGCATCCACTCCGGGTGTTCCGCGAGCAGCCGGGAACCCTCTTCGGCCATGAACGGTCCCAGCCACAGCGCGGGGACAAATCCGGCTTTGCGGATCTCTCCGGCCAGATAAGCCAGCCCGTGCGGAAATTTTTCGTTGCAGGTCAGCCAATCCCCGAGAAACGACTGGTAACCATCGTCCAGCTGGAGATAACGGACCGGATATTTTTCCCGGTTCTGCGCGAGAAATTTCACGTTGGAGAGGATATCCTCTTCGCGCACTTTGTCGAAGTAGTAATACCAGGAACACCACCCGGCGGCAGTCTCAAAACGGTTCCGCCGATGGGAGCATTCGCCCCACTTCTCCGCAAACTCCTCCAGCAGTACTTCGCTCTCGGTCCCCACGGAAAACGCCAGCGTCTCGCTGGTGACCGTCTCCCCGTCGGAGAGGGTGCGCCCGTCAAAATCGCAATAGGCGTCAAACTCGGACATTCCCTCTTCCGCCAGACGCATCGTAAAATTGCCGAATGCGCGCGCGGAGGTCACAAACCCCGCCAGCAGCATCTTGCCGCTTCCGTCGCGAACGACCGTCAGATGTTCGCTGCGGAATCGGTTCGGCGTGTCTTTGCAATACCGGTCGGGACGGCAGACGGCGAACGGCAGATACTCCGGATTGAACTGGAAATCGTATTCCCCATACTTGCGTACCCCGCACGGACTGGCCATCGTCCATCCTTCCAGATAGACGCGCATGGCTTTCCCGTCGGAGGCAAAAAATCCTCCGTCGGATGCCCCCATGCGCCACCGGAATCCGTCCAGCGAAACGCTTTGCCCGGACTGGTTGAGTACGGTCAGAGTGCGCAGTTCAAATTTTCCTTCGCGCCAGACTGTGCCTGAAATCACCAGCCCCGCACGCGCCGCCGCCGTCGCATCCAGCCATTTTCCGCCGATGCCGATCTCCGCTTTGACACAGTTCAGGATCACTCCCAAGCCCAGATCGCTCATCGTACCCCCTTGCCGCGCAGAAATTCCAGACTGCGCTTCATTCCATCTGCCACATCGTCGGTCAGTTCGTATTCGATCAGCGCGGGGCCTGCGTAATCTTCGAGCGCGGAGAGCAAATCATCCCAATTCAATCGCCCTTCGCCGCAGGTGGCCGGGAGCACTCCCGTGCCGGCGTCGCGGAAATCCTTGAGGTGAACTCCTGCGATGGAACCGGCGAATTTCCCATAAAGTGCCGCCGGGTCCGCATCGCCGACCGCCGCCAGATTGGCCGGATCGTACTGAATTGCGCAGCCGGTGGCGGCGATTCGCTCCAGCAGATCGACACGGGTGCTGGCGCTGGCGAAATGCGTGAGAACTCCGTCGTGGGCGACGACTCCGCCATGCGTTTCCACGCACGGAAGCACGCCATGCATTCTCCCGTAGGAGGCAATCTCCCGCAGGGCGGCAAGCATAGTTTCGAGGCGTGCGCCGTAGACAACGCTGTCGGAGGAGAAGCCGGCGAAGATCCGCAGCAGTTTGACCTCGAGTTTTTCGGCAAGACGGATGACCGTCTTGACTTTGTCCACCTGCGCGGCGACATCGTCCCCGGTGAAATCATTGCCGGTGCATGCGCACATGGTGGAAATCCCGTGCGCCGCATACAAAGCTTTGACTTTTGCGCAATCACTTTCGGTGGAATCCAACTGGATTGGATCTTTCGAGTAATTTGCGATGGAGAGCTCCACCAGCGTCACGTCTAGCGATTGCGCCAGCACCAGCTGCTCTTCCAGCGGCGTGTCCCGCAGCCCCCAAGCGGCCAGACCGAGAATCATAACTCCCTCCAGTCGAACAGAATCTTAAAGACGTTCGCGCCGTTTTTGCTCTGATATTCAAATGCTTCCTTGGCTTTGCCCGCCGGCCAGACTTCGATCGGCAGGTGCTTGGTGACGAACTTTCCTTCGCTCATGTATTTGAGAATCTCCGCCTTGCCGCGGTGTTTGATGGCGCAGGTCATGGACAGATTGACGTTCTTGACGAACCAGTGATGGTAATGGTCAAACACCAGTTTTTCCGGATAATCTCCGTTCAGATGGATGTGCCCCGGCTCGTCGTCGTCCTTCCAGCCGCCGTCCTTGATATACTTCCAGAGAATGCCCGGAACCTGCGGATTCCCGGAACATTCGATGATTTTGTCCGCGCGTTTCCCGTTGGTGATCTCCAAAACTTTGCGTTCGCTGTCAACAAAATCAATCGCGTAGTCGGCATATTTCTCGGCAATAGCGCGGCGGAACGGATTCGGATCGACGTTGATGACCGTGATGCCCGGGCATTTGATCTTGAGAATCTGCACGGCACTCAACCCCACCATCCCGGAGCCGAAGACGATCACTGTGTCGCTTGCGCGAAGATGGAATTTCTCGATGCCCTTCAGCGGAACACACGCCAGATACGCGAGCACCGCGTCGGCGTCGGAAACATTGTCCGGCACCTTCTCCAGCGGATCGCCGGCGCCGCCGGCATTGTCGGCGTCCTTGTGACAGAGCAGCGTACCGCCGCCCCAGGCCGAACAGCAGTCCATATACTTGCGGCATTCGTTGATCATGACCCGGTCGCCCTTGTGGAACCCGGGGGCGTAGGAGCCTTCCTCCAACACCACACCCATGTTCTCGTAACCGGGAACCAGCGGATAATAGCACTGTTCCGGATGCTGAAGACCGTGATAAGTCTTCATATCCGTGCCGGTGGAAATTGCCGACATCATCGTCTTGCAGACTACGGTGTCCTCGCGTTTCGGGGTCAATGTGACCTCCCGGAATGCCGCCTCATAAGGGCGTTCGATCACGGTTGCCAGTGTCTTCACCATTTTCATGCTCCTTGACTATGTAGATTGCGACGCCACCTTGCCCCATGCCGCACTGCGCCTTGATGCCGTGCTGTTCCCGGGGCGGTGTCGTCTTTGCCTGACCGTCTATCTTACAATATAAAAAGCAACTCGTCCTTTGTCAAACCGCCCCGACGGAAAACAGGTTGTTTTTTCCCAAAAGTATGGTTTTATTATGAAATATTGACAGAAAGATATGGTTTTATTCCTTTTGGAAATCTTGTTTCGAGTGCCAAAAAAAAACGCCCGGAGGATTGCTCCCCCGGACGTTGTTTTTTATGTCGGTTTGCGACGGATGAATTACATCATCCCGCCCATTCCGCCCATTCCGCCCATTCCTGCGCCCGCAGGCATGGCCGGCTCTTTCTCTTCCTTGAGATCGGTAATCAGGCACTCGGTGGTCAGCAGGAGACCGGCGATGCTCGCCGCATTCTGCAGTGCCGAACGGGTGACCTTGGCCGGATCAAGAATCCCGGCCTTGAGCATGTCGACGTAGGTTCCGTCCACGACGTTGAAGCCCTCGGAACCCTTGCGGGCCTTGACTTCCTGAACCACGACGCTGCCCTCGTAACCGCCGTTGGCGGCCAACTGGCGCAGCGGCTCTTCCACCGCGCGCTCGATGATCTTCGCGCCCACGGCTTCGTCGCCGGAGAGCTTGAGATCCTTGATCGCCTTGACCGCACGCACCAGCGCAACTCCGCCGCCGGCGACAATGCCTTCCTCGACCGCGGCGCGGGTCGCATGCAGCGCATCGTCCACGCGGTCCTTCTTCTCCTTCATCTCCACCTCGGTGGCAGCACCGACCTTGATGACCGCGACGCCGCCGGCGAGCTTGGCAAGACGCTCCTGGAGCTTCTCGCGATCGTAATCGCTGGTGGTTTCCTCGATCTCACGACGGATCTGCGCGACGCGCGCCATGATCGCTTTCTTGCTTCCGGCGCCTTCGACGATGGTGGTGTTCTCCTTGTCGATCGTAATGCGCTTGGCTTTGCCCAACTGAGCGGTCGTGACGTTCTCAAGTTTGAGTCCGAGATCTTCGGTGATGCAGGTTCCGCCGGTCAGAATTGCGATATCCTGCAGCATGGCCTTGCGGCGGTCGCCGAATCCCGGCGCCTTGACCGCGCAGATATTCAGAATGCTGCGCATCTTGTTGATGACCAGTGTCGCCAGCGCTTCGCCTTCGACGTCCTCGGCGATAATCAGCAACGGCTTGGCTTCCTTCGCCACGGCCTGCAGCAGCGGCAGCATGTCGTTCAGGCTGCTGATCTTCTTCTCATGAATCAGAATGTAGCAATCCTCGAGCACCGCTTCCATGGACTCGGCGTTCGTCACGAAATACGGGGAGAGGTAGCCCTTGTCAAACTGCATGCCTTCGACCACATCGAGCGTGGTTTCGATGGTTTTGGCCTCTTCCACGGTGATCGTCCCGTCCTGGCCGACCTTCTCCATGGCCTCGGCGATGATGTTGCCGATGGTGGTGTCGCCGTTGGCGGAGATGGTGGCAACCTGCGCAATCTGATTGCTCACGGACTTGCTCATCTTCTGGATTTCGCCGACCGTCGCTTCGACGGCCTTGTCAATGCCGCGCTTGAGCTCCATCGGGTTCGCACCCGCGGTGACGTTCTTGAGACCTTCGCGATAGATCGCCTCGGCCAGCACGGTTGCCGTGGTGGTTCCGTCGCCGGCGATGTCATTGGTCTTGCTGGCGACTTCCTTGACCATCTGGGCGCCCATATTCGCATACGCGTCCTTGAGCTCAATCTCCTTGGCGACGGTGACGCCGTCCTTGGTGATGGTCGGAGCGCCGAATTTCTTGTCAATGATTACGTTGCGTCCCTTCGGGCCGAGGGTCGCCTTCACTGCCTTGCTCAGGAGAGTGACGCCTTCGAGCACACCGCGGCGCGCTTCTTCGGAAAAAAGAACCTGTTTTGCCATAATAAATGTCTGTCCTTATGCTGATGTTACTTTTGTTGCAATGCGGGAAAAAAATCGTCAGCCGACAATTGCCAGAATGTCGTCGCAGCCGACCACTTTGTATTCCTTGTCGCCGACCTTCACTTCGGTCCCGCCGTAACGGCTGGTCAGAACCTTGTCGCCAACCTTCACGTCAAAGGGAACTTTCTTGCCTTTGTCATCGGTCTTGCCGGTGCCCAGCGCGATCACCATGTACTCCTGCGGCTTCTCCTTGGCGGTGTCCGGAATGAGAATCCCGCCCTTCATCTGATCCTCGTTCTCGCAGATCTCCAAGAGTACCCGGTCGCCAAGCGGCTTAATGTTGACTTTCGCCATCTTTTTTCTCCTTTTTTGGGGTTGTTACGGGTTGTTTCTAAATTGTTTTTTTGAAAGCGGAAAACAAGGGGGCGAAGGGAGTTTGTCTTCCTCCCTTCCGGCCTCCGGGTTTTTCGCATGACACGATGCGTTACTTGTTGTCGTCGACCACTTCCGCGTCGATGATGTCGTCCTTGCCGCCTTTCGCCTCACCGGCGGCGGCATTGCCGTTCGGGGGCGGAGTGCCGGCTTCCGCGCCGGCCGCGCCCTGCGCCGCGCCCTGCGCATTCTTCTGCGCGTAGATCGCTTCGCCGAACTTCATGAGCTTCTCTTCCAGCTCCTTGGTGATCGACTTCATCGATTCGGTGTCGTCCTTCTCAATGGCCTTCTTCAGGCGTTCGACCCCTTCTTCGACGGGCTGCTTGACGTCCGCGGGCAGCTTGTCGCCCAATTCCTTGAGCTGCTTCTCAATCTGATAAACCAGCGAATCAGCATGGTTTTTCGTCTCGATTTTGTCCTTGACCGCCTTGTCTTCGTCGGCGTGCGACTTGGCTTCGTTGACCATGCGGTCGATTTCCGCGTCGGTCAGGCCGCTCGAAGCGGTAATGGTGATCTGCTGCTCCTTGCCGGTGCCCAGATCCTTGGCGGTCACATGCAGAATGCCGTTGGCGTCGATGTCGAAGGTCACTTCAATCTGCGGCACGCCGCGCGGCGCCGGCGCAATGCCGTCCAGCCGGAAGCGCCCGATCGACTTGTTGGCACTGGCCATTTCCCGCTCGCCCTGCAACACGTGGATGTCGACCGAGGGCTGATTGTCGCTGGCCGTCGAGAAGATCTCGCTCTTGCGGGTCGGGATCGTGGTATTGCGCTCAATGAGCTTGGTGGCCACGCCGCCCATCGTTTCGATGCCCAGAGAAAGCGGAGTGACATCCAGCAGCAGCACATCGTTGACCTGTCCGCCGAGCACACCGCCCTGAATGGCGGCGCCGCTGGCGACCACTTCGTCCGGGTTGACTCCCTTGTTGGGTTCGCGGTCGAAAATCGTCTTGGCCATCGTCTGGACTTTGGGCATACGGGTCATGCCGCCGACCAGAATGACTTCCTTGATGCCGCTCTTGGTCAAGCCGGCGTCGCGCATGCAGTTCTCGCAAGGAGCGACCGTGCGTTCCAGAAGTTTGTCGCAGAGCTGTTCGAGCTGAGCGCGGGTCAGCGTGACATTCAGATGCACCGGGCCGTCCGCATTCATCGAGATGAACGGCAGATTCACGTCGGTGCTCATGCTGCTGGAAAGTTCGCACTTGGCTTTTTCCGCAGCTTCCTTGAGCCGCTGCAGCGCCTGCGTGTCCTTGCGCAGATCGACGCCGTTGTCCTTCTGGAACTGCTCCGCCAGAAAGTCGATCACCGCCTGGTCGAAATCATCGCCGCCGAGGTGGGTGTCGCCGTTGGTGGCCTTCACTTCGAACACCCCGTCGCCGATTTCCAGAATCGAAATATCAAACGTACCGCCGCCGAGGTCGTACACCGCAACGGTCTCTTCGCTCTTCTTGTCCAGTCCGTAGGAGAGTGCGGCCGCAGTCGGCTCGTTGATGATCCGCAGCACTTCCAGTCCGGCGATTTTGCCGGCGTCCTTGGTCGCCTGCCGCTGGCTGTCGTTGAAGTACGCGGGCACGGTGATGACCGCCTGCTTGATCTCTTCGCCGAGATAGGCTTCCGCGTCGGTCTTCATCTTCTGAAGAATCATTGCGGAGATTTCCGGCGGAGAATACTGTTTGCCGCCGGCCACGATGGCCACATCGCCGTTGGGGGCTTCCGCAAGTTCATACGGAACCAGATGCTTTTCCGAACCGATTTCGGAGAATTTGCGCCCCATGAAACGCTTGACGGAAAAGATTGTATTTTTGGGATTGGTGACTGCCTGACGTTTGGCCGTCTGACCGACCAGGCGTTCGCCGTTCTTGGTGAATGCGACGATCGACGGAGTCGTCCGGTTGCCTTCCGCATTGGGAATGACTTTGACTTCGCCGTGATCCATGACCGCCATGCAGCTGTTGGTCGTACCGAGGTCGATACCGAGAATCTTGCTCATAATTCTTTCCTCCCTGATTGGGTTTTTGCTTGTCGTTTCAAAATTACGCTTTGAAGATAAGCAAGAGTCGTGCCAACGGGGTTTTGCGGGGGGAAAGGGGAGTTTTTGTGCCAAAAGTGCGACAGGCGGTGCGTCGCCGCGTCATTTTGGCGCACTCGATCGGCGCGCAGTGTCTCAGCTTTGTCGCGTCAGTTCCCGGTGAAATCCGCCTTGACCACCGCGTGAAACGGTTTTCCGGAGAAGGCGCAGCCCGATTCCAGCCACCTGCGCGCTTCCCCAATCTGCAGATCGAAGCGCTGCCGCAGCATTCCGAAGCCCGCCCGCCCTGCGATCCGGGGCACTGCGTCAAACGAGAAAAGCCAATAGTCCCGCCCCGCGATCCGCCCGTACCGTTCGGCTGCGTCCAGCAGCGGATCAAGCAGATTCAAATTCATGACAAAAATGCTTTTCGGCGCTTTTGCGTCTCCGAAAATCGATTCGCCCAGCGCCGCGATTTCCACGGCGGGATTCTCAAATTCCCGCAGAAAACAATATTCCGGCGTCAACTGGTAATCCTGATGGATTCCGCGTTCAAAAAACGAAATGATCCGTTCCGCCAGATAAGGATATCGCGGGTCGGCCCGGTAAGAGAGAAAGGTGATCGGCCGCCCGCCGCGCTCCGTGAGCCAGCGCAGCCCTTCCTGCAACCCCGAGTGCGTGTCCGTCAGTACATAATCGAACGAGGCGTATTGACGGTTGATGATCAGCTGCGGCACGTTGCGCAGTCTGAGATAATCCATCGCGGAAAGCATCTCCTCCCGCGGCAGCATCCAGATGACGCAGCAGCCCGGTTCGCACAGCTCCTCCAGCCGTCCGAAAATCTGCCGTTCGGTAATCCGGACAATACTCAATGTGGAGGTCTCCCGCCCCGCAAGCAGCAATAATTCCAGTTCGCACAGCGCCGGCAGTCCGTTCCCCACAAAAACAATCCGTCCCGCCGCGGGGCGCGCGCCGGGGCGCAGAATCGTGGTACAGCTGCCTTTGCGTCCGCTCAGATACCCGGCGCGGGTCAACGCCGCGACCGCGCGTTCCACGGTGGTGCGTGAACACTTGTATTTGCGGGCGAGGACGTTGCGTGACGGCAGACGGCCGCCGTACCGCAGCGCGCCGCCGGACAGATCTTCCAGGATGGCTTTGACCAGAGCGTCGGTTTTGTTCAATCCCGCATCCATATTGTTGCTTGCTTTTGTGTGATTTGTGAAAAAAAGAGCGTCGTTTTATTTCAGAGACTTCTGCCGCCCCCGGAATCAAAACTGATTCGCGGGTCCGCCCAGAGATACAGCAAATCGGCCAGCAAAATTCCCGAAAGCGTCAGCGCCCCCGCAAAGGCGAAGAGCGCCATCGCCAACGGATAATCCCTGCTCGAAAGCGCCAGCAAGGAGAGCGTCCCCATGCCCGGAATGTTGAAAATGTGTTCGACAATCACGCTGCCGGCCACCAGCGACGGCAGAATGCCCGCGAAGAGGGTGATCAGCGTAATCAGACTGTTGCGGAAGGCGTGTCGCCACACCACCAGATTTTCCGGCACGCCCTTGGCGCGCGCGGTGCGGATGTATTCTGAGGAGAGATTTTCCAGCATGCTGTTGCGCATGTAGCGCGAGAGCCCCGCAAACGATCCGTAAGTCAAACACAAAATTGGCAGCACGTAATGCTTGGCCGAAAACCACAGCGCTTCGTAAATTCCGACCTCCAGCGGCGTTCCCGCCGGAATCCCCTTGAGCGGCAGAATCGGCCAGCGTCCGCCTTCGCAGAGCCAGCTTTGCAGCAGCAGTCCCACCCAGATCACCGGAAGACTGTACAGCGCAAAGGCCAGAAATTCAAAGCTCCGGTCAAACCAGCCTCCCTGTTTGGCCGCGGAAAACACCCCCATCGGGATCGCCACGGCATAAGCCAGCAGAATCGCGTAGAGATTCAGCGAGAGCGTCACCGGCAGCCGTTCCGCGATCAGCACCGTGACCGGACGCCCCGGATCGACTGTGGCCGAGCGCCCGAAATCGCCGTGAAAAAGGACGTTGCCGAACCAGTAGGCGAATCCCACCGCCAGGGGCTTGTCGAGGTGAAGTTCCTTGCGCAGCGCCTCGTTGACGGCGAATCCGCCCTTGTCCGAGCTGACATTCGCGGCGCTCCCGGAGGCGTCCAAAAGCGTGCTGCGGGTCGGATCGCCGGGGGCCAGCCGCAGCAGAACGTAGCTGACCAGCAGAGTGGCCAGAAAAGTGGCCCCGCCCAGCAGAATGCGTTGGAGCAGGTAGCGGATCATAAGGTGCGCAGCTTTTCTTTGAGGAGGTTTTGAATATATTCTTCCCCGTATAGCTTGCGCATCAGTTCGATGTTGAAGTCGTAGAAGAGTTCCGGATCCGGTTTGTTGATGATGCCGGAGACCGACCGCTCGACCATGCGGCGGCGGCGGTCGCGGTCGGACGAAAATTCCGCCAGATAGCGCATCAGCGTGCGGGGACTCAATTCCGTGAACTCCTTCTGGCCGAAGCGTTCGGTGTAGTCCGCGGCGATGACCAGCACGAGGTTTTGCGGCGCTTTGTGCATGCCGAGCGCCAGAAGGTGTTCTTCGATCACCTCCATGCAGCGCACTTCGTCGAAAACCGGATAGCGTACGCTGCGCCCGCGTGACAGAATGCTGGCGGGAAATTCATAGTTGCTGGCCAGCACCGGAAGAATGTTTTCGGCCGGAGAAAACGCCCCGCCGACATGGTTGCAGAAGTCATACCAGTCGCATTCCCGCGGATCAATGTCGTCAAAAAACACAACGAATTTGCGGTCCTTGCGCTCCGCCAGCAGCGCGAAAAGCCGCGCCAGTCCATGCGTAAGCGTCTCGACCGTCGGCAGAATCAGCACGAAATCTCCGCCGCGCATAGCGTGGGAAAGCACCATCTGGGTTTTGCCGTGACCGGGCAGGCTCGAAAGCAGCAGCGGCACGTTGCTTTTGCCCTCGGCGAAGTCCCGGAAATGCGTCAGAATCGCGTGCCGGACACTGTGAAATCCAAAGAAAAGTCCCGGCGCCTTCGGATCAATGCGCGAGGCCGCGACAAATTCTCCATCCCGGTAGCCAAAAACGCTGCCCGACGCGAAGGGATCGGCATTTTTGATTCCTTCCAGCAGCTCGGATCGTTCGCTTTTGAGCATGGAAAACTCTTTGGCGAGCGTTTGGGCCAGCGGCAGAACCGCTTCGGCGTCCTTTTCGGAAACCAGTTGGGCAAAAATGCGGATTCCATTCGCAATTCGCGCCGCGTGCGTCAGGAGGAACTCCAGATTTTCCCCTCCGTTGTCCGCATGCAATTCGTCCAGAATCCCCATGCGCACAATCGTGTCGAAGAGCGCGTGAAAAAAGTTTTTCTTGCCGACGCGCGCTCCGGTGGCGAAATCATTGAGGTATATCGCCCCGTCCTCCGAATCTTCCAGGCGCCGCGCCGCTTCGAACGCCCCGCGCAACCGCCTCAGAAACGACACTTCGCGCCCCGGGGCGATCCCGAACGAATCGTTTTCGCCGGGAACGCAGAACAGCGTGCGAAAGGAGCGTTCCGCCTGTTCCAGCTCTTTTTGATACGCGGATTGCGGCATTTTGCTTTCTTTTTACTCCGAATTGTTTTTCACCTTGAAAGACAATATACCGACCCGGGAGGCTTTTGTCAAACTTTGTCCTGCTACTCCCCGACGACTTTGCCGAAGAGCGAAACACTTCCCGCGCGGGTAATCTGAATCTGCCGCAACTGCCCCACGGCAATCCCCTCGACCGGCAGAAAGTTGACCGTCCGGTTCGTCTGCGTGCGCCCCGTCCAACGCTCCGCGTTGCGGTGGCTTACGCCTTCGACCAGCACTTCCCGCGTCTCCCCAACCTCGTTCTTGAGCGCCGTTTGCACGCGCCGGGCCAGATCGTCCAGCAGAATTTTGTTGCGTTCGAGCTTGACCTCATCGGAAACATCGTCGGGCAGCGCCGCCGACTTCGTGCCGCTCCGGGGCGAATATTTGAAAATATACGATTGATCGAACTGCACCTCTTCCAGAAGAGAGCGCGTCGCTTCAAAATCCGACTGGGTTTCGCCCGGAAATCCGACAATCACGTCGGTGGAAAACGCCGCCCCCGGAAGCGCCGCCTTGAGCTTGGCGACAATTTCCAGATAGCGTTCGCGCGTATATTGCCGGTTCATCGCCGCCAGCATCCGGTTCGAACCGGACTGCACCGGCAGATGCAGCGACCGACAGATCTTGGGTTCCCGCGCCAGCGTCGCAATCAGCCGTTCGTTGAAATAAGTCGGATAGGGCGAGGTGAACCGAATCCGTTTGATTCCGTCGATCGCACAAAGCTCCTCCAAGAGTTCCGCGAAGGGCGAATCATGATCTTCCGGCGCACTGGTGCGCCCCTGCATTCCGTAGGCCGCGACATTCTGCCCGAGCAGCATGATTTCCCGGATTCCCGAGTCGGCCAGCATCCGGGCCTCCGCGACAATCCCGCGCGCGTCTCGGCTCAATTCCCGGCCGCGCACATAAGGCACGATGCAGTAGGAACAAAAGCGGTTGCAGCCCCGGGTGATGGCGATGTAGCCGGAGACCGGCGACGCCGCCGACGCCGAAAAGTGTTCGCCCATGCCGTCGAGCACTTCGCCGCCTTCTTCCAGAAGCGCGGTGTTCTTGCGCGTCTTGCTCACCGAATCGATCACTTCGGCCAGCCGGTGAAGCTGCCCCGTGCCCAGCACGAAGTCCAAGTGCGGCAGTTCCGCGAAAAGGCTTTCGCCGCGCGCCTGCGCCATGCAGCCGGCCACGCCGATGATCAAAGACGGTTTCGTCTTCTTGAGTTTCTTCATGAAGCCGATCTTGCCGACGGCCTTGCGTTCGGCCTGATCGCGCACGCTGCAGGTGTTGAACAAAAGCACATCCGCGTCGGTTTCCGTGGAAACCATCTGATGACCCGCCTTGACGAGGATTCCGGCCATTGCCTCGGAATCACGCTCGTTCATCTGGCAGCCGTAGGTTTTGATATATACTTTCATAATGGCGGGTAATATATCCGGTTGACGTGTCTTTTGCAAGCGCGTTTCGGGTTTTTGCCGGCGTCAGCTTTCGTACAGCTGCGCCAGACTGAGCACTTGCGCTCCCCGCGTGGCCAATTCATCCATCTGGGATTCAAACGTCTCCACTTCCGTATTCACCCACGGATGCACCTGGTCGGGAATCCCGTGGTAGACCAGAATCAGACAACGGGAATCCTCCATGCGGTCGAACTCCTCCATCGCCCGCGTGAATCCGCCGTTCTTCTCGGTGACTGCGTAAGCCGGCAGGCGGAACGGATCTTCCGTGGCCGGATCGAACGAGCGCTCCTCCACGCATCGGGCCGCCAGATAGTTGCGTTCCTTGAGGATCTTTGCGGCTTCCTCCGAATACGGACCGCCCGGATAGGCGAACGTCCGCGGTTTCGGCAGCCCCAATGCCTGAAACAACACCTCAATATAGACAATTTCCCGTTCAATGCCCTCATGGGTCAGCGATTGAGAGCCCCCATGCGTATGCGTATGATTGCCCAACTCAAACCCCATCGACGCAATCTGCTGCATGTCTTTGTGGGAAAGTCGCATGCTGCCATGCAGATTGTTCCACTCGCGGTTCCATTCGGTGATGAAAAACGTCGCATTGAACCCTCTGGTAACCAGAAATGGAGCAACTCTTTCCGCATGATTTTTAACACTGTCGTCAAAGGTCAGAATGACGCGCTTTTCCATTTTTTACTCCTCTTCTCTTCCGGCAGGAATCAAAGGATACTGTAATCTTTCATGAACTGATTATGATTAAAAGTATATCATGCCTTACCCAAAAAGTCAATCCATTCGTTTCGATAAAAGCAACGCATCCGCAATGACCAGCGCCGCCATCGCTTCCACCACCGGAACAATCCGGGGGCAGAGACACGGGTCGTGCCGTCCCGCAATTTCACAGACCGTCGCACAATTTTCCTTGGTCACCGTGCGCTGGGGCAACCCCACCGACGGGGTCGGCTTGACCGCCGCGCGAAAAATGATCGGCGCACCGCTGCTGATTCCTCCGAGGATTCCCCCCGCGTGATTCGTCGCAAAACCATCGGGCGTCATCTGGTCGTTGTTCCGGCTGCCCCGGAGCGAGGCCGCAGCAAAGCCGTCTCCGAACTCAATGCCCTTGATTCCGCCGATCGACAAAATTGCCTGCCCCAGCAAGGCATCCAATTTGTCGAAAACCGGTTCGCCCAGCCCCGCCGGAACATGAAGAATTTGACATTCGACGATCCCGCCGACGCTGTCATGCTCCTTGGCCGCAGAGAGAATTTCCGAAGTCATCGCTTCGACCGCGTCCGGATCGGCGGCGCGAACCGGATTTTTCTCGATACAGTCGCGGTTCACGGCAACGCCCCGGATCGAGCCGACGGCCGCGGTGTATGCGAAGAGGTCGATGCCGTTTTGTCCGAGCAATGCCTTGGCGACGGCTCCGGCCGCCACGCGCGCCGCTGTCTCGCGCCCCGAGGAGCGCCCGCCGCCGCGGTAATCGCGGACGCCGTATTTGCGAAAATAAGTGTAGTCGGCATGGCCGGGGCGGAAGAGTTCGGCCAGATTGCCGTAGTCGGAGGAACGGCTGTCGCAATTGCGAATCAGCAGCGCCACGGGCGTTCCGGTGGTCACGCCTTCAAAAACGCCCGACAGAATTTCCACGCGGTCGGCTTCGCCGCGCGCGGTGGTCAGCTTGGACTGACCGGGTCTGCGCCGGTCGAGATCGCGCTGAATGATCTCTTCGTTCAGGGGAATCCCGGGGAGCATTCCGTCGACGACCGCGCCGATTGCCGGGCCGTGCGACTCCCCGAAGGTGGTGACTTTGAAAATTTCTCCCAAGGAACTGCTCATTTTGCTTTCTCCTTTGCCTGCCGGGAGTGCAGATTGTGCTTCGGTGCGACGAACCGGATCAGCCACGCTTCCGGGGGGCAGCGAAACCGCCACGGCAAAGAACATTCGCCCATCCCGGAACTGACAATCATCTCCAGCACCTTTCCGCTTCTCCGGAAAATTCCACAGTCAAAACGCCTTCCGTAACTCGATGAAGTGAACAGCGCTCCCCACAGCGGCAACCGGATCTGCCCGCCGTGCGTATGCCCGGTGAGCGCCAGCGACACCGGATTGAGCGCATCGAGAAAATCGATGCCGATCACTCCGTCGGGACTGTGCGAAATCAACACGTTTTCCCGGTCGTACGGCCATGCCGCCGGTTCCAGCGGACAGCCTTCCTTGATCTCGTCCAATCCGTAAAAGAAAAAACGTTCATCCGACCACGATTCATTGCGCAGCAGCGTCACTTTGTGCCGGGCAAACTCCTCTTTCCAATGCTCGGGCCGAATCCAGCTCTTGGCCCGTTCCCAGTTCCCGAAAACCGCCAGCTTCACCGCATCGTGCGGCAATGCGTCCAGTGCGCCCGGCAGGAGATCCAACTCCGCCGCGTCGGCGGCCAAATCGCCCCCGAGAACGATGTAATCGACCTTCTCTTCCCTGGCGATGTTGCGCAGCGCTTCGAGCTTCCCGTAATCTGCCGCGCTCCCCTGAAAGTGCAGATCGGAACAGAATAAAATCCCGACTCCGACCGCCGCCGGATGGCGCGGCACGTACTCGTAACGCGTCAACAAAAGCGATCCATGCTTCTCCCGGCGGAGCGACTCGATCTTCCGCTCTCTGTGCCAGCGTTCCGCACGTTCCGGAAGAAAAAGTTTGCTTTTTACCGGGAGTTTTGTCAATTCGATTGCCTAATCGAGTTCGGCGAGCACCTTCTCCGGCAGCGGATCAATCCCGAGGATCGTCGCGTTGCGTCCGCCGGGAAGTGCGACCGTGTCGCCCTTCTTGTGATCCATAAGCGCCGCGCCCATCTTGGCGCGGTAGGAGACATAATTCTTGTCTGGATCGGCATCCTTTGCGCCGAGCAGATAGGAGACCGAACGAACGCCGTCGCAATCCAGCGTCAGCATACATCCGGGTTCCACCATGTCGCCGATTTTCACCGTGCGGAAGTCCATCGCCTGAAGGTTGCCGATTTCATTTTCCAACTCGCTGCGACGGCGGGAAAGAAAGTTTCTGCGTTCCTTGGCGGCGTCGAATTCCGCGTTTTCCCGGAAATCCCCGTGCGCCCGGGCGGTCTTCAACGACTCCCGGTTGGCCGGCTGCTGGACATTGACAATGTCTTCCAATTCGGCCATCAGACGCTTGAAACTCGCGTTGGAGGTGCAGATCGGACGGTCGTCCTTCTTCTCCTGATCCTCCCGTTCGAAGACGCCCGCGTGCATAATCTTGCTGCCGGCTCCGCCTTCGATCACTTCGCGCAGCTCATTGGAAATGCGCGACAGCTTGACCAGCAGACTCTGACGCTCGCTCGGCGAGAGGAAAAGCGCGCTCTGAAGCGTGCCGGCCAGCTTCGCCGGATCGTCCGAGCAATCCAGCACCGTCTGGTGAAAATCGCTGCTGTCCAGAAAATCCGCACGCAACTCCCGCTGCGCGGCTCCCCACTGCCGGGGAATCTTCGTCTGCGAAAGCGCGCGGATGATATTTTCGATCGACAGCAGCCCGGTCAGGGAAACCGCCTGTTTGCGGCGGTTCTTCCAGATCCAGAGCAGCACGTCCGAGCTGTACGGGGTTGCGCCGGAGATCGCATCGACCAGCGTCTGCTGGTCGCAGACCGTCCCGACCTGCGTGAGCGCCTTGACTGGCAGCAGCAGCGCCAGACGGGCGAGATATTCATCGCCGAAGACCGTCTTGGTCGCCCGGGCGAGTTTTTCAATCTCTTTGGCCGAGAGTTCCGACCAGACCGCCAGCGGCTCAAGCAGCAGCTGCGACGGAGCGGCAGGCCAGAAAGACGCCTTGTCCCGAAGCGGTTCAAAGACATCCGCGGCTTGCTCTTCGCTGAGCTTCGCTTCGACTCCCGCGATGGCCGAGGCCAGAAATTTCGCTTCACGCATCGCGGTGCTCTTGAGCAACCGGGTGAAGAAGAGCTTGAGTTTCTCCGCTTCTTCGGCGGTATATTTCTTTTCTGCGGGTTCCTGCTTGAGCAGCGTCCCCATTTCTTGCAGGCTGCGGGCCTCCGCGGAACTGCGCGTGCCGGAGGCGTTGCCCGTCTTGTGGGAGTGAAGCCAGGTTTCCAAGGCCTCCGCAGTCATTTTGGCGCCGACGCCGTTGCGCGCCATATTCAAAATGGTGTTGTCGTTGATCGGGACGATCGCCTGCGCCCGAACCAGACGGATGAAATCCTCTCCGGAAATGCAGGGCTTGTCCTGTGGCGTGGCGGCCTTGATCATGTCTTTGCTGTTTTCCATGACTACGCCGGAAACCAGCACGTTTTCAATCGGAATGGCCGAGGTGCCGCCGGTGCAGCCGAAGGGACTGACCGACACTACTCCGCCGATCGGATCGATCGCGTTGATCATGCCCCAGCGACCGCTGTTGAGAAAAATGATCTGCCCGGATTTGAGGGCGATCAGTTTGCGCAGCCGCACCGGCACGTGGCAGAGCGGAACTGCGGTTTCCCGCACGCCGAGCGCACGGAGGACCGGCGGACGGCTGAGGAAGGGCGGCAGCAAGGTTTTGATGGAATTGGCCAGCAGATTGCGGTAGGTGCTGCTGTCGGCGACAGGCAGCGTGGCCAGTTCAATAAAAAACGAGGATTCTTCATGGGAAAGATCCTCGTTTTCCGTGTCGTACTTTTCGTAAAGCAGTTCCAGTGCGCCGTTGACTTCTTCGGCCAGTGGCTGCTGCATCTCTTTAAGCTGACTCATCAGGGTGTTGAGAATCTTCGGGGTCGGGTTTTCCGCCGCCGCCATCAGGGTTGCTTCGATCGTGGCCTTGTTCATCTCTGTTCCAGAATTGATTTTACCGGTCTTGAATTGGCGAACTTCCGGGTTTGTTCAACACTCCGGGAAAGCACTCTCCCGGAACTGAGTAATATAACACTCTTTTTTGTCAATTACAACCCCATCGGGGCATTCATCTCTGCAAATCTTCCGTCGGATCTTCGCCATCGCGACAATCGCGCGGGGAAAGATGGAACTTTTTGCGGAACAAATTCGAAAAATAACTCTCGCTGCCGAAATGCAATTCCGCGGCGATCTCCTTGACCGGTTTTCGCGTGTTTCGCAGCATCAGACGCGCCATTTGGAGCTTGCGGTCGAGAAAGTACGCGTAGGGCGAAATGTGATACTGCGCTTGGAAAAGCCGATTGGTCTGCGAGGGGGAAAACCCCGCGTAGCGCGCAATCTCCTCCATCGACAGCGATTGCATGATGCTGCGATCCAGATAATTCCGCAGCGGCTCCGCCACCGGATTGACTTGGCGGCATCCCTGCTTCGCCTTGACTTGGCCCAGCGCGTGAAAGAGCCCGACGGCCACTTCCAGCGCCACCTGCTGCACGTTTGTCCCGTCCTCCGTTGACGCCGCCATCCGGTCCAATCCAGTTTGGAACAGCGCTTGCAGATTGGTTTTCTTCAAGAGGAAGGTGTCCGAAAGACCGCAATGTTCCAGCAGAAAATCCACCAGTTCGCCCTGCAAATTGAACCAGATCTTCTCCCACGGATTCTCCGGCGACGGATAATATTCGTGATCGCTCCACGGATGCACCACATACACATCGTCCGCCTCCGGACGGAACGTCGTCCCGTCACTGCGCAGCGTTCCTTCGCCCTTGACAATGTATTCCAGCACGCAGATCGGTTCGTTCCGGCGCGCAATGCGATAGTCGCTGCGGCAGCGGGTGATCCCGCAGAGCGGCATGTATAAAAGCCGGCTGCCTTCGGCCGAACTTAAAATAATCTGTTCTTCGTTATAATCTTCATTGCGCCTGCGGCGGCTCATCGTTTACAACTCCACCATTCGGTCGATCGGTACGATCTTTGTCGCGCGCCCCGAACGGTAATCGTAGGTGATGACCGCGCCGCAAACCCGGATCGGACCATCTTCGGCCACCGCCAGACGGCAGGGCATCCCGGTGGTGAATTTGGTCAGCACGTCTTCGACCTTGCGACCGAGCACGGAACGGGCGGCTCCCGCCATGCCCAGATCGGTCAGATGGGCGGTCCCCCCCGGGAGGACTTCCGCGTCGGAAGTCTGCACGTGGGTGTGCGTGCCGACCACCGCAGTGACCCGGCCGTCCAGAAAATAGGACATGGCCAGCTTTTCACTGGTCGCCTCCGCATGGAAATCAATGAAGATATTCGGCGTTTTCGGCGCGATCTCTTCGACCAGGCGGTCGGCGGTTTCAAAGGGGCAATAGGCGCTGTCGCGCATGAAAACTTTGCCCATCAACGCGATCACCGCGTAATCTCCGCCGCCGGGATTGCGGAAAATCGCCCAGGAGCGTCCGGGCTGCACGTGGTGAAGATTCGCCGGACGCAGCACATTGGGAATCCGGTCGATCTCAAATTCAAACCCCTTCTGATCCCAGACATGGTCGCCTGCGGTGAACACATCGGCCTCCGGACTCATCTCCGCCAGACATTTGCCGGTCAGCCCGTTGCCCGCGGCCGAATTTTCGGCGTTGACCACCGCCACCTGCGCGGAAAATTCGCGTTTGAGTTCCGGGAGCAGCTTCTTGACCGCCTTGCGGCCCCCGGAGCCGACGACGTCGCCAATGAAAATCAGATTCACCGCGTTTTCCCCTTCTGCTAAAAAAGCTTTTTGATTGCCTTGACCGTGCCCGCAGCCGCGTCTTCCACGGCTTTTTCCGCCTTTACGGTGGCGTTGCCGACGGCTTTTTCCGCCTTTACGGTGGCGTTGCCGACGGCTTTGCCCGCCTTGACCGTGGCGTTGCCGACGGCCTTGCCCGCGTCCACGGTGACGTTGCCGACGCCGCTGAGTCCGTCCATGACGTTTGTGCCGAGTCCTTTGAGCGCGTTCCCCGCCTGTCCGGCCATCCCGATGATCGCGTCGAACACCACCTGACAGGCTTCGCCGAAGTTATTCGCCCCGAGATCGTTCAATGCCATCGGCGGAAGCGGAATGTTGACGGTCGTGGAAATCGTCGAGGAGGAGAAGCCCAGACTGCCGGCGGTGAACTCCAACCGGCGGATCACGATGCCTCCGCCCTGGGCGGATTTTTCTTTCGGCGGCGGCGTGTTCGGATCGGTTTGTTCGGAATTTTCTCCGGGTTGCGTCTGAAGGCGGGCGACGAATGTGTCGACGTTGTTTTTGAGGACGTTGAGATTGGTCGTGCCGTCGGAATACTGCAAATTGACATTCAGTCCGTCAAGCACAATCAGTTCGACCACCTTCTGCTTCGCCAGCAAAGTAGGCATGTCGAAGTCGAAGATGAAATTTTCAAATTCCAGCGCGTTCGGCGCATAATATCCCTGCGGATTGGCAATCGCGAATTTGCGCAATTCCAACCGCCCGTGCAAGAGACTGAAGGAGCAGGACCCCACCGTAATTTGCGTGCCGACGACCCGGCTGCCGATCTTTTCCGCGCTGAATTTGATGATGGGACCCAGAAAAATCAGGACGATCAAAAGCAGCATTACAAGCAGCGCGAGAGCGCCGCCCCCCCAGATCAGGGTGCGTTTCAAAATTTTTTCCCAATTCCAGCTGCGCGGGTCGAATTTTCCTCTTTTGCCGTCCATAAAGCGATTCTCCTGATCAATTCCTTGTAAAGATGTGAAAGGGGGCGGAACGTCCTATTTGTCCTCCCCGCCGTGATAACGCCGGTGAAACTCGGCGCGAAATTCTCCGAACGATCCTTCGTCAAGCGCATGGCGGATGCGCGCCATCAGGTTAAGAAATACATGCAGATTGTGCATCGAAAGCAGCATCACCGCCAGAATCTCTCCCACATTGAACAAATGCCGCAGATACGCCCGGGTGAAGTTGCGGCAGCAATAACATTCACAACCTTCTTCCACCGGCGAGAAGTCCGCGGCGTACTTCGCCGCCTTCACCGGCAGCGTCCGTCCGTTGGAGAGAAACGCCGTCCCGTGCCGCCCCAGACGGGTGGGCATGACGCAGTCGAACATGTCCACTCCGCGCGCCACCGCCTCAAGCATTTGATACGGAGTTCCCACGCCCATTAGATAGCGCGCCTTCTCCTGCGGCAGTTCATTGGCGATCCAGTCGAGCACCATAAGCATCTCCGGTTCGGATTCGCCCACGGACACTCCGCCGATGGCGTAACCGTCGAAATCCAGCGCGGTGATTCGTTTCAAACAGTCGCGCCGCAGATCCTCGTAAACCGACCCCTGCACGATGCCGAACCGCTGCTGTCCGTCGTTGAGCGGCTGTTCGCGGCTCATGGTTTCCCAGCGGACAGTCAGATCCACGGATTTTGCCGCCTCGGCGCGAACCGCCGGGTAGGGGGTGCATTCGTCGAAGGCCATGACGATGTCGGAATCGAGCGCGCGCTGGATGGCCATGGACTCGCGCGGGCCCAGAAAATGGCGGGAACCGTCGATGTGGGAGGCAAATTGCACTCCGTCGGGGGTGATCTTGCGCAGATTTGCCAGACTGAAGACCTGAAAACCTCCGCTGTCGGTCAGAAACGGTTTCTTCCAGCCGGTGAAGCCGTTGAGTCCGCCGGCCAGATTCATCAGTTCCATGCCCGGTTTGAGCATCAAATGGTAGGTGTTGCCGAGGATGATTTGGGCGCCGAGCTCTTCGAGCGTCCGGGGCGTGACCGCCTTGACCGAGGCGCGCGTGCCCACCGGCATGAATACCGGGGTTTCGACCACGCCCCTTCGCAAGGTGAGTTTGCCCCTTCTCGCGGCGGTGGCGGAATCTTTCTGACGAATTTCAAATGACATGATGCGGTACTTTCGATCTGACGGTCTCATAAAATTTCATTGTGTTCCCGTGGATAATATATCCGAATCAGCGTTTTTTTCAAATCGCGGAGCCATGCCGATTTGCAAAAAGCATGCGCACCGGGTATATTGACGGCACTCGGCAAAAGTCGGACGTGTCCGACTCGTCCGACATGTCGGACGGACTTGGAGCAATGCCGGCATCAAAAACAGTAAAGGATTTTTTTTGATTATGGGACGGATCATCGACGGAAAGGCAATCGCTGCCGAACTCAACAGCGAAAACGCCGAATGGGTGCAAAAACTGATTCAGCGCGGCGTCACCCCCGCCCTTGCCGTGATTCTGGTCGGCAGCGATCCGGCTTCTCAAGTCTATGTTAACGCAAAAGCCAAAAAATGCGCTGAACTGGGAATCCGTTCCCTCAAATTCGAACTCGCCGCGGACACAACCCAGGAGGAACTGCTCGCTTTGGTCCGAAAACTCAATTGCGATCCCGGGGTCGACGGCATTCTCGTCCAGTCGCCCCCGCCGCCGCAAATTGACGAGGAGGCCGTCGTCGAAGCGATCGATCCGGCCAAGGACGTGGATTGTTTTCACGCCCAAAACGTCGGCAAAATGCTGATCGGACGCACCGACGGCTTCTTTCCCTGCACTCCGTTCGGCATTCTTAAACTGCTCGAAAAGAGCGGCGTGGACCCGAAAGGCAAACACGCCGTCATCATCGGACGATCCAATATCGTGGGCAAACCGATGATGGCGCTGCTTTTGCAGAAGGCCGCCGGGGCCAACGCCACCGTGACGGTCGTTCACTCCGCCACGCCCAACCCCGAAGAGTACATCCGCTCGGCCGATCTGGTCATCGCCGCGCTCGGAAGACCCAAATTCGTCACCGGGGATATGATTAAAGAAGGCGCCGTGGTTATCGACGTGGGGATCAACCGCGTGCCCAATGCAGACAATCCGGGCAAAACCAAGCTCGTCGGCGACGTCGATTTCGATTCGGTGATCGGCAAAGCCAGTTTGGTCACACCGGTTCCCGGCGGAGTCGGCCCCATGACCATCACCATGCTCATGCGCAACACCATTTTGAGCGCCTCGCGCCGCGCGGACCGCATCGAAGCGGAAGCCGCCCGCTAATGCTCCGGCTCCGCAGCGTCGTTGCAAAGCAACGCGTTGCGCACTTGCAGCGCCGTCGAGAGCGAAAAGCCGCGGGAGAGCAGCGCCCGCAGTAGTTTTTCCGATTTCTTACGCGGATCGTGTTCGTGAAGGAGCGTGCGCAGTTTGACCTCTCCGAGCGCATGCGCACGCTCATATTCGTTGTCCGGCACATTCTCCGGGAGCGCGCTCCCGCCCAGCCCCGATTCCGCGAGCTTCCGGCGGATCGCACGGTTGGACGCATTGCCGCGCGCCAGCTCCGCCGCGTAATCCTCCCGCAGCTGCGCGTCATCGACAAAATGCAGACGAATACATTCGTCGACGGCCTCTGTGGATTCCGCCTCGGAGTAACCTTTGCGACGCAGTTTATTCTTGAGCTCCCGTGCGGAATGAAGCCGCACGCCGAGATACTTGAGCGCCTGCTCCAAGACCGGAAGGCGCGGCTTGTCCGCCCCTTTGCAAGTCATGAAAGCAACTCCCATACCCGGTAGGCTTCGGTCACGCTCCATGCCTGCGCCGGACAGCCGCCGGCGCTGTGCGGATAATCTCCGTCGCAGATCTCCGGCAGCTGACCGGGCACGTTGCCCTCGAAGAAGCTCCGCACCGATCCCAGAAGCGACAGCGCCCGCGCCCGGTGCGCCGACCCTCCGGCCAGATACAGCGCCTCGCAGTAGCTCGGAAACATCCAGCCCCACCCGGTGCCGTTGTGATACGCAGCTTTTCGCTCGGTGTCCTCCGGTCCCCGGTAAAAACCGACGTAAGGATGCCCCGGGTTGTTCAGCAGACGGCCGTGAAGTTCCACGGGGAGACGGTATTCCACATCGCGGTCCGCCAAACTGCGGATCGCCCCCGGCAGCACCAGTTCGCCCGCCGAACGGATCACATCGCCGATCCGGGCCGGATCGCTCACCGCCCCGAGCGTCACCAGCAGAAGCTGATTCGACCGGACATGGTCGTCGGCAACCGCCTCCGACGCCGGATGGTACCGGCCGTCCTCGACATGCAGGCAGTCGCTGAACCGCTGCTTCTTCGGAAGATAAAAATAATGCTCCAGACTTCGCGCGGTGGTCGCCGCGAGCGTCTGATATTCCAAATGGCGTTTTGCCAGCAGTTTCTGCGCGGCATACCACAGCGCCTGAATCTCCACCGGATACCCGCAGCGGGGCGTGCCCGCAGGATAATTGGTGTCCATCCAAGTGTAATGCGGCGGGCTCCAGACCAGATTGGCCTCTTTGTCGCAGCAGATTCCGTTGGCCGTGCCCTCCCGGTAGAAGTGAAGAATCGAGAGGAGCACCTCTTCGAGCGAACGGTCTGGGCATTTCACTTCGAGAATTTCCTCGCTGCCGCTTTTGGCAATATAGTCGGCCACCGCCGTGAAGAGCCACAGCGGGGCGTCGCTGGTTTCCCGGTTCGAGCTGTCGGCGCCCCGGATCATATTCGGAATCGTCCCGCGATCTTCAAAGGAGGCGAATTCCACGATCGCGGCGCGTGCAAAGTCTAGCTTCCCCGCCGCAATCACTCCGCGCAGTGCAATGAGCGTGTCGCGCCCCCAGTCGAGAAACCACGGATACCCCGCGATGACACTGCCGTTGTCCTCGCGCCGGACCAGATAGGCTTCCATCGCCCCTTCCAGCGCGCGGCGGAACGCAATCGGTTTGACCGAAATTGCCTCCGGCACGGTTTCCGTGCAGGGGCAGTTGACCGCGAAGCATAGAACGCTCGTCGCAGCGCATTCCAGCGGGGTTTCAAAATATCCGGGGCTGAAGAGATCGGTCGTGTGTTCAAGTCCGTAATATGCCTCGACCGGAAGTTCCTGCTGATAGCTCCATTCCCCGTTCTGATGAAACACGCCCGCTCCGGAAATCGCAACTTGCAAAATCCGTTCCGACGAAGGAGCGAAAACAAAATTGTTTTTCCCAGCGCGGATCGACGCGGGAAAGTGTGTTTCCGCTCCCGCGTATGCCTTGGTCACCGTGTGGTTGATCCGGTCGTCCACCGTCGGGCGCACGATCAGCTTCAACGGCAGCTCCGCCGATTCCGCCCCGCAACGGGTGAAACTCATGCGGACACGGTTCTCCTTCGCGTCCATAACCAGACGCACGTTGATCGGAATGCCGCGTCCTTGACCGGTGGGAATTTCAAACCGCCACTCCCCGCCGTCGCCGGCGGTGACGAAACTCTTCAGCACGGCAAAATTCAGTTCCGTTGAAAAATCATTGACCACCGCCCATGCCCGGACTCTTCCGGCCATGACGTATCGGTCGGCCGGACGCTGCAAATCGGGGTTGACCGCCAGAATCGCGTCGTACTTGCTCTCGATCGTCCCGAATGCCGCCCGCGCCATCGTGTAGGAACCGTGAAGGTTGACCCCCAATGTCACATGGTCGATCCGGTGCAGCGTGCCCACGTCGAAAACCGGCGAAAATTCCAATTTTTCCGCGGGCGGAAGCATCAGCAGTTGCCCCTGGAAACATTTTCCGTGCGTATTTTCGAAGCTGACAAACCGCATTTCCAGCCGCCCCGGCTCCAGCGACCGGAAGTCGGCATACGCAAAGTGGGTCGTTCCGTCCGCGGACGGCAGCGACATCCCGGAGGCCGCCACCTTCAAACCGCGCCGGATCAGATAGCGGAACGGATTCTCCGACTGGATCATCAGAAGATCGCGATCCGGAATCGGCACCAGTCTGCGGCAATCGCGCGGGCCGTGCCAGACGGTGACCGCCGTAACCGGCGAACGTGTGAGCGTTTCCAAATAGGTTTCCGGCGCGGCCAGAAGTTTCTTTGCCTCCGCCGCCGGATCGAAGGAGTCGCGCTCCGCCGCAAAAAGTTCCATCAGCGCCAGCGCCGCGCTCTGCGCCCGCTGCCGGACGCTTGCCGCCGGTTCCCCTTTGACGGCGGCGGCCGCCAGCTCCCGGTAAATTCCGACCGCCTTTTCGTCGGCGGTCAGCGCGACGCAGCCGCCGGGCGGCAAATTGACGAACCGTTTCCCGTTCTCTTGGCGCATTGCGATCATTTTTCCGGAAATGAGATCGTACAGCGGCAAATCCGGATCGATGGCGCGCTCGGGAAATGCCGCTTCGCGATGGTTGCGGCAGTCGGTGTTGACCGCGACCCAAAGTGTGTCTTTGCCGTCGGAAGAGCGACGCACGGCCGCGGGAATGTCGCCGGAACGGCGTTCGCACAGCTCCATGACGCTTGCCGCTCCCAGTGCCGGATGATTCGCCAAAAGCGTATCAAGCATGCCCAGAAATTTGACCTGATTGTCCGGATTGCCCCAGTTGAGGCCGCCCGCGCGGTGGACATCAATCTTCTCCGAGGCGTAAAATTCGACGCCGTTGGCAAATCCGAACCCCGCCCCCGAAGAGAAGAGCGCCGTCAGCGCGCAGCGCATCGACGCGTAAAGACGCCCGCGCGCGGCCAGACGGTTGTTGTCGTGCGTTTCGGCAAAATTAATGAGCGTGCCGAATTGGCTGCTGACATATCCGGCGTACCCGAGATATCCGGCGATTTCGTCGGGCGATTCGTTCTGAAAGAGTTCGGAATACCCCCACGATAGCCCGATTTGGCCGAGGAGGTTCTCCTGCACCTTCGCCGGTCCTCCCAATCCTTCGAGCAGAAACACCGTGTCCGGAAATTCCCGCTTGACCCGTGCGACAATGTAGCTCCATGCCTCCGACGGCACCATGTACCCCGCGTCGCAGCGGAATCCGTCCACCCCCTGCGCACACCAGTAGAGAAAGACTTTGGCGATGGTTTCGGCCACGCCTTTGCAGTTGAAATTCAGCTGGCAGAGGTCCGCCCAGACAATGCCCCACGCGCCGGGACTGGTGAATTTACCGTCGCTGCCGCGCACAAAATATTCAGGATGCCGCTCCTGCAGTTTCGAAGCCCAGCCGGTGTGGTTGACCGGAATGTCCAGAAAAATCCGCCCGCCGCGCGCGTGGACGGCGGAAACCAGCTCAAGAAATTGTTCCAGCGCAGTGGCGGACGGGTCGAAATCGGCCAGCTCCGGGGAGACTGCGAAGTAATCCAGCGGCGCAAAGGGGCTGCCGAAGCGTCCCATGCGTCCGTAAACCGTGGGCGTCGGATGGATCGGCAGAAGCTGAAGAATCCGGCAGTTGAGGTCGTTGAAAATATGGTCGAGTCGTCCGATCAGATTGCGGAATGTGCCGGAGGGAGGGATCACCGTGTAGCCGCCGCGTTCGAGCGCCTCGGCGGATGCCACGGTCTCCGGCGATACGGCGGCCGCCGCGTTTGGGAGAGCAATCTTGCCGCCGAATTGCCGGACGAATGCGCAGTAGACGGTGTTGCCCGCAATGTTCATCGCCGGTTCCACTTTGATGCGGAGGTTGTCCGAGGACGGCCAGAGGATTGCGTCATCTTGGGATACGGCAAAACACTTTCCTTCAAAAACTCCGCATTCGAGCAGCGGAACCATTCGTTCAAAGCGATTGGCGCTCCCCTCCACGCGGTGCATCGGCAGATCCTGCCACGCCGCGGCGGCCTTGGCGTCGCCGGGAAGATTCTTCTCGTGGCGCTCGATGGCGGCTTCGTCGAGGTAAGCGCGGCGGTTGAACGTGGTACGGAAGAATGCCTTTTTCACTTCCGCGTTTCCGGTGTCGAGCGTGATGCGTACGGCGTCGCCGCGGAAAAAAATGCGGCGGGACGGAGAAAGAGTCTGATTCATGTTGAAGCGTCCGGTTTGCTGTGGGATAAAAAATCCTATTGGTCTTTGGTTTTTATGCTGATGTCGATGACCTCGTCACGCGGGGGAATTACGCCTTGGGCTTCCTCCCGGGGAGGGGCGGCCTGATTTCTCCGATGCCCGTATTCGCGCGTGTGGCCGGCCACCTTGCCGCCGAATTTGCGGAAACTGCTGCGGACCGTCCCGCCGAGGAAAAAATCCACGACAAAGAGAATCAACAGAAACGGCAGCAGCATCACAACGACGGCGATGATCGCCAGAACAAGCACCGCTCCCAATAAAAATTTGATCAGCCTCGGCATAAATAAAAAAATCCTTTCCGGAAGTGGGTTTGCTTTTTTTTACATAATATACCCGCGTTTTTTTTCATTTACAAGAATAGATCGGAAAAAGACGACACTCGCCAAAACCTGCACCGCATCTTTCGATGCTTCGAAAACAGCTTGAAAAAAACCTTTCCCCCGGATATATTACCGCACATTATGGAACATACGCATAAAATCACCCTGATTCTGGACCGGCTCCGCAGCGCGCACAACACGGGCAACATTTTCCGGCTCGCCGAAGCCGTCGGCGCGGAACTCTGTGTCTGCGGCTACACCCCCGGCCCCGGCCATCCCAAATTGGTCAAGACCGCCATGGGAACCGACCAGGTCGTCCCCTGTCGACACTTCGAAACCTCTTTCGATGCCGTGCAGGCGCTTCGACAGGAAGGATATGCGATGATTCTCGCGGTTGATTCCCTCCCCGGCGCCGGACTGGCGTGGGAAATGCAGTACCGTTTCCCGCTGGCGCTGGTTCTGGGCAACGAGGCGCTCGGCATCCTGCCGGAAACCGTCGCCGCCTGTGACGGCACGGTCGCTCTGCCGATGTTCGGCAAAAAAGCCTCCATCAATGTCGGAAATGCCGCCGCCGCCGTGCTTTACGCAGTGGTTGCGAGCGCGCCCCTTAAGGAGTGTATCCCATGAAGATTGCACTGATCGGAAAACATCTCGACGACGTTCGCCCCCTGCTGACGGAGCGGGGATGGACGGTCGCGGAGCCTCCCGAACTGGTCGTCGCCCACGGCGGCGACGGGACGCTCCTGCAGGCCGAACGGGAATTTCCGCTGGTCCCCAAGCTGCCCATCCGCGACGGAGGAACCGCGCCGACCTGTCCGCGGCATAGTGCGGAAGCCATGCTCGACAACTTCCTTGCCGGCAAATTTTCGCTTCAGAATCTCCCCGTGATCGCCGGACGCTCCGGCGGGAAAATTCTGAAAGGCATCAACGATATTTTCATCCATTCGCTCAACCGCGTGGGCGCGCTGCGCTACCGCGTGTGGATCGACGGGGAACTTTACGCCTATGAGATCGTCGGCGACGGCGCGGGTCTTTCCACGGTTCACGGCGCGAGCGCCTATTATCGAAGCATCACCCACAGCCTCTTCCGGGTCGGACTGGGCTTGGCGTTCAACAACAGCACCGAACCGATCAACCACCTCGTCCTCGCGGAGTCCTCCCATGTCAAAATCCAGATCGTGCGCGGACCGGCGCTGATGGTGGCGGACAATTCCCCCGAAGAGGTGATTATCGAGGAAGGCGCGTTCGCGGAACTTTACCGGACCGAGGAGTCCGCTCAGGTTTACGGACTGGACTGCTTCATGTGTCAGGAGTGCCGCCGTCTGCGCCATCCGCACCGCTATCCGCCCGCGCGGGAAGTGGTCGAGCCGCGCTGATTTTGAGCGAACGCCCGGAGAGGGAGGAGGCGATTGCTTTGACGCCTGACAAAAAACTGCACGTCTGCAACGGGGGACGGTTCGTTTCCCGGGGGATTGGCGCACATCCCTCCCGGATGATCGACAGCTGCGAACTGATTCTTGTGGGGGAGGGGCGGCTTTCGATGTTCGAAGGCGAACAGGAATTTCATCTGGCGGAGGGGGATTTTCTGATTCTCCGGCCCGGAGTCAGACATGGAGGGCTGGGGACTTATCCGAAAGATCTCTGGTTTTACTGGGTGCATTTTTTTACCGAAGACCCCAATTCGCTTCCCGTCAGCGGCCATCTGGTCAATGCGGACAAGAGCCGGACGCTGTTTGGGCTGCTGCTCAACAACCAGAGCGATCGCGGGGCGCCGGAAGGGAGTGGAGAACTGCTGCTGGCATTGTTGCTGGCCGAATGCCGTCGCGCGGCGGCGGTAATGGTGCGGTTGCCGGAACCGGCGGCGGTGACGGAGGCCAAGCGCCTCGCGCGCATGGAGTTCGCACTCCCCGCTACGAGCGCGGGGAGCATCGCCGCGAAGCTATGTTTGAACCGGGATTATCTAAACCGGCTC
>JAQUYX010000122.1 GCA_028691615.1 Victivallaceae bacterium
CAAACGCTTCCCCGTTTGACAGTGGCTCATCCGCATCGTGCGGAGTTTGGACGAAAGCCGAACCGCGTCCGCCCAGCGCATGAACTCGCTTTCCACTTCGTCGTTGAATTCCTCGTCGCCGGAAAGCATTTGCAGTCGCGGCCCCGTGCCGATGGTATCGTTCGCCAGCATCTGCACCAGCCCTTTGGCGTAACTGTTGTTGGCAACCTCGTAGCGCGACCGCATTCGCAAAGTTCGCCGGACTTCCGGTGCTGCTTCCATGTCGGCGGAGAGGTGATCGGCCGCCGCCCAATGCCGTGCATTGTCTTTCGACGTTTGCGCGGCGTCGAAACGCGCCTGCACAATTCTCTGCGGAGGCGTCCTCGTCCGGAACAGTGTTTTCAGTTTGTTGAACATAAAAATACCTCACGCCCCCGAATGGCTCATTTTTGAAAACTTCAGGCCGGAATTCCGGGATTTCATGGCCTTTTTCGACGCGAGGTACTTGTCGGCTTCGATCTGATCCGGCAACGAATGCTGCTCAACCTTCTGCCCGTCCACTTCGGCGGACTTCGGCCCGGCGGCGTTCTGTCGGATAGCGTCCTCCATCGTTTTATCGTCCGGCATCTTCACACTCCGATGTGCATTCATATTTCCCGCGATACGCTTCGCATTCACCAATGATGAATTCGGCGTAATGGTCGCATTTGTGCGTGATTGCACACTCTATCGCCGCAAAGGATTTCCGCATTTTGCGGAATTTCTTTTTCAGTTTGCGATACTTAGCAAGCAGTTCTTCATACTGTGCCGCACATTCGAGACATTCCGGTTCGACTTCACTCATTCGCATCTCCTGTTTCATGTTGAGGAATTACCGCGTTCATGGCTTCTTCTGATTTTTTTGCGCATTTAATTCCCTCACGTGAGGGAATTTCTTTTTCGACCTTTTGAATCCGTTCGCCAATCCACATCATGCAGTTGACCGCCATGGAGTTACCACAGGCTTTATACCTCGGAGCGTCCGGGCATTCCTCCTCGGATTTCCCCTTCCATGGGATTCGTGTATGGTTGTCCGGAAATCCCATGAGTCGTTCCGTTTCAACGGGAAGCAGTCTCCGAACTGTAGCTTTGCAACCGATTTCCGGAGCCGAATAGGCCACTCCGTGAACATCGCCAGCGGTCTGTGTGTACATCACGCCATCCTCGGATACTCCCATCCCGGAACCGCCCGACCGCTCTTTCGGTTTCATTTTATCGCCGTCAAGAGCGATGGCGTCGATGATGACGGTTTCCGCATTCGTCCCGCCAGCCGTCACGGTTTTGCTGGTCTTCGCCTCGGTTACATACAACCCGCCGTTTGGGCGGTCTTTGCGGCGGCCGTTCGCATCGCAAAACGAGACGTTAAAGCACTCTTTCCTTGCGATTGCCGGAGTGATTTCAGTTCTCATGGTCGGAAAAACATCCGTCCAGAAGCCTTGCTGAACTCCTCCCGCATCGTTTTTGATAAAACCGATGACCGCGCCGTCCTGTGACGGTTCGCCGTCTTCGCGTTGTGCTTCATCGCACCTCTTTTGAGGCGCGGTCACCGGCTGATTTACTTCTTGTATGACCGGAAGATTGCCGCCACCAGTCCCCATTCTCGCGGTTATGGCTTGCGCCACTTCCACCGTTTTTATCCGGGAATCCTGCGCGTGATTTTCATAGCAAAGATAGTTCTGCTGTTTCGCGCCCGGTTCCGCCACCAGCGTCCCCGCGATCTCTCCGTCGCCATTCATCAGACGGACTTCATCCCGGCTGTTCTGCTGAAAACAGACGGCTTTCCCGCCTTTATAGTCGGTAGAAATAAGTGTCGGGGACAATTCCCGGTCATGCGTGTCTATGTGCCGGATATCCATGCATTCAGCATCGTTCTCAACGACGCACTGCATTCTGCCTTTATCCGGCATAAACTGCTGGTCGCTGGTTCGCGTCAAAGTCCCGGCGTTTTCCGATCCGTCCCACCACTTTGCCGGATCAGCGCCTCTTTCAGCACCGGCGGCAGTTCCTTGCCTCTTCTCGCGGCGCGGCGGAGTATTCCCACCGCACATTTCACCGTCAAATAATACCTTGGCGGGATAACGCCAGTGACCAAGATATCCGATAAGGAAGAGACGCTTCCTTCGCTGCGGGATCGCCCGCGGAAATTGTTCCACTCTGGTAAATTGAGAATCAAGTATTCTCCACGATACGCCGAAATGTCCGGGCGCGTTGGTGACGATTCCGCATTTACGCCAACCTCCGTCCGGGACGGGCAGTTCCCATCCGCAGAGAAGCGAGACGAATCTTGCAAAATCCTCGCCGTTCCGGCTGGATAAAGCAGCGGGGACGTTTTCCCACACAACCCAGCGGACTCCAAGTTCAAAGCACAGTCGTACAAAGTCGAGAGCGAGAACGCTTCGTTTACCTTCGAATCCCAATCGCTTTCCAGCAATGGACAGGTCCTGGCAGGGCGTTCCACCGGCAAGTAGGTCAATTTCTCCTTCATAATCATCCTTGTGTATTAGTGTGAAATCTCCGAGATTCGGAATCGTTCCACCAGCGGGAAGTTCGGCGATCTGCCTGATCCACGACTCTCGGAGTTTCCGGTCTTTTTCGTTATCCGCCGTTGCCGGATCAAGCGGACGCAACGGGCGCGTTGCCCCGAACCTGCGGCAGAGGACTCCGGCGGGGAACGGTTCCACCTCGGAGAAGAACACAGCTTTCCAGCCGAGGCTTCTCCATGCAAGCGTCGCCGCCTCAACTCCGCTGCAAATGCTTCCGTAGTTCATAAGATTTTCCTTTTATCCTGATTGTTTCTGCATAGTACGTATCCCGGAAACAAGAAAATCTTTTTCTGTTTTCGCTTTTTCTCTGGAAAAAAGCAAAAAAAATCCCCGGATGGTCAGTCCGGGGAGTCATGTCAAAAGATGAGCGTATTCTTATTTGGAACAGGAGGAAGGCCTTCGTGGAATTTTGTTCGCACTTATAACCTCTTTAGCCGCTTTTATCACCTTTCGCCTCAATGCGGCGGGTTCAACAACAATTATTTTTCCCTGTCTTGCAAGAATTCTGGGGATCAGCAACGCTTCGGCGACTTCTGGGATTTTTACTGTTTTGTATTCCGGATCGTCAGTATCCCAAATAATCTCCTGATTTTCGTGAAACGGATTTGTGAAGATGTCGTCATGAACACTTTTATGGAACCGGAGAACCACATTTTTGATCGGGACGAAGCCGAAATCGACATGTTCGTAAATTTCAGGATCGGGAGTGAACGACTGCTCCATGCACTCCGCTTTTTGAATCCGGTGGATCATAAAACTTCGTTTCTCATGCCGATAATGACAAAAGGCCTGTATATACCATGTGTTGTTTCTGAAAAAAAGAGCATGAGGCTCTATTTCCCGCTCTTTCAATTCGTCTTTGCTGTCTTTATATAGAATACGCAAGAGAAAATTCCCCCGCCATGCATGATAGACCTCCGCAAAGACATTTTCATCCACGGCTCCGGTTTTTGCGGAAATGAAGTGCATTTGTTTTACAAAGGAACAGGAAAGCAAATCGGGGTTGGCAACATTCAACAGGAAATCCACCGTCTTGAGGATGGAGCCGCGCAATGGCTCCGGGAATGCATTTTCACAAATTCGCCTGCCGATTTGCATGGCCATCATTTCAGTTTCGGTCAAGTAAACCGGATAGACGAAGTCCCAGAAAGGGTCTGTCAATTCGTATCCCTGCTGTTCAACATTGAAGCGAATCGGGCATTTATAGGTTTCCGCCAAAAGTTTTATATCTCGAAGGATAGTATGTCGTCCCACGGCCAGATCGTGTTGTTCATGGATATCGTTGGTTGTGTAACTCAACTCTTTGCAAATAGTGATACACGTGGGGTATTTCTTTTTCTTAACCAGATCGACGATCCGGATAAGCCGTTTTAATTGTTTCGGTCCTATGCTCATAAAAAATTCCTGTTTTCTTTGATGGTGTTGCATATTTTGCAACACCCCATGTGATAATTTATATGACATAGGCACGAAATACAAACTGGAAACCAAACATCAAGGAGGTTTTTATGAGCGGAATTAATACGAACACCGTTATTCGCAAAGCGGACAGAAAACTTCTCAAAGCTCTTTTTGAGAGTTGCGGATGTCTTCCGGACATTGATTTTGAACATGCGCCAAGATACGTGTTGCTGGAAACGTATGCGACAATGCCTCCGGAACGTTCGGCTCGCATTCAACGAGTCCTTTTGGACATAATGTTTTTTGCATCGGGCGATGACATTCTGGCGAAAGCGGTAGAGGCCGCGTTGGAATGCGGATATATTCTTGATGCCGGATTCGACGTATTAAAGAATCGGTATGACAAGGCAATCTATCTGTATTGCAATTGTCATGATATCTGGGCGCAAACACTACTGTTTGCCAAATCCGATGAAAAAAGCGCACAGACATGGTATCACGCGACCGGGCTTCCGAAGATGGCCCCTCGGCATGATGAGGAAACCATCCGAAACCTTGAAAATAATTGTTCGGCGCAATTCTGGCAAAAGCAACACAGGGGGGACAGTTGTCATATCGAATATCATGTTCGTAACAATGGCCTCCACTACTTCTTTGTCTATTTGAATAATTATCCGGAAGTCAAGGAAGTGTGGGAAAAAAAGGAAGAAAACCAAGCGAACGGCAATAAAATGGTAATGATTCGACGTGAAGAAAATTTTTCTTTCAGCGTTGTTTTCATCTATAATCAGGAGCTTGGCGTACTGGAAACATGCTGTATGGGCGGGCGAAAATATGTTTCTTCTCTTGAACGCATTTTTTGTGAACACATCCTGACCCATGATTTGAAGGATACAGAGATTATCAAGAATGTTTACGCAATTGACGATCTGAAATATCGTAAAAATCAGTTGCGGGCTATGCCGGGAATCGGGGTTTTGAGAGCACGAATTTCCGGTATGGAATTACATTATCGATTTACGAAAGGCAAAAAAGATGTAAAATACATGGCAAAAGACGACCCGGATTCCGCAATCTATGATGCCTTTGACCGCGAATACAATGGAAAAAACGTTCATATGAATTTGCTCCGGGTCGCATGGGTTCAACTTGAATTGGACATTCTTGTGGATGGAAACGTGGAAACATTGTTTATTTTTTTGCGTCGCAACGTCTGTACACTGAAAAGCAACAGCGAACATTTGCGCAGAATTGGAGAGAAATATCTACAGGAGGTCGGAGTCGATGTACAACCGTCGCTGTTTTGATTCTATATTGGATTTGGGACAAGTCCCTGATGTACGCTTTTCCGAAGCCGAGTTGAGTACATATCAGAATTGGCGGGACTTGGTTAATGCCAAAATGCTTCGAAAAATCCCGGCAGACCGAACAACAGACTGTCCTTACTGCGGAAATGTGATTGAGTTTGTTACCACATCCATTCGCGGATGCGTAACCCATCTGGCGAATTGTCCCGACTGCGGAATTTTTCCATTGCATAACAATGATATCTCCAACTGGATCGTCGATTATGAGTCGCTTGTAGATGGAATAACGCGTGCAATGAATGGCCGAGAGCCGGAGTGCCTTGTGTCGGAGATACTTTGGAATATCGGTTATGCTCCATTGGGACGACAATCGCGGCAGATATTCGTCGTGCGACCAGTAGAGCTGCAGGAGATTCGTATCCAAATCGAACAATTCCTGCCGCATGGGAAAACCGCGATTCTACTTGTCATCGGAAATTATCCGGATACATTTTTTCCGGCATTTTCCGACGACCGTATTTTTTCGCTGAAACAACTGTGTGAATTTGACGGATGCGAATTTTCTCTCAATATGGATGCCTTGGATGCGCAGTTGCACAACATGTATTTGGAAAAAGACGACATGCCAGTTGCCGCCAAACGCAACGATTCCCGCGATCTACTGTCCGGCAATTTGGAAAGAACGCTTGAAAGCTATATTCTTGGCATGAAGTCGCGCCTTCGCTCCGCCGACGACATGGATACCATTTTCAGATTGCCGCAATTTTCTTTGCAGATGCTTGCAGGTATGCTTCCCGAAGCACCATCAATTTCGACATTGTCGCGAACAATAAACGGCAATCCATATCTGAAAATCCTTTACAAAACGGTCAATGATTCAGAGGCGATACGATCCTTTTCCCTGTCGAGATTCAAACACTGAGCTGTTTTCTGCTTTTCTTTTTTTGAGTCCTGTCCTTTCGGCAGGGCTCTTTTTTTATGTCTATCGGCATACTTCAATATCTTCCTTTTTGCACGCAGACGCTTTTTCGTGCAATGCAAAACTGCAAAACCAAAAATAATTTATATTCATTATCAATGAGTTGCAACTGATTTTACTTTTTGTAAACGCATTTTCGTGCAACGTCCTCCCAAAGTGTTCCGTTCGCAATGACGCGGCGGACTCACACAGGGAGGTTCTCAATGAACCAAATTGTTTTTGAAGATGTGTATGCCGAGGCATACGTCCGCGAATCCATCGAAGTGATTCTGAAAAATGTGACCGAGCATTATCCGATGCTTGAATCTGAAATGGATGACATCAAACAGGATCTGCTGATCGCGCTCAGCAATAAGATTGGATGTTATCAGCCCGAACGTTGCTCGCTCAATCACTATGCGAGAATCGTGCTTGATTCGGCGATCAAAAAAATCCTGCGGAAGATGTTCGCCAGAAAACGCGTGTTTGAAAGACTGGCGGTCAGAGACGGTGTCTTGCTTGACCGGACTCCTGAAATCGCAGACAACCCCATGTCGCGTCTTGAATTGGCTTTGGATGTTCAAGTTGTTGTCAGCATCCTTCCGAAAACGGAGCAGACCATTTGTCGTCTGATTATGCAAGGCATCCCTTTTGTAACCATTTGCCGGGAGACGCACATCAGCACTGCGACTCTTTATACGGAATATTTTCCACGGCTTCGGCGCGTATTCGAAGAGTTCGGATTTGATAAAAATCAAATTTCTGCCGGAAAATGAAAAAGATTTTTTCGATTGAGGGGTACGTACTATGCAGAAACACTCAAAACAGGAGCTTATCATGAACAACATTGATTTCATTACCCACGAACCGGCGGACGAATACCACGCCCGCAGCCGCAGCGGAGAATTTATGTCGAGCCACCTGCTGGCCGACTTCCGGGAATCCCCGGCTCTCTACCGCAAGAAAGTCACCGGCAAAATCGAGGAAACCGAATCCGCCGCTTTCATCATGGGACGCGCCGCGCACTGCCTGATTTTGGAAGGCCGCAACGCTTTCGATCACGAGTATGTGGTTTCGGACGGGCCGATCAATCCCCGCACCGGTGAATCCTACGGCTCCAAGACCAAGGCGTTTGCCGAATGGGCGTCGACGCAGGATCGGGAGGTCGTTTCCGGCAAGGATTACAATTTTATTCTGAAACTTCAGACCGGCGTCTGGCTCCATCCGGTCGCTTCTGAACTGCTGGCCAACGGCGAAGCGGAGGGCGTGATCCGCGCCGAATACAGCGGCGTTCCGTGCCAGATCCGCATGGACTGGTTCAATCCGTCGCTCGGTCTGGTCGATCTCAAAACCTGCGACAGTCTCCGCTGGTTTGAGTCCGACTGCCGCCGCTACGGATACATCCACCAGCTGGCGTTTTACCGGGCTGTCATTCGCAAGGCGACGGGAATTACCGTTCCTGTTCACATTATCGCGGTTGAGAAAAACGAACCGTTTTCCGCCGGAGTCTGGAAACTGACCGATGAGGTGCTTGACCTCGCCGAACTTTCCAACAAGTCCGCGCTGGAACGCTTCCGTGCCTGCTACACGACCGGCGTGTGGCCGACCGGTTACGAAGACATCAGAATCATCGACACCCTCTAACATAAAGGAATACACACAATGGGAATGCTGGAAAACATTCAGACAGGGCGGGAAAACAAGCCGCCGCGCATTATGATTTACGGAAGCGAAGGCGTGGGAAAGTCCACGTTCGGAGCATCCGCGCCGGGAGCGATCTTCGTGCAGACCGAGGATGGTCTCGGCGAAATCAACTGCAAGAAGTTCCCGCTGGCGCACAGCCTCGCGGAGGTGCTGGCGGAACTGACTGCGCTCCGCGACGAACCGCACGATTTCCAGACCGTGGTGGTTGATTCCGCCGACTGGCTGGAGCGGCTGATTTTCGATGAGGTCTGCCGCGAATATGGCGTCCGGAACATTGAGAAAGCCGATGGCGGTTATGGGCGCGGTTACACCCATGCGCTCACCCACTGGCGCAAGGTCATCAATCTGCTTCAGGAACTCCGGGATAAACGCGGAATGATGGTGATTCTGGTCGCACACGCCAAGGTGGAGCGTTTCGAAGACCCGGAAAACGCCGCTTACGACCGCTACACGCCCCGGCTTCACAAGCATGCCGCCAGCCTGATTGCGGAATGGGTCGATGCAGTGCTTTTCGCAAACAAAAAGTTCCGGGTGACGAAAGAAAACGACCGTGCAATCGCCGCGCCCATCGGTTCGGACGGCGGAGAACGCATCATCCGCACGGTCGGCAGTCCGGCCTGCATTGCAAAGAACCGCTACGGTCTGCCCGCTGAGATTCCGCTTTCGTGGCAGGCGTTTATCGATGCCTACAGCAAAATTGAGGAGCAGAACAAGTGAGTAAGTGTGGCGCAATCTGCGAGGTGTTCAGTCGCGTCTGCGGGTATTTTCGCCCAGTCAGCAACTGGAACAAGGGAAAACAGGAAGAATTCAAGGAACGCAAAGTCTATGAGGTGAAAAAACATGCACGAAAAAATCCGGACGGCGTATCGTCCGATGGCGTGTGATCTCTGCGGGCAGATG
>JAQUYX010000123.1 GCA_028691615.1 Victivallaceae bacterium
ATAATGGTCGAAGATCGTGCAGAAGCTGTCGATTCCGCCGGAAAAACCGGTTCCGACGCCTTTGCCGCCGAAAGAGTCGCGGATTACGCCTGTGGCGGAAAGTCGGATTTTTTTAAGCTTTGGTTCGAATTCATTGAGCAGCGGAATGACATAATTGTTGACATGAAAGAGAAATTTCTCCGAGAGCGGCGCCTCAACCGCGAGATCCTCGCCCTCACGCATCGCGCAATAAAGCATGGCGGCAGCGAAACAATCTCCCGAACGGGTGTCCACCCAGGACGCATATTCCTCCGGGACGCTGAAAAACAATGGCTCTTCGCGCCCGTCCGTGCCGGATACAACCGCCTCCCGGCGGAACTGGCCGTTGGCGACAATGTCGCGCGGCGCTGCAATCTTCATCATTTGCAACTCCTGGAAAATTAATTTTCAGACGGTCCGGACGAACGTCCGAACGGTCAAAAGACACCGGAAGACGCGACGCGAGTTTTGCCGAGTGCCATATTTCTTACAATATACCGTTCTTTCGGGAGTTTTTCAAGCATTTTCGCTTTTTCCAATGATGTCGCAGACGGTTTCACACTCCTGAAATGTGCACGAGGCCTTCTTGATATCTTCGACTGGACGCCCCCCGGCAGAACTTGTCGGCACTCTTCCGCCCCATCCGGTCTTCGACCTCCCCCCGTAAGCGCGGATTACCGGCTGAAACAGCCTCTCGACGGATAAAAGCAATCTTTTTGTGCGGTGGAGTGACACGCAAATTCCCCATGCAGCGGATCCGCTGGAAATTACGCTTGCGGATGATCCATGCAGCCGAGCGACTCGAATTCCAGATTCATTTTTTTGGCGATCGCCTGCCAGCGATCAAGCATGTCTGCTTCATACAGCCACGGGCGCCAACCTAATTTTAAATAAGTCGCCAGTGCAGGCCCCCGGAAATCGTCGGTCAGCAATGTGAAGATCCGGTAATTCGCGCGATATAGAAGCTGCATTGCCCCCACGCTGACACTGCGCCCCAAATGATGCCCCGCAAATCCCGGATGCGTCATGACCCAGCCGAGCACGCCATATTCGGGATGTTCCGGGAGGTCGGTCGTTTCCGCTCCGGCGGAGGCGGCCAGTTTCCCGGTGGCGTTCTCCTCGATCACCAGCAAACTTTGCGGCAAAACCTTCTTTCGATAGGTTGCCAGTTCCGTTTGCGTCCAAGGCGAAAACTCCACCGAGGCGCGAAGCTGGTTGTACGCGTCCAGCTCCGTGTCCAGCAATGGCCGCAGCGTGAATCCCGAGGCAATTTCCAGTTTCGGCATCGAAACGGAAGTTGCCGGAAAAAACATTTTCAATTGTGACATAAGCGACTCTCCTGATTCTTTTGCCGGAGCGGTCAAATTTCGGCAATTTTCTTTTGATTTTCACGCAGCGTTTTCCGCAGCGTCTCCATGCTTTGAGCAAATTCCGGCTCCTCAAGCTCCATCATGCTTCGAAGCGCCGCCGCCGCCGGAGCGTCCGGATAGAGTGCCGCCAAAGACTGTGCTTCGCGACGGTGTTGCTCCCATTCCGGGAGTTTTTCGATCGCGGCGTCGATACATTTCAACACCGCAAGTTTCCCGGAATCGTCCTTCAGATGCTCCCAGAGTTTCAATCCGTCGAACGCCTTGCGTAGCAGCACCGCGTCACTTTCCAGCGCCAGAATCAGCCGGCAGAACTCTCCCGTCCGACTCTTGTCGCTGTTCTCCGGGAACATCTTCCGCGGGTCAAAATGCTCCTCCTTCCAATGATCATTCCGATACCGGTCACGGACTTTCGAATCCCGGAAATCCGGGATTTCAAGGAGCGCCCCCCCCTGCGACTGGCTCCGCGCGGCCATGATGCCCGCCAAAGTCACATCGCACGCGTCATAAATTCCCCACGGCGCGGGTTCCCCGGTAAGAACTTCTCTGGCAAAATAGTACAGTTCCCAGAAATCTCCGCCGCCATGCCCGGTCGCATCGGCATATTCGGCCAATTCCGGCCATTGCGGCTGCATCTCCATTTTGAGGCCGTTTCCGGAGGCTCCGATCTGAATTTTCAAATCTCCATTCAGCGACTCCGCGGCGGCGCGAGTCCCCCAAATGCGTTTGCCCATGTGATAGTCGCAGGTTGTCGCGCCGGTGAGATTGCGCATTAACCCGCCGTTGCTCATACGAATCATCGAAGGACATGCCTTCGACATGCCGCTTCCCGGCGGAAATCCGGGCAGCGCCACCTCTTCGGGCAGCGCCGAAACCGCCTCCGGCCGCAGGCCGGTAATCTTCATGAGCGGCCCGAGGGAATGGGTGTTGTAGTAGTGAAAATTAAGCCAGGATCTCCAGCTGTGAACCGTATCTCCGTCATCGAGCGGCGGAGTGTACGGATACCGGTTGTATCCGTAGCATAGCGAGCGGCAGTTGTGGAGATATTCAAATTCTCCATACATGAAATCACCGAAAAATCCCTGCGACCAGAGATCGCGCAGATACATATTTTCTTTCGTGAACGGGTAATTCTCCAAGAGATTGTATACTTTGTTACTCGCCTGCACCGCTTCGACCAGCGCCACACCTTCCGCCGGAGTGAAAAACGAGGAAACTTCGCACATCACATGCTTACCTGCTTGCAGCGCTTTGATCGTGTGTCCGGTGTGCGACGGAAAAAAAGTGGCGATCAGCACGGCATCCATTTCGGGGATGGCCAGAAACGCATCTTCATCGGAAGTGATTTGCGCATTCGGGCAGACTTTCCGGAACTCCTCTCGTGCGTCCGGCTGAAGATCGCATCCGGCGACGACGTCGATATGGAGCACTTGTGCGGCTTTAATGAAGTTTGCGCCGCGGCCCAGCCCCCAGATTCCAAGTTTGATCCGCCGATCTGTTCCAAAGAGATTTTTCATTTTTTCCTAGCCGGAGCGTATTTTCTTTCTGCGCTTCTTGGTAATTTATGTTTCTGTTTCGGGGGATTTTCCACAGATACTTTATTCCCTGAAATATATCTTTGCAAATATAAAACATACTTATTTATTATAAGAAAACATAAAGATTATAAAAAAGAAACATATTAAAGCCAAGAAATACAGAAAAAAACAACGCGAGTTATGCCGAACGCCGTCCGTTGCGACGGAACCGGAGAACTATTATGCCTGAACGAGAGAAAATCCCAATTCCCGCAAGCGGCGCGCGATTTGTTCCGAGAGGCCTTTGTCGGTGAAAAAGGAGAAGCGTTCTTTCTCGGCGACGGCGTATTGCACCAAAGCCGAGCGGTTGTATTTGGAGGAGTCGCAAAGCACCATGACATGGCAGCTGCGCATTGCCGCAAGCGCGTTCAGCGCGGCGGTGGATTCGTCGGTGGTCATCAATGCGCCATTCAGCGCAACCGCGTCCGCGCCCAATATCGCACGGTCGAAGCTGTAATTCTGCAGTTCCCGCTCCGAAACCGGTCCGCAAATGTCGTGCCGGGACGCGCGAACCATTCCGCCGAGCGCGCGCACCGGACAAAGTTCCGCTAGAAGATCAATACACACGAGTGAATTGGTCACAATTCGAACATCGTGCAACTCCTTCATCTGCAATCTTTTGGCAATTGCTACGGCAAAATGCATGACCGTGGTTCCCGAATCAAGAAAAAGATTCTCTGCGTCCTGAATTTGCTGTGCGGCACAGCATCCAATTCGTTTTTTTTCCTCCGCGCGGGTCGATTCCGAGAGCCGATAGGAGTATTCCGAGAGGAACGCCTGATGCAATCGAACTGCTCCGTGGGTGCGCAGGAGCTGTCCCTCCTGCTCCAGTTTGATGAAAAGCCGTCTCGCAGTGGCCTCCGAAACCGCTAGCGCCTTGACCGCCTCTTCCAGCGTCACGCTCTCTTTTTCCCGCAACATCCGGTTCAACATCTGAATGCGCGTTTCTTCCTTCTTCATGACGGCGGCTCCTTTGCCGGGATCTTCCGGCCGGTTTGAAAACAATTTTTTCCAACATATATTACTTCTTATGGCGTGATTTTGCAAGGGCATAAACACAAAATGATTGATTTTTTCATAATTATGCTTGAAAAGATCAAAACATTGTTGTATGTTCTTGTAAAACACCATCCGGGAGGATCGATATGATTCAAAATGTGATCGCGTCGCTGAAGGATCTGCTGGGCGATGAGTACCTCGACAGCGTGTGCCGCGCCTCTGCCGCGCTGGGCTTGGGGGATTTTGACACCCTTCGGAAGATCGGAGAGGAAAAAGTGGAGTTTTTCCCGGAGAAGGCGCGCCGGAATCTGACGGAACTCCTGCACCGCACCGGCAAAAAAATGATTGAACCATTCAAAAATTCCTGCGACGGGGCCGGAACTTTGGCGTTTCAGAAGGCGCTCGATCGCAACAACGCGCCGCTTTCGGGCTTCGGCCCCTTCCGGCTCGCCGAGGACGGAAAACTTCATCTGGCCGGCAAGAGCGAACACTATCAGGCTTCTCTCGGACATAATTTCCCCGGCTTCAAACTCCTGCGCAACGCCGCGGACATCGGAATTACCAACATCACCCACAACAATACCCGGGGCCATGTCACCCGCACGCTCGAACAGGAACTTGTCCGCGTGGCCAACGGCATTGCGCGCGGCGACAGCTCTTCGCTGCAGAACATTCTGGATTCCCGGGCGCCGCATGTGCTCAACCGGGTCATCAATCTGGAAACCGGCAGCCTCGTATGCGAAGCCGCATTAAAGATGATGCTCGCACGCTTTTTTCGACTCCAAAGCAACTCTGAAGCGCCGCTTTATCACGGCAAGATTCCGGTATTTCTGGTGATGGCCGCCATCGACCAGACCAAGGAAGCCAACTACCACGGAACCACCGTCGCCTGTCAACTGCTTCGCGGCATGTGGCCGGAACTTTATGAAAGCATGGAAAAAGCAAATCTGCTCAAAATCGTCCCCGTGGCGATCAACGACGCCGACGATTTCGCCGCCGCCGTCGGCAAGTACGATTCCGGGGCCTACAAGATCGCCGGATTTTTCCACGAACTGGTGCTGATGAATTACGGCGGCATCGCGTTGACCAAGGAGTATGTCGCACGCTGTCACGCCCTCTGTCACGAACACGATATTCCCGTGATGGTCGATGAGATTCAATCGTGCATGTGGTCGCCGGAAATTTTCCTCTTCAAAGAGTACAACTGCCATCCCGATTTCGTCTCCGTGGGCAAAGGATTCCCCGCCGGGCAGTATCCCGCCGCCAAAATCCTGACGACGTATCCCATGGACAGCTTGAATCTTTTCGGAGCACTGGTGACCAACGGACAGGAGGAGCTGGCGTCTTTGGCCAATTTGATTACCATTGCGTTCGCCGAGCGCAATCGCGAACACACCCTTGCCATCGGAAAACACTGGGAGGAAGTTCTTGCCCTTCTCCGGAAGAAGCATCCGGCGATTCTCCGAAAAGTCGAAGGACATGGACTACTCGGCACGCTTTTCTTTGAAAACGCCGAAGAAGCCGTCGCGTTCAGTCATACGCTGGGACAGGATTTTTGCATCGATGTCAGCGCGCAGACTTACAAGGCGCACTGTCCTCCGGCGGCGCTGACCAAACTGCCGCTGATCGTTGACGACGACCTCATCGACCATTGCGTCGAAGCGATGGACCATGTTCTTGCGAAGATGCAAAAAGGCGCGGCGGATTGATATGCAAAGCCATCTGGGTCTGGATCTTGGAACCGGCAGTATCAAGGGCGTTCTTCTGGAGGACGGACGCCTTGCGGCGACTGCCGTCCGCAAAGTCGAATTCATTCATCCTTCTCCAGACGAAACGCAGATCGATGCAAAATATTATCTGGATCTGGTATGGGATCTCATCCGGGAACTGGCCGGACAAAGCACCCGTCCGATCTCCGGCATCGCGGCCGCCGCGGCCTCCGGCAATACCCTTTTGCTTCACAAAGACCTCTCTCCGGCCACGCCGATCATCAGTTGGCTGGACAACCGGAAAGAGGCGCTTGATCTTGACGCGCAAATGGTTTCCCGGACGGTGGGGTGGCCGCTGCTGTCCTGCTTTCCTCCGGTGCATCTGAGGTACTTTGCCCGAACCGGGCAGCTGGCGGGAAAACTCGTCGCCATGAGCAACGAATATGTGACCAGCGCCCTTACCGGAATCCGAAAACTTGATCCCTCTTCGGGAACGCCGTTTTATCTGCTGGATCAGGAAAAAGGCGTTTATTCGCAGGAATTGCTGCGCGGTTTCGGAATTTCCGAAGCACAGCTGCCAAAGATCGTCCCGTGCGGAAGCGTCATCGGTCCGCTTCTTCCGGCGTTCCACACGAAAAACATCGACGGCAACACCCTTTTCTACACCGGAAGTTTCGATCATCCGGCGGCGGCCCGGGCGGTTGCGATTTCCGCGCCGGATGAGCTCCTCTTGAGCTGCGGCAGCAGCTGGGTGGCCTTCACCGCCGAAGACAAACGCCCCCAAGGGGCGGGACTGCTGGCGGATCCCTACACGGTCTGGGAGGGCGGCCGCTGGGGATGGATGCGTTCCGCAGCGAAGATCGGGTTGGAGATCGAGGAATGGATCAGCGCATCGCTTGGCGATGGAGTCGACCGGTACGCGCATCTCAATGAAATTTTCGCATCCGGCGAAGGGAAAAAATTTGTCGATAAAACGCTTTCCCGGCTCACCGGAATTCTTCCAAACCGTCCATTTTGCAAAGTATGGATGGTCGGCGGCAGCGCGCAAAGCGCCTTCTGGCCGGAACAGATCGCACGCGTGATGCGTTGTCCGGTATTGGTTCCCGATTTTCATTTATATGCGGGAAGCGTGGGAGCCGCGCTGCTGGCCGGAGCGAAGGCGCCGGAGATGTCGATTTCCAGATACGAACCATCGGGAAAACAAGGAGACGATTTTTCATGATGTGTGATCAAAATAATCCAGCGTCCTCCTCATTGCTGACGGAAATGGACCGCAAGGTCTATCGGGAGGAACTTCAGGAAAGATTGCCGGAGAAGATCTTTGACTGCCACGTCCATTTGTGGGCGCGAGATGCGTTTCCCGCCGACAGCAAGCGGGACGCGTCCGACTACATGAATTACTTCGCGTGCAGTTTTCCCGTGGAGCGCTGGGAGGCGCTTCTTCGCGAACTGCTGGCGGGCAAGGAGGTATGGTACAATGCTTTTTCCATGCCGGACGGCGCGGTGAAGCTCGCAATGGCGCCGCGCTGCCGCTTCAATATGTCGCTGGTTTCGCCGTTCGATCCGGTGGAAGTTCTGGAGGAGCGCATGGAGAAGAATTGTTCCATCGGCGTGAAACCCTACTGGAACTTCGCCCGGAAGAATGCGGCGGACACCGAAATCCGGGACATGATGACTCCCGCGCAGCTTGCGATGCTGAACCGCCGCAAGGCGATTGTCACCTTGCACATCCCGCGACCGGGGCGCTTCGAAGACCCATGCAATCAGCGGCAGATGGTTGAACTTTGCGAAACCTATCCGGGGATCGACTTTATTTTCGCCCACATCGGGCGCGCGTATTTCATGCGGAACATTCGCAAGAGCAATTTGGAAGAGCTTGCCGGATATTCCAACTGCTTTTTCGATACGGCCATGCTCAATCATGAAGGCGTGTTCCGATATACGCTGGATCATTTCCCGGCGGAACGCATTCTTTTCGGCAGCGACGCTCCGATCGCGCTGCTGCATGGCAAATCCGTGGAGATCAACAACGCCTACTGCTATCTTTGCGCGGAAAATTACCGGATCGGCAGTATGGTTTATGTGCCGGGAATGCGGGAAAAATTCACACTCTTCTACTATGAACAGCTTCGTTCGCTCCTGGAAGCAATTCCGCAGGAACTTCAGCAGCAAATCTTTTTTCAAAACGCCTTTACATTATTCACCGGAAAGGAACGCCAATGAAAATCGGATTGCTCGGATTGTATCTCGAGTTGTACGACCGGATCGTGCCGGAGTGCCGTCTCCCGGTTCAGGCGAATTTCGACCGCGTCGCTTCTTTGCTCCGCCGGGAAAATTTGCAGGTGATCCAGTCCCCGGTCTGCCGTACCCGCGACGAATTCGCAGCGGCGGTGTCGGCCTTTGAAAACGCCGGAGCCGAGGCGATCGTCACCCTCCATCTGGCGTATTCCCCGTCTCTGGAATCGGCCGAAGTGCTGGCCGCAACCGCTCTGCCTTTGGTGATTCTTGACACGACGCCGGACGACACATTCGGCTTCAATGACACGGATAAACTGATGGCGAACCACGGAATCCACGGGGTTCAGGATCTCTGTAATCTCCTGATTCGCAAAGGGGAAAAATTTCTGATCGAAGCCGGACATGTCGATCACAGCGATGTGATCTCCCGCGTCGTGGCGGATCTGCGCAGCGCGGCGGCGGCCCGGATGATGAATTGCGCCCGGGTCGGCAAGGTCGGAGGGGATTTTTCCGGAATGGGGGATTTTACCTTCGACCTGAAAGATCTATTGCTGGAAGGGATTCCCTATCATCCGCAGCAAGTTTCGGATGCCGAGATTGACGAGGAGGCGACGCTTGACCGGCAGCGTTTTGTTTTCGGAACTTGTTCCGACGCCACCTACCGCACGACGCTTCGGGAGTCGCTCAAGATCCGCAAATGGGTGGCGGCCGAAAAACTGGACGCCTTCACCATTTCGTTTCCCGGCATCCGCCGTCCCGAATGGGATTGCGTGCCGTTTCTGGAAGCGTCGAAGGCCATGGCGCGCGGCATTGGCTACGCCGGAGAAGGCGATGTGCTGACCGCGGCCTATTGCGCGGCGGTAATGAAAATTTTCCCGGAAACGACCTTCTCGGAGATGT
>JAQUYX010000124.1 GCA_028691615.1 Victivallaceae bacterium
CTCTTCCGATCTCCGACGGCAAGACACGGCATATGTCCTTCGTTGGGAAAGAATACGGCGAAGACTCCGGGGGTCAGCGTAAGAATGGTTCCGCCGGCGGGATTGTATGCGTAAAATGCGCAATCCTTTTTGGCGTCATATTCCTGCGTCACCGCCAGATTGTCGAGCGGCGAATAGCCGATTTGCTCTTTGCCCGCGAGCAACAGTTGAATATCGACATAATTGTGGTGCGCTTCGAGTTTTGCGTCTTCCACGTTGCGCGTGGTGTATTCGGAGACAGAGAGAAAAATGCGCGACCCGTCGATTTCAATTTTGCCGACAGGGGAGTCGGCGTTGAGCGAAGCGAGCACGGAATCGAGTTTTGCGCAATCCTCGGCCGAGAGAAAGTGCAACGACGAAAATTGATTCAAGGAATCGAAAATCATAAGTTCTTAAACTCCTTATCTATAACGATTTGTTAAAAAGATGCCAGAAAGTCCAACGCTTTTGCGGCCATGTGGTTGTCCATGATCTTGACCACTGCGGTCTCGCGCATAAAACTCTCGTGCGAATCGGAGGCGTGGGCGGTGTTGACCATGACGTCGCTTCCGAAGTCGCGCCGCACCGTGCCGCCGGGGGCTTTGCCCGGGTCGGTCGGTCCGAGCACCGAACGGATTTTGGCAACGGCGTCTTTGCCCTCGTAGATCAGCACCAGACATTGGGCGGCGCCCTGTTCGGCGCGTTTTTCAACGGGGGTGGTCATCGGATTGCGGCCGGACATGAATTCGATGATTTTAGCAAACTGATCGTCGGCGAAGGGAATGCCGACCGCCTCGGTGAGGAGGGCTTTTGAGCTCTCGGGAATTTCGATTTTGTATTGCTCTTTGAGCAGCTCGAAGGCCTTTTCGCCGATTTTCGGGGCAAGCTTGCCGCGCAGGGCATTCTGCACCGGGCCGTAAAATTCGAGCGCGTCGGCCACGCTCATGCGGTAGACTTTGCACCCGACAATGCGCAATCCCGTGCGGCTGAGCATGTCGATGACCGCGCCCGGGCGGCTGGAGGGCGCGCGCCAGTTTTCCGGCTTGATAATGACCAGTGTGCGCTCGTCGCCGGGAGTGCCGCCGACGGAGTTGTCGATAATGTTGGGGCATTTTGCGGCGAATTCGGCGAGCATGCGCAGTTTCGGAATGGCGTCGTTGAAATTCGGCGGGGTGAGCAAGGCCGGTTCGAAATAACGGATCATTTCGGGATTGTCGCGGTCTTCAACCATGTCGGCGTAGGTGTCGCGGATGGATTCGGCGATATGGAAATCGCGGGGGGAGCGATGGGAGAGGCGGCCGACCACTTGCGTGAGTTTTGCACAGGCGTTTTCGCCCTTGAAGAGCAGCATGAACGTGCGTTCGCGTCGTCCGTCATCATGACAGCGGAAGTTTTCCCGCACGTAATCGGCGAGCAGTTTTCCGTTGGCGTCCTTGAGCGAATCCTCCAACTCCTGCGCATAGGCGTCGGTATGCTCCTTGTCGAACGCGAGCATCTGCGCGCCGATAAGCTCCAGATCGGTACGGCTGAGCAACCGGGAGAGGATTCCGCCGGTACGGCTTTTGACCAGACTGTACGGAGTGATGAGGACATACGATACTTCGACGGCCATTTTCTGTAATCTCCTTCGTGTGACGGCACTGTCCAACGTCGCGCCGCGCGTGTTGTATAGGAAAAGCAACTGTTTTTTTAAATATAGCATTCCAAGGCATGATCCGCAATCGTCTGCGGGGCAAGATTCTCAAACATTTCATGCTTTTGGGGTGCGTTTTTCCGGCCCCCCGAAAGAATTGCAAGGATTTTCCCCTTGTAAAAAAACCTTCGCCGGATATATTAATCCCGCGCCGAATCCTCCGGGATACGGCACTCGGCAACCCTCCTTCATGCATTGTCACCGAAAGTGTTCTGCGTTTTACACCATGTCAGCCAACCAAGTCAATCTGCTTAAACGTACCTTCGGGCCCGCGTTCGCAACCTTGCTTAGCCGCCTCTGCGGACTTCTCCGGGTCATGCTCTCTTCCCGCGTCATCGGCGGTGGGGATTATGCCAGCGCCTGGGGACTGGCCTTCATGATCCCAAACATGTTCCGCAGACTGCTTGGCGAAGGCGCGCTCGGACAAACTTTGCTCCCGATTGTCACGCACACCGCGGAAAAACAGGGCATGGCCAAGATGCGCTCCGATCTCGGAACGATCTTCGCCGCCCTCGGACTTTTGCTTGGCATCATCGTCGTGACGGTTTCCGGTCTGGGCATTCTCATTCGTCCCTTCCTGACCGCGCGCTATACCATTCTGGCCACCCGACTCCTGCCGATCCTGATGCCCTATTGCTTCTTCATCTGTCTGGTCGGCGCGGCAATGGCCGTGGCCAACAGCCGGAAATCTTTCACTTGGCCCGCCATGGGCGCATTGCTGCTCAATTTTTTCCTGATCGGGGGACTTGCTCTGGGATGGTTTCTGCATGTGCGCGACATCGAAAAACTGCTGGACGCACTGGCTGTGCTGGTGTTGATTTCCGGGCTCCTCTATCTGGTCGGAATGGCCCTGCTGCTGCGTAAACTTCAGGCGTTCCCCGATTTCTCCTCGCTCAAACACGGCTTCAACCGCGCCGTCCTCGGAGATGTCTGGCGACTGGTTACGCCCGGATTGGTCGGCGGCGCCGCCCTTCAGATCAGTTTCTTCGCGGACCGCTGCTTCGCGGCCAGCCTCGGAGGACAGGCGGTGCCCGCGCTGAACTACACCGACCGGATCATCGACCTGCCTATCGGAATTTTCGCAGTCGCCTTCGGTCAGGTGCTGGCCAGCGAAATGTCTCAGGCGGCGGCGCACGAAGATTTTCAACGGATGCGTAGCGATCTCTTCTTCAGTTTGCGCCATGTGCTTTTCATTACCGTCCCGATGGCGTTCTTTGTCTTCGGGTTCCGCAAAGAGATCCAATATCTTCTGCTGATGGGCGGGCGGTTCACCGCGTCCGATCTGGAGGAAACCTGTTACGCGACCGCCTTCATGGCATGGGGAATCCCCTTCTTCTGCGCAATCAAACTGGTTCTGCCGGGATTTTACGCCCGCAAAAAAGTCAAAATCCCGATGATGGTCTCCATCGTCTGCTGTATTGCCAACATCATCATGAACTATTTGCTGATGGGACCTTTGCGGCAGGGCGGGCTTGCGTTGGCCACCGTGCTCAGCGCCATGCTCAATTTGCTGGTGCTGCTCTGGTTCCTCCGGCGCGACGGCATCTTCATCGGATGGAGCCGCGCGCTGCTTTTCCCGATTGTCAAAATCGTCGCTTCGGCGGCGCTGGCATGGTATCTGGCGGAATTGCTGCTGCCCGGAGCCTGTAACGGACGGATGATGGCGTTCCTGCGGCTCGGAATCGGCACGACGGTTTTCGGCGCGGCCTATTTCGGAATCAATCTGCTGCTGCGGGCGGGCGAACCGGCGGAACTCTTCGCCATGGTGCGCCGCCGCGCCCGGCCGCGCCGCTGACCGGCGGGGGAAATCAGTGTTCCAGCTTGAGTAGTTGTACGGTCTTTGCTTCCATTAGTTTCCGCAGATACCCTGCGGTCTTCTCCTGACTTCGGGCTTCCCGGTCGCTTTCGCCCCGGCGCATGGGAACATACCTGCCATAGGAGGTCATTTTGCGCCCCTTCCAGCGGTCGTCCAGCTGAAAAGCCAACAGATCCGCCAGCAATCGGCGCTGCTCGGGCTGTTCCACCGGAAACATCAACTCAATGCGCCGGTCGAGATTGCGGAACATCCAGTCGGCGCTGGAGAGGTAATACTCTTCGTTGCCCCCATTTTGAAAGTAGAAAACCCGGGTGTGTTCCAGATAGCGATCCACAATGCTGACGACCCGCACCGTCCCGCCTTTCGGAATCCGGTAGCAGCAGATTCCCCGGACGATCAGATCGATCCGGACATGTCTGGCCGCCGCCGCATCCAGATGGCGGATGATCTCCGCGTCGGCCAGAGAATTCATCTTGGCCACGATCCGTCCCGGAGTCCGGGCGGAGGAGTTGGCCGCTTCCCGGTCGATCAGCGCGATTAATTTCCGCCGCAGATCGGTCGGGGACGCCGCCACCTTGTGCCATTCGCCCGGCGGCAGGGAAAAGCCGGTCATCACGTTGAAAAGCGACGCTACATCGAAAACCAGCGGCCCCGAACAGCTGAACAATCCCATATCGGTATAAAGCCGCGCGGTCTTGTCGTTGTAATTGCCGGTGGCCAGATGCACATAACGGCGAATATAATCGCCCTCTTTTCGGACGATCAGCAGCGTTTTGCAGTGAATCTTGAGGTCGGCGATGCCGTAGACCACATGGGCGCCGGACTCTTCGAGCAGGCGCGCCCAGGTGATATTGTTGTATTCGTCGAAGCGGGCTTTGAGTTCCACGATCACCGTAACCTGTTTGCCGTTCTCCGCGGCGCGCTGAAGATTGCGCACCACCGGGGAATCGCCGCTGACCCGGTACAGCGTCTGTTTGATCGCCAGCACGCCCGGATCGTCCGCGGCCTCTTCGAGCAGGCGGACGACCGGATCGAAGCTCTGGTACGGCAATGCCAGAAGAATTTCCTTGTGCCGCTGGATCGCGTCGAACATCGAGACTCCCGGCGGAAATTCGGGAGCGGGCGCCGGCGGCCACGGCGGTTCGAGCAGCTCCGGGTGTCCGGCTTTGCCGATCAGTTCGAAAAGCTGTTTGAGATGAAGCATTTTCTGCGCGTTGTAACGGTAAAGCCGGTCCAGATGAAATTCGCTTTGCAGCCACGCGGCCAGTTCGGAACTCGCGCCGCGGGCGATTTCCAGCCGGATCGGTTCCCGGCGCCGCCGCTGCAAAAGTTTGCGTTCGATCGAAAGCAGCAGATCCTCCGCGCCGGAGTCCTCGACCGAAAAATCCATGTCGCGCGTAATCCGGAAGGGACATGCGGCGATGATTCGGCAACCGTTGAAGAGCAGATCGAGATTGTCCATGACCACCTCTTCGAGCGGAACGAAGGAGCGTGTGCCGCGCCCTGTGTCGATCGGGATGAATCGCGGCAGCGCCTCCGGCAATTCCACAAAGGCGTGTCCGATCTCCTTGTCCCCGCGCGGGGCGAACAAGCTGACGGCGATTTCGATTGCGCCGCTGTTGAGCAGCGGGAAAGGGTGCGATGGATCGACGGCCAGAGGCGTCAGCACCGGGAGAAGCTGATCTCGAAAAAGCTTGCTCAACTCAATGCGGGCGGCTTCCGGGAGTGCTCCGGGGTGTTCGAGCCGGACGTCGTACTCGTTGAGCGCGGGGAGCAATTCGTCGCAGAGAATTTTCGATTGCTTGCGCAGCAGCCGGTCGACGCGGTTGCGAATGGCCAGAAGTTGTCGTTGCGGCGAGAGTCCTGCGGGATCGGAGATGATTCCCGATTGCAGTTTCTCCAACTTGCGCAGTCCTGCCACGCGCACCATGAAAAATTCGTCCAGGTTGCTGGAAAAGATCGCGATGAATTTGAGTCTTTCGAGCAGCGGATTGGTCTGATCGGCGGCTTCTGCCAGCACGCGTGCGTTGAACTCAAGCCAGCTGAGTTCCCGGTTCAAAAAAATGTTGCGCTGGGTCTGCCGATCCATAAAAAAACAAGCTCCTATGCCAGATTCCACCATTTGCCGACTGCCGCTTTTTGTCCGGGTGATTGCTTCAATATAACACGGAGGCGCATTTTTTCAATCAAAGGATGCATTCCGATTGAAAAATCAAAGGAAAGGGGGTATCTTAATTGTGGGTAAAATGGATAACAACATTTAGGAGAAGGGGTCATGTCTAAGGTGTTCCGAGCTGGGTTTTTGTTGTTGAATTTTCTAACTGCCGCGGTTCTTTTCGGGGAGGAGGTCGCGCCGATTGCGTTCGGCAAGGCGGCCAACAGCACGTTCTCCGATCAGACTGCGGAGGACCGCAAGGGCGGATGGACCGATCAAGGCGGAAACGACCTGCGCGCCATTCCCGCGGGGCGCGGAAAATTCGGCGGCATTGCGTTTGAAATTGTCCGTTCGGAGACCGCCCCGGAGTGTATCGTGCTCGGCGGCCAGAAGGAACGCAGCTATCTGCCGCGGCAGGTGGAAATGAAAGTTCCCGGGACGGTTCGCGGACGGACGCTTTATCTGCTCCACGCGGGCGCATGGGTGGTCAACGGCCAGCATGCCGGCAATCTCACTGTGGAATATGACGGCGGGGCGCCTTCCAAATTTTCTTTGCGCAACGGGCGCGAGGTGCTGGACTGGAGTTCTCCGCGCGACGGGGGAAATGCGAAACGGGTGTGGTCGATCTACAACGGCAATACTCAGGTGTCGCTTTTTGTCTCCCGTTTTGCGTTGCGGGACCGTCCGATCCGTTCCATTCGTTTTGAAGCCGAAGATCCGGTATGGATGATCGCCGCGGTCTCGGTCGGAACGGAGTTGCCCGTCTACGGGATTACGCCGCGCTGGCTGGTCAAAGGAAAGTATGCGGCGCCGGCCACCCCGGACCGCCGCGAGATCGCGCGTTTGCTTCCCGACAAGGGGCCGGTGCGCAACGTGATTCTGATCATCGGTGACGGGATGGGTATGGGGGCGCTGTTGGCAACATCCAACTATGCTCACGGACGCGGACAGGCGCTTTATCTGCAGCAGTTGCCGCATACCGGACTGGTGCAGACCCGGTCGGCCAATGCCGATGTCACCGATTCCGCCGCGGCCGGCACTGCGCTTGCCACCGGGCACAAGACCAACAACCGTTTTGTCGGAATGAAGCCGGACCGGACGGCGGTCGATTCGATTGCCGCGATGGCCGCTGCCCAAGGCAAATCCGTTGGGATTATCACCACGGATGCGCTGGTCGGGGCGACGCCGTCGGCGTTTTATGCGCATGTTCCCGCGCGTGGAATGGCTTCGGAGATTGCATGTTTTGCCGCGAAGTGCGGCTATGACATTCTCATTGGCAACGAGCGCAACCACGCCTTTCGGCCCGATCAGCGCAAGGATGGGCGTGATCTCTGTGCTGAAATGCAAAAAGCTGGGTACCATGCGGTTCGGACGCCGGATACGTTGCCTGCGGCTGCCGCGAAGGCTTACGGGTTCATTGGCGATTGGCGCAAGGATATCACGCTGTTGAGCCAATTCACTGCCGCCGCGGCCGAGAAACTTGGGAAAAATCCGAAAGGATTTTTCCTGATGGTGGAGAGTTCCCTGCCGGATTCCGGCGGCCACGGAAACGATCCGGATCTGACGGTTCTGGGCACGCTGATGGCCGATTTCACGGTCAAAGCCGCGGTGGAATATGCGCGGCGGCACAAGGACACGCTTGTTGTCGTCACCGCCGACCACGAGACTGGCGGAATTGTCTGCAACGGCAACAATGTTAAGCAGACTGCGCCGGTGATTTTTTATTCGACCAATCAGCATACCTCCGCGCCGGTCGGGATTTATGCGGGGGGCCCCGGGAGCGATCGTTTTGGCGGGGTGATGGAGAATACAAGCATTCCGAAGACTTTTGCGAAACTCTGGGAGCTTTCTCCCGGGAAAAAAGGAGAATAGGCAAACGCGATGATTTACTTTTTTGCCGATGACCATTACGGGACCCACCCCGGCCGGGTGATTTTTGAGCATCTGGCCCCGGAACTTCGTGCGCGAATTTGCTTTACGGAGAACCAGTGGGATGTGCTCAACGCGGGGGATTGGTCTGATTCCTGCGAACTATTGATTCTGCACATGATCGGCGGCAGTTGCGATCAGCCTTATCCGGGACCCCTGGCGGTCGCCGCGCTCGAACGCTATTGCCGGCGCGGGGGAAATGTGCTATTGCTTCACGGCTCCAGCGCGGCTTTCTGGAAAGAGGAATTTTTCCGGAAACTGGTTGGATTCCGCTGGGTGCGCGCCGGAGATCCGGACGGGGTCGCGTCCTCGACCCACCCGGCGGGGCCGTGTGAGGTGAAGGTGGCGAAAGTCCGGCACGAACTCAAGGGGAAGCTGCGGGACGTCTCTTTGCCGGAGGACGAGATTTACACTGAGCTGGAGCAGACCTCGCCGTCGATGATTCTGATGACCGCCGATGTGAATGGTCACACCAGTGTGCAGTGTTGCGAAACCGTGACGGCTGCGGGCGGCAAGGTGCTTAGTTTCATTCCCGGGCACAAGGTGGAGTGCACCTCCAATCCCGATTTGATTTATGACATCGTGCTTCTGATTGATTACTTATGCAAGGAGAACCATTGATGAGCAGAATAAAAACTGCGTTTGTCTGCAATATGCCGGACAAGATTGATTATGTTTACGGTTCCGCCCGGCGGAAGATTCTGGCGGAGGAGACCGATCTTTTTCCGGAAATTGTCACTGCCGGGAACTTTGAGGAATGCGATCTAGGCGCGACGGAGGCGATCTTTTCGACTTGGGGGATGCCTGCGTTTTCGGAGGAAGAGATCCGCCGGAAGATGCCGCAACTCAAGGCGCTTTTTTATGCGGCGGGTGCGACCGACGGCTTTGCCCGGCCGTTTCTGCATTGCGGGATCAAGGTGGTCAGCGGGTGGCAGGCCAATGCGATTCCTGTGGCGGAATACACGGTTTCGGCAATTGTGCTCGGGTTGAAGAATTTCTTTCAGTTGACCCGTTCGTTGCATGAGAAATCGCGTTGGAACCAGCAACAGGCCGGTCGCGGCAGTTATGGCGCGACAGTTGCGCTCATCGGCGCGGGGGCCATTGCCGGAAATGAGTCGCACCTGCAGGAGAATCATCATCTTGAGGAGGTGACCATTCCTTCGCGGGCCGAGCGGCGGACGGCTTCGCTGG